>CANAQK010000004.1 GCA_947363605.1 uncultured Clostridia bacterium | reverse complement strand
GATGCCGGATGCCCGAGGGTTTTTTCGGGCAGGCAAGGCCATTTTTGGCAGGCATACTGCCGTATGGCAAGGAAAATGAACGCAGTCTGCCTGAAAAAGCACCGGGCAGATCGTGTTCGATGGTTGTGCATACAGGTTCTTATTTTCATAACGATTTCCTAAGCAGCAAAACCGAAGACTATTTTTCTCAGGGCCCCATTATCTTATATAATTTGCTTGTAAACTGCGGCATTGGACTGCATCCAGCGAGCACTCAAAGATAGAATTCTGCGCCCGCCGACCCTAGTTGATACACTGCTTCGTAATTTGCCGCAGACGTTTGCGGCCAGCGGCGTCTTCGGAATCCACATCGCGGGTGATTAAAACTAACATAACATCACTTCCACCAAAAGGGTGGGCAGCTCTCCCCGGAGATACCGTGCCAGCAGAAGCGCCTAGACATAGGGAATCATCCCCTACGGCAGCTTTTCGCCCAGATAGGGTTGGGTCAATATTCCTTTTTTCTTTTCCTGCCGCTGTCTGTGGATCGCTGCACCATTTTCCATATGCAGAAAATCTTCCGTCTTGATCTGGCGGTTGTTGATAAATGTCAGCACAAAATGATCTGCCGTACAAGGGCGCAGTTCCGGTGTAAATTGGACCACGGTCCGGCGGTGGGGCTCCCCATAGCATCCCCTCTGGAACTGTGCAGCAGAATATTTCCTCCAAACACATGGCCTGGGTGCAGAGCTGCAATTCATCCGCACTGCCCTCTTTAGGATTGCCTTGCTTATACTCCACCGGATAGGGCAGCCACAGGCCCTTACGATTTTGCCGGGGAGTCCCGGCGGAGTCTTTGTGAAGCTCCGCCAAGTGGATGGCCAGTCCCCTAACTGTCAGGCAATTCCCACGGCTCTCCCGAAACTGTTGATCGTGGACATATTCGTGCATGAGCTGGCCGTCCACCATATGGTAATTCTCCGTCTACTGATCTTCAATATGGATCGGTGCCTACTGCCGGCAGCAGAAGGCAAAGTGCTACAAGCCGGACAGTTGGAGATAATCCCCCTTAAATTCCATCCAGAATCTCCGGCTCCAATCCATCCAGAGGTTCCAGCGTAATCCGATAATCCTCTGCACAGGCAGGCAGAGCATCAGGAGCAATCAGCGCAGCCTGGACCGAACGGCGGACCTTGGCGGAACCAGTATAGTTTAACCACTTCCATGGAACCCTCCGGCCGGGCGGAAGAGGCGTCATTGACGAAAAGGGTGCGTAGGCACTCCTTCAAAATATCAGCGTCCTCCCCGGTAAAGCCCGTCTTTTCCGCCAGCTGAACATTGATGGAACCCTTAATTTTATAGAGACCGAAACGGACAAAATGTTTCATCCCCATGGTATCGGAGGAGCGGCCCTTATCGCTGCTCCCACCGTTTACGCTCTTAGTGATCTGCATATCCTCCACCTGTACTGGGGAGAGACTGACGCCCTGATGTACAGAGACTGGGCCCCGTACGCCGATGGACATCTCCTTTTTGTCATTAAATGCAAATACTTGACCAAAGGAGCGCACATCCAGCCATGTTTCACAGGCCTTTTGCGCGTAGGCGTCTGAATCTTTGAATTCTTTTGCTTCTCCCAGGACGGCAGATGCTCGTTTACTGAGACTGTCACATCCGTCATCACACCGGTCGGCGGACTGGACGAACACAGCCTGCCCCAAGTCCTGCATCCGGTTGCGCAGCTTGCGTTTGATGCACACATCGCTCATCTCCCCCAGACCGTTGTAGTCGCTGCGGGGGCTGTTGCCGTTTCATCTCACGCAGGGGCTTGGTGAGCGGACAGGCCTTTGGATGTGGGAAGGTGATGACTCCCTGTTTCATCACCGGATACCAAAAGCGGGCGGTCATTTTTCCCTGGGTATCGGCAGAGAGGGAAAACAATATAAAACCTTCGTTCTTCAGCAGGCGATACAGGGACTTTGCTTCCGCTTTTGTGTTGCAGACAAGCAGCAGGCTATCAACATACTCCAGCTTTTCTAGGGCAAAATCAGCAATCTGCTTCAGGGACCTTGTCCCGATACTTTGAATATCCGTCCGCTGGAATATATTCCAGCGATTGATGTCATAGGGTATAATTTCCAGGATTGGGCCATGGATTGGATGCCCAATCTGTTCTGTACAGGGTTGGGTGGCGGAACACAGGACAACAGTAGCTTTGCAAATCTTCGCTAAAAAGTTGATCGCCAGAGAAAACAGAGACAGCATTTTGCTGGGAACCGTCTGGACTTCGTCAATAACAATGACGCTGCTGCAGAGAGAATGAAATCGCCGAATGCAGGTGGTTGTCCCGGAAAACAGGGTATTTAGCAATTGGACCAGAGTAGTAATGATAACAGGGGCTTCCCAAGTCTCGATGAGAAGTTCCCGCTCATCCAACTGTTGGCCGTTTTCGTTTGCGCACACCAGATTGGAGTGATGTTTCAAAATCAGGCTGTCATCTTGAATGTACTTTCTGATCTCTTTCGCATTTTGATCTAAGATGCTTAGCAGAGGAGAGGTGAAAATGATACGCTGCTTTTGAAACTGGCGGGCATGAGCGAGAGCAAACCGGAGGCTGGACAGGGTCTTGCCTCCGCTGGTTGGTACGCTCAGGCGGAACACGCCGCCGGGCCGCTCCGCTGCCTGTCTGCATTGGCTGGAGATTGTGCGCCGCGCCTGTTCAATAGGAGTTTTTGAGGGCAGCGCGTTTAGCTTTTTTCTGTCCGTGTCAAAAGAGCAGACCACAGCTGTTCCAACTCCTCGCCGCTTCGGGCGGAAGAGAACGCAACACCCTCCATGAAGATTGCTGTATCTCGTCGATCTCCCTCGATTACCGCAGAGAGCAGCAGGCGGGCGAGAAGCCCGGAGTAAAACGCTGTTTCCTGATCATAATGCCTGGCGTCCTTGTCAGTCATATCGTGACTTCCAAAACCGTTGCCAACTCTTTCGAAGCGGTTTGAAACTGCTGGTCAAGTTCCTCTTGGCTGATGCAGTGACGGAAAAAGTTGTCCCTTGCCTCTTCGTAGCCGATATCAGATTTGGTCAAACGATGTTGAAAACTGCTTTTACCGTCGCTGCCCACACAGTCGAATAGCCCATGATGTCCACCAACCGCCAGAGCCAGAAGTTCACTGACTATGCCGGAGAAGTCTTTAGCGTCTGGAGTGAAGTAACGCTCCAGAAGAAGACGTACCCCCGCAAAAGTATGATTCACTGAACCGCGTATGCCGACGCCATCTTTTATTACTTCCGAACTGAAAGGCCGGAAGTAATATCTGCCATGTTTTGCGGTTGCCGCCGGTTACGGCGGCGAGCAAAACGGCTCAAATCAAATGTATTATTTCCGAATTTTTAATTCGGAAATAATACATAGGCCTGAAACTGCTCGGTGTATTTTCCGAGATCATGCAGCAGCCCCGCCATTCCCCCGGAGGCGGAGAGACCAAGTTGTCAGTTTATTCAGCATACGCTATCCAATAAACCGGACAATTCTATGTGTGGAAAGAGAATTATTAGATAAATGGAGCTTCTCTGATACTAAATATATCACAGTATTTTGTTTTTCTCAATATATCTAATACTTCTTTTTCATTGAACATAAAAGTATGTTTACAAAAGCCAATTTACATGATATATTAAATTAGTCTTTGACAGCTATAGCGGTTAGAGTGGGTTGAAAAAATGAAAAAGAGGGATTTTCCCCAGCGAAGCAAGGCGGCGATAGATATTCTATCGCCGCCTTGCTGGATATTTCGAGAAGAACAAACCACTTGCAGTACAAGGGTTTTGCTTGTGGCAGAGTGTAACGCGCTTCTAACGGTTTTTCAAAATACATGGTGAAAAAGTACAAGGCCACGGCACAAGCAAGGCCGGACGGTAGAAACTACCGCCCGGCCTTATACACACCACGCCAAACGCTCGGAATGCCTCTAAAACAAGCCTTTCCTTTGTTGTCTTTATGATACCGCTATCCGGCCCCTTCCCGGCCTTACAATCAATCTTCAAGGCCCCGCATTTGTCCTTTACCATCGTAACGCTTGACTTGCTGACTTTGACACCATGATTATCCTCTATCCACTTTTGAATGGCTGCATAGGTGGGAGGATAGTCTGGGTTGCACTGTCCGGCATCGCACTCCGATGTGGCGAGTACGATACCGAATGTGCTTTTATATACCGCGATACTGCGGATTTGAACGGTGTTCGACCGTTTTGATTTTGGTGGAGGCGGTTGTGCTATATCCGAACTCGAAAGAGCGGCAGCAGTGTCGTCATTATCGGGGAGCAGGTCAAGCACAGAATGAAATAGCTCTTTATCTTTTTCCCTGTCTGTAAGGTTATACGTTACAATTAGTTTATTATCATACAAATAAACAGAATGTACAAAACATTCAATAATGCTTTCGTTGTATTCTTCTATTATATCCGTGGTTTCACGCTGGAATTGAGAAAGCATATAGCCAATGTGTTTTTCTGCTAGGGTGGGCCGCTGGATTTTGCAGGATTCAATTTCAAATTCCAGCTTTTCTCTTGCGGCTTCCAGTTCAGAAAGTCTGGATTGGGTGGTTTTTGAGAAAATCCCTTGTTCAATTGCCAGCACTAAATTGTTGATACCCTTTTCCGTTTCGGTAAGCTGCCTTTGCAGGTGCTTCAATTCCTCGTTCTGGGAATTTTCCTTTGCTGATATTTCGGCGCAGCGTTTGGAAATTAAGGCTATTTTATCCGGCTGTAAAATGTGTTTCACAGTTTCGTTTACTACTAGATTTTCCAGCCATTCTTTCCGCACGATCTGTTTATCGCAGGCGGATCGCTGATGTTTCTTTGTGGTGCAGATATAGTAATAGTGCGGTTCGCCACTTTTTCCGGTTCCGCTTTCGCCCACCATACCAGCTCCACAATGCCCGCAGTATAGTTTCCCACTCAATAAATATTTCATATGTGCTTTATATCTCGCCGGGGCGCGGCGATTCGCTTCCAATCGTTTTTGCACCCGCAGAAATAAAAGTTTGTCTACAATCGGCGGTATTCCACCATCAACTCTTACCCCAGAACATTCATAAATGCCGATATACTTTTGATTCTTCAGGATGGTCCGCAGGCTATTTTTATTATATTTTCCACCACGGGAAGTTTTCAACCCCATTGCGTTTAGCTTGTTGATAATTTCTGTAACAGTAATGCCAGAGTCATACATGGTGAAGATTTTTGTAACGATGTGGGCTTCTTCCTCGTCTATCTGGAAAGTTTTATCCTCGGCAATGCGATAGCCCAGAATACGGCTTCCGCCGATCGCCTTGCCTTTTAAGACACTTTCGCGATTTCCACGTTTGATTTTTTGGGATAGTTCGGCAGAGTAGTATTCCGCCATCCCTTCCAGCAGGCTTTCCAAAATGATCCCTTCCGGTCCGTCTGGTATAGCTTCCTTCGCATACAACACTCGAACGCCGTTTTTCTTTAAGCGAGTTTTGTAGATTGCGCTATCATAACGATTTCGGGCAAAACGGTCTATTTTCCATACTAAGATAGCTTCAAAAAGCTTTTTGTCACTGTCTGCCATCATAGCTTGAAATTGTTCTCGGTTGTCGGTGGTGCCGCTGATATGCCGGTCTATGTATTCGCCCACGATGGTGATATCATGCGTCTTTGCGTATTCGTAACAGTCCCGCAGCTGCCCTTCTATGGATTGTTCGGTTTGATTGGGGCCTGGACTGTACCGCGCATAAATTACGCCTTTCAAAGTTGATTTACCCCTTTCTTTTACCCGCCCTTTGTGGTAAAATGAAAGGGCGGGAATTGTATTTAATGGTTGCAATAAATCCGCTTGCCGCTCGGTGTTCGCAGCACAGGGCGGCTTTCTTTTTATGCCGGTCTGGAATCCGTATAGACCATATCTGGGCAAAGGTCAACATCTTCATTCCAATAGACGCACATTCCGTTCGCCTTTGCGGTATCAAAGAATCCCTTGTTTCTCAAAGGGGCATACAGCGGCAGGGACAGAATAGGCTTTGCGTCAAAAATCTTTTTTTCGCCGTTCTGAAATGTGATAAGCAATTCATAGTTTTCAGGTGGCTTAACAGCGATAGGACGCGGATTCATACACTTATCCCTCTCTTTTGTCAAAACAGATTACGGAATATTTCTTCGAGCGGGATTGTAAAATCATCGTAAAGGGAAACCGGCACTTCGCTTTTATAGTGTTCCTGTTCGTTGGCGGACAGCTCCACATAATCCGGGAAAATCCGGTATACATCATCCAGCACAAATTTTTTATCTTTGAGCAGGTAGACTTCAACGGTCTGGGTTTCCGGTTCCACAAGCCAATATTCCCGCACGCCATATCTTTCGTACAAGTCTTTTTTATAGCCTTTATCACGTTTTTCTGTTCCGGGGGACAGTACTTCAACGATTAAATCAGGTGCGCCATACACGCCGTTCCGTTTGATAATGTCCTTTTTGCACACAATCATTACATCAGGCACAACCCGGTCCTTTTCGCTGAAATGAACATCGGTTCCGTCTGCAAAGGCTTCACAGGTTTTGCCACGCAAATACCCCTTAAAGGCAAACGCAATATTGAATGCAACGCGGTTATGGTTCACCGTGGGCCGCGGGGACATTAGAACAACCTTGCCGTTTAACATTTCATCCCGCAATTCCTCTTGATATGCCAGATTGTCAGCCATAATATTAAACCTCCATTCTTCGATTCTGCCGCCTGTTCATGCAGGCGGTTTTTTTTATTGCTTTTGATGAATCCCGCGAATTGCCGCATGATGCCGGACAGCAGCGGGGCGGCTTTTTTCTTACTCATTTCAATCCGCACTCCCCAGCACAAATCAAGTATTTATATTACTCAAAAGTATGGCAGTCAGGATCGTTCTGGATTTCTTGAATCATTTTCAGGTCGATTTCATCCGGCTCGACCTCCTCAATGGAATCCCATCCGTTATTCGACATCTCCAAAACAAACTCCCACAAACGGGCCGCAGATGTCTCATCCATTACGGTGATAGCGCCCAGCAGGCGCTCTTTTACATTACTCATCACGATGTGCTCTCCTTATTTATAGATTTGGCCCCGATTATCAATTTTCACGACCAGAATCACAGAACCCTCCCGGTCGAAGATCACCCGGAAATCGCCAACGCGCAAACGGTAGTACGGCTGGCCTTTGAGTTTTTTCACATCGCCAGAGGGAAGCTCCTGAATGGCAGCCTCCAGCCGCTGGCGAATCTTCTGCTCCTGTTTGGCAAGAAATTTCTGGGCCTGTTTAGAATATTTTATCATACGAGTAATCACCTTCGGTTATTCAGCATACCGCCCGGTTTTTCGGGTGGTTTTTTATTGCTTCCTACGTTTACTGTGCCATCCTATGCGGAGCAGGTTTTTTATATTTCCTTGTATCTACAAGATCAGAAATATAATCTATCACCTTTTCTTTTCCTTCATCATTTAACAAGCGAAAAAAAATTAAAAGTTGTTGTTCTTGCGCTCCTAACAAACTATTAGGATCGTCTTTCTCATTTCCAAAGCCAGTTTCTAAAAGGACATCTCCAGAAATATTCAATATACGAGCGAGCTGCTTTATTTTCGCAACATCAGGTTGACGTTTTCCAGTTTCATAGCCACAATAGGCGCTTTTAGTAATTCCCATTAAGTCAGCAATTTGTTGTTGTGTGTAGCCCTTATCTAATCGTGCTTTTTTTAATTGTTCAGGAAATCCCACTTGTTCACCCCATTTCAATGATATTTTATCATCAAGTTAACGAAATGTCAACAAAATTAAGAAAAGCTATTGACTTGTTAACGATATGCGTATATAATAGTCGTGTAAGTTGGCGATTCGTTTACAAAGGAGGTGAAAATATGTACGCAAACTTATTGGGACAAAAAGCATATCATCACCTTACAGATGATGATATGGGAAAAATTATTGGAGTTAGTCGAAACTCATATAGTCAAAAAATTAAAAGCGGAAGGTTTTGGCCTCGTGAATGCCAAGCGTTTTGCAAATACTTCAATAAATCATTTGACTATTTATTTGCGACCCAAGACGAATTACAGTCGAAATTACAATAAAAAAGACCCGCCCAATTCAGGGCGGAATGGAAAGGAGGATCAGAAGATGGCAATAAATGAGATCAACATTTCGGAGAACAGCATTATTGACGATCATACCGCGGAACTGGTTCTGCGGATGGCGAAAAAGTTTTATTCGGATCCGAAGAATGTGAAAAAATTTGAAGAATGGCACTTGAAAGAATATGGGTGCCTTCCGGGGCAGGGAGGGAAACACAATGGCAAATAATGAGCAGATGCAGGTTGGAAGAACCGGGATTGATCGGTGAAAAGTACGGATGGGCCAGGGTGCTGGGCTATATAGGGGTCAGTTACTGAAAGTTAAATGAAAACCGCCTTGTACAAGCTTCGGACAAGCTCACACAAGGCGGTTTTCGAAAAATTTTTGGCCGCTTAAAGCAACTAACTTACGGTTAATAGTATAGCAGAAAAGCGGCAGAAAGTCAACAAAACAAAGGAAAAAGGGCTGATAAAATGCCGCGGATGAAGCGAGTCACCGTTTCGGGCGTGGTGCTGGAACAGGAGATCTTTAACGTTGCCCCCAATACGAAAAACCTAAAGGGGGCTGTTCCAAAACCGCTGGTCGAACGGACAGCAGAGGAAAAAGAACTGTATAACCTAAAGCAATCGCTGAAACGGTTTATACGAATTGTAAACCATAATTTCGGCCCCGCCGCTTACTATGTGACGAATACGTTCGATGATGAGCATTTGCCGCAGGACTTCAAAGGGGCACGGCGGGTGCTGGACAACTATATACGGCGTTTGCAGTATGCTTTCCCCGGTATGGTAGCGGTTGCGGTTATGGGCAGGGGAAAGCACAGCGGGCGCGTTCATGTTCATTGTATTATATCCGGAGTGGATGAAAAGACAATCCGGGAAAAGTGGACGCACGGCAAGATAAAACGCATAGAGCCATTGCGGGAACACAATTACTATAACGGTGTAGACCATGGACAGGACTACACCGCCCTTGCGACCTATCTTTTCAACCACTGGACCCCAGAGCAGGGGAAAGGACGGCGATGGAGGCCGACAAAGACGATCCAGCAGCCGGACTGTAAAAAGCCGACCTTCCCGAAGCGGCGGTACAGCATGGACAAGCCGCCCGTTACCCCGAAAGGATACATATTGGTGGAGAAACGCGAAAGCGCGCACTATTTAGGCGGCTATCTGATTTTTAAGTATGTGAAAATCCCGCCGTCTGCAGCGAAACCTAACACGAAAATGCTTTGTTAAACCGGGGGTCATCGCCTCCATTATGGCCTTGTAATATAGGTGTGTTTTACGACGAAAGGGGATGGATGAGGAAATAAATAAGGAAATTACAAAATATTTACAGCAGAAAGAAAGGCGAGAAACAGAAATGGTGACAGCACAATTTAACGCATTTTGTCCCTTTGAGATCGGAGATAAAGTCCAGGACATAACGGGCAGGTTTCGTACCATCACGGATATTGCGTGCATTCATTATGTTCGCACAGGCAAAGTTGAATTTCGGTTTGAATTAGATCACTCGGGAAGGTATGTGCGGATCAGGCAAGGGCTTACGGGAAATAAGGAGTAAATTTTATGAATGCTTTTACTCATCTATCATTATTTAGCGGAATCGGCGGCTTGGATTTGGCAGCGGAAACCGCCGGTTTTCGGACGGTGGGCCAGTGCGAATGGGCCGACTACCCCACAAAAATTTTAGAACGCCACTGGCCGGAGGTTCCCCGATGGCGGGACATTCGGACACTGACAAGGGAGAGCTTCTATGAGCGAACAGGACTACGAACAGTTGACATTATTTCCGGTGGATTCCCGTGCCAGCCCTTCAGTACAGCCGGGAAGCGCCGAGGCCGTGAGGATGACCGTTACCTCTGGCCAGAGATGCTCCGAGTTATTACGGAAATCAAGCCCACTTGGATTGTTGGTGAAAATGTTGCTGGGATCATCAACATGGAACTCGACACTGTGCTGGCTGACTTGGAAAGCCAAGGCTACGAAGCAAGGACGATTGTACTTCCAGCTTGCGGCGTCAACGCCCCGCATAAGCGATACCGATGCGCCATTGTGGCCCACACCTGCGGCAAGGGACTGCAAGGGGGCCAACAGCATGGAGCATCTGCAGAGGGAAGACAAGCGAAACCATGCCAATCAGCTGGCCAATGCGGTGAAGCTGTGGCCCACACCTACCAGCCGGAGCGGGACAGGCCCCTCACAGACGGAAACCCGTCAGGGCGGCATGGATCTGCAGACAGCGGCGGCGCTTTGGCCTACGCCCACGGTGACCGGGAACTACAACCGTCCAGGAAGCGGCCCAAAGGCAGGGGTGGGACTGGCCACAGCGGCCAAACTCTACCCGACCCCGACCCAATTCGATGCGACCTGCGGGGACATCAAGGGCAAGGAATACAACGGGCAGACCCAACACGCCATGAAGCTGATCCAGGCGGCGAAGTTGTATCCAATACCTACGACAGGGGCGGGCCTCTGCGGCGGGACAGGCAACTACCAGCAACTCAAGGCGCTGGAAGCGGATGGCACGATCTCGGCAGAGGAACGCCGCAGCATGGCAGCGGGGAACGGTGGACAGCTGAATCCAGAGTGGGTAGAGGCTATGATGGGCTTCCCTATTGGATGGACAGTGTCCGAGCCGGATGGGCAGACGGAAGCTGGGAACTCGGAATCCCCCGTGTAACCGGCAAAATTTCAGATCGGGCGAACCGGCTGAAATGCCTCGGCAATGCAGTAGTACCCGCTCAGTTTTACCCCATCTTCAAAGTGATTTTTGATATAGAAAAGGAGGTTTGAACAGTGGTTACAATTTCCATTATCAATTTGAAAGGCGGGGTGGCAAAGACTATAACTGCCGCCAATATGGCACACATATTGGCAGAAGTACATAACAAGCGGGTTCTGCTGGTGGACAATGATAAGCAAGGGAACGCTTCTAAAATGTTCGGCCTGCACAGCTATGAGAAGCCGAGCATTGCGGAAGTGCTGACCGAAAAATCCCCGGATATAGGGGGAATCATTGCGCCGACACGGTATGAGAATCTGGATCTTATCCCGGCAAATATGAACCTGCTTCGGGCCAATCTGTCAGTTATGGTAGATAATACCCGCCAGAGGGAAACGCGCTTTAAAAAAGCATTCAGGGCCATTTCCGAGGACTATGATTTCTGTATCATCGATAACGCGCCGGATATTAACATCAGCACCATCAACGCCATTGTAGCGTCCGATGATGTGATTATCCCGATTAAAATTGACAAATTCGCCTTTGATGGATTGGTGGAGCTGAAGGAGCAGGTCGAGAACACGCAGGAGGATTTAAACCCGGCCCTGCGTCTGCGGGGATGCCTGGTAACGTCCTATCAGCGCAACGAGGTAAACGCGCAGGGGGAAGAATGGCTGCGGACCCAGCGGGATTTTCCGATCTTCGCCACCCATATTCGCCGCACGGAAAAGGTTGACGAAAGCACATTTGCCACAACGCCTATTGTGGAGTATTCGCGGCGGTGCGGCGCAGCAGCAGACTACCTGCAATTTGTCCGGGAATATCTGCAAATGTTGTCCGATTCGGACACGACCGAAAGGAGGGCCGCACAGCATGGGAAAGTTTAACCTGATGGATCTGTTAAACGGATCCGGGGAGCAGGTGGAAGCGGTGCGGGCGGAAAACAATTCCCCCAAACCGCCCTATAAAGTTGTTGCCCTGAGTGTATTCGACCTTGTGCCGTCCGAAGGAAATTTTTATTCTATCGCGGAAATTGAAAAGCTGAAACGGGATATTGAGTTAGCGGGAGGGGTCAAGCAGAATTTAACCGTTACTCCGCTTGACGGTGGAAAATACAAGATCTTAGCGGGACACCGCCGCCATTGCGCCTGCCTGGAGCTGGTGGAGGAAGGCAAAGGGGAATATGAGCTTATCCCATGCGGGATTGAGCCGCGGCAGGAGGACAGCGAAATGCAGGAAATCCGGGAAGAGCTGCTGATCATCACCACCAATTCGCAGCGGGTCAAGACGGATTGGGACCGGGTGCAGGAAACCAAGCACCTGCATGATGTGTTGTGCCGGTACAAAGTCCGGGGCGGGAAATTGCCAGGCCGGCTGCGTGAGATTATCGCGGACGCGCTGAATACATCTGAAACACAGATCGGGCGGATGGGGGCCATTGCGAAGAACCTGCTCCCGGAATTTGGGGAGGAAATGCGGGAAAAGCGGCTGGGGATTTCGGCGGCCTATGAATTATCGGGATTGCCAAAAGAACAACAAAGGGCGGCTTTGGAGGAATACCGGGCAAAGGGCAGCCTTTCGGTCAACGATGCAAAACAGCGGAAAGAGGCAGGGAAACCGCAGGACCCGCCGTCCGCAATCCACCCACAGCAGGAGCAGCCCCCGGCCCCGGGTCCTTCACCGCACCTGCCCAAAGAACGGCCTCATACGGAAACCCGATGCGTCGGCGAGGGGATCTGTCCCTGCTGTCAACAGCGTTTTGATGCGGCAAAAGCTGTCCACTATAGCACGCGGGGAACGCAAGGAAGCGGGCCGGCGGTTTGCCCTCATTGCGGCAAGCCTATCGATATTTGGTGTTCTGTTGAATACATTTGTTCCATTTTAGAAAAGCGAGGATGAAGAAAATGAATAGCTTCACAAAACGATATCGGATTGAACAGTTTTCAAAACTGATGAACCCGTATATAACGGAAGAATTCAAGGAATGGCTGATTGCAAACGGCTTCTTTACAGCCCCTGCTTCCATTCACCATCACGGGGCCTATTCAGGGGCGCTGTTCGATCACAGCTTGGCGGTTGCCAACACCCTGTTATCATTCACAAAACGCCTTGAATTGAAATGGGAAGATAGCAGAAGCCCCCTGATTGTAGGAATGTTTCACGATTTCTGCAAGCTGGATAATTACCATCAAACAGACAATGAAGCGTGGGAATACAACAATGCAGCCCTTCTTCCGGGGAATGGTGATAAATCGGTGATGCTGCTGCAGCAGCACTTTCAGCTCACGGAGGAAGAATTTTATTGTATCAGGTGGCACATGGGCGCTTTCGACGATAAAGCAAACTGGAACAGCTACGGGCGGGCAGTAACACGCTTTCCGAATGTGCTTTACACCCATACCGCCGATATGGTGGCAGCCCGTATTTTGGGGGTTTAGAAGTATGAAGGCAAAAGAGTATTTGCAGCAGCTGCAGCGGTTAGATACCGTGATAAATCAGAAGATAAAAGAATTAGACGGTTTGCGTGCGGCTTTATTCAATATCGGCGGAATAGACTATTCCAAGGAGCGGGTGCGGTCAAGTCCTTCGGGGGGCGCTCCATTTGTGAATCTGACAGGCAGGATTATGGATCTTGAAGCAGAAATTGATAAAGAAATTGACGGTTTCGTCAATAAGAAGCACCAGATCATAAACCAGATACAGGGGCTTTTCAATGCAACCCATATCCAGGTACTTTTCAAACGGTATGTAGAATTCAAGCGGCTTGAAGTAATTGCCGTTGAAATGGGCTATACATACCAGTACACAAGAGATTTGCATGGGAATGCTTTGCGAAATTTTGAAAGATCCTACACAAACCTACAATGAAAAGTGGTATAATGGTATTATGAAAAAGCAGCAAGGGAAACTTTGCTGCTTTTGTTTTTTATAAAATCGGAGAAGGGAGGTTTTTTTAGACTGTGAATAAGCCGAAATCAGAAAAGCGTTCTGGCAAAAGGAAGCCTGGTTACGGCGCGCCGCCGAAATACGAAAGCCCGGAAGAGATGCAGAAGAAAATAGACGCTTATTTCGAAAGCTGCAAAGGCCATGTATTGGAGATTGAAAACCCGGAAACGGGGGAAAAAGAGCCTGTTTATGATAAATCGGGCCAGCCTGTTTTGGTGGATATAAAGCCGCCGACGATTACGGGATTGGCGCTGGCGCTTGGGTTTACAAGCCGGCAGGCCCTGCTGAACTACCAGGCGAAAAGGGACTTTATTGACACGGTAATAAAGGCGAAAAGCCGGGTGGAGGAATATACGGAAACACGGCTGTTTGACCGGGACGGCGTCAACGGGGCAAAATTCAGCCTTGCCAATAATTTTAAGGGCTGGAGCGAAAAGCAGGAAGTTAAACAGGAGTTGACCGGCAAAGACGGCGGCGCGGTCAAAATGGAAAGCGCGGTGCAGATCTATTTGCCGGATAATCAGCGCGGCGGCATAGAGTAGGCAGCATAGTATCCTAGGCTTTGAGGGAATGGGGGGACGCCGGATGCCGATCATCATTAAGCCGCAGCCAAGACAGGAAGAATTTATGAGAAGCCCGGCGGATGTCTGTGTTTATGGCGGAAGTGCCGGCGGCGGGAAAACGTGGAGTTTGCTGGTTGAAGCATTGCGCGGGATTGGTAACCCTGCGTATCGATGCGTTATCTTCCGCCGGACTATGCCGCAGATTATGAACAGCGGCGGCTTGTTTGACGCGTCTTTGCAGATCTACAGCTTGATTCCGGGAGCGGTGTCCCGAAAGAATCCCCGCCCGCACTGGATTTTCCCCAGCGGCGCGATCATTTATTTCGCCCATTTGCAGTATGAAAATACCGTGCTGGACTGGCAAGGTACAGAAATTACCCTGATCGAGTTCGATGAAGCCACCCATTTCGAAGAATCACAGTTCTGGTATATGCTGTCCCGCAACCGTTCGACCTGCGGCATCCGGCCCTATTTCCGGATGAGCACCAACCCGGAGCCGGACAGCTTCGTCCGGAAGCTTATGGCCTGGTGGATAGACGACGAAACAGGGTATGCGATCCCGGAGCGGTCCGGCGTTATCCGCTATATGGCGCGCGTCGATGGCGAAGTCAAATGGGGCGGCACCAAAGAAGAGGTCGCGGCACAAGGCGCGGATATAGACGATGTAAAGTCTTTTACGTTTGTCATGTCCAGTGTCTACGACAACAAAGAGTTAATCAAGCGCAACCCGGACTATATCGGGAATCTAAAAGCCCTCCCGATCGTCGAGCAGGAGCGGCTGCTTCACGGCAACTGGAATATACGCCCCGCCGCTGGCCTGATCTTCCCGCGTGGCAAGGTAAACCTGGTCGAGCAGGTCCCGAACGACGTAGTAAGATGGGTTCGGGCGTGGGATTTTGCGGCAACGGCCGAAAACAAAGACGGAAGCGGGGACTATACAGCCGGGGTATTGCTGGGCAAGCGCAGGAATGGGAGATATATTGTCGCGGATGTAATCAACCGCCGCTTAAACGCCGCCGATGTGCGGCAGCTGGTACTGAATACGGCAAAGCTGGACAAGGCGGCGCACAAACACGTTAAGGTCAGGCTGTCACAGGACGCGGGGCAGGCCGGGAAAGCACAGGCGGAAGATATGCTGAAGCTGCTGTCCGGGTTTGGGGTGTCGATCGTGCGGGAAACCGGCGACAAGGTAACGCGGGCGAACCCTTTTTCCGCGCAATGGACCGGGATCGCCGCAGAGGATCAGGGGAACGTGGATGTGCTGCTGGCCGACTGGACAGAAACCTATCTTTTGCAGATGGACGGTTTCCCAACGGGCCGGCACGATGATATGGTGGACGCCAGTGCGAACGCGTTCCATGAACTGACGAGCGGGAAGACTGGCATCCCAATTACAACAGGCGCGGGCATACATATCAGACCCAGCGGATGGGTGCTATAAGGAGGCAGTGCATGAATAAAAAGGGCGGATACCCTGCTGGGGCTGGTTTGGGTGATGGTGTTGTCCGAAATCCTAAGACGTTCAACGAATACGGGCGGAAAGGCTTAAAACAGTACGCCGGCGTTATGATGGAGGAATTTCTCCCGCAGTTACAGGGACAACGCGGGATCGAAGCCTATAAAGAGATGGAGAGCAACGACGATGTAATAGGGGCCATCCTATTTGCGATCAAAATGCTGATCCGTCAAGTGAAATGGGACGTTCAGCCGCAGGGCAAAACGCAGAAAGACAAGGACGCAGCGGCGTTTATCAAAAGCTGTATAGACGATATTTCCCCGGATTGGCAGTCTACAATCGCGGAAATGTTGTCTTTTTTGGTTTATGGGTGGAGTTATCACGAAATCTGTTACAAGCGGCGTATGGGGAAGCAAAAGGACAAACGCCTGAACAGCAGGTACGACGATGGTTTGATCGGGTGGCAGAAAATCCCCATCCGGGCGCAGGACACGCTGAGCAATTGGGAGTATGACGAAAACGACGAATTGTGCGGAATGACACAGTTTGCGCCGCCGGACTACCTGCGCCGGACAATACCGCTTGAAAAAGCTTTGCACCTGGTAGCAGACAGCCGGAAAGAGAACCCGGAAGGGCGGTCAATTCTGCGAAATTCGTATAGGCTCTGGTATTTTAAGAAGCGCTTGCAGGAGATCGAGGGGATCGGTGTTGAACGCGATTTAGCGGGGCTTCCCGTGTTGATTGCGCCGGAGGGCGTAGACCTCTGGGAAGAGGACCCCGATATGGCGCAGATGAGGGCGGCGGCTGAAATGCTGGTCCAGAATGTGCGCCGGGATGCGCTGGAGGGCGTAGTTTTGCCGCATGGCTGGGAGTTCTCGCTTTTGAGCGGCGGCAGCAAGCGGCAATTCGAAATCGGCACCGTCATTGAGCGGTACGATACGCGCATTGCTATGACGGTCCTAGCCGATTTTGTGCTGCTGGGGCATCAAAACGTCGGCAGCTTTGCGCTGTCTAGCAATAAGACAAAGCTGTTCTCCGTCGCATTGGGGACTTATCTTGACGTAATCGCAGCGGCATTTAACAGCAAGGCCGTCCCGCAGCTGATCGACCTCAACGCGGAGCATTTCAAGGGGATTGAGAACTATCCCAAACTTGTGCATGGGGATCTGGAGGAACGCAATCTTGCAGACCTAGCCGCATACCTCAAAGACATGGTGGGGATCGGGCTGCTTACGCCGGATGAACAGCTCGAAAGCTATGTACGGCGTGAGGGCAGCCTGCCGGATAAAATCGAGGGAGCAGGTTTCCCGGAATATGACGACGAGGACGACAAAAAGCAAAAACAGGGGGTTAGAGCGTGATTACATTTTTTGAGGATGAAAACATAGTCCGCAAAGAAAAGCAAAAACGCCCGACCTACCAAGAAGCAACCCGGCGTATCCGCGCGCTGATCAATCACAAGGAACCGGCACTGGCGCGTATTTTTGCGCGGTTTTGGGCTGGACAGCGTAACGCCATTACCTACGCTGAAATCCGGGCACTGGTCGAGCAGGAAGCACAGGTAAGCGGTTCGGCGGCTATTGCGATTGACAGCGGGTTTATGCGGGTATGGCGCGAAGAATACGCGCAGTTTGTCGCAGAAAGGCTTGCGCCGCACTGGAACCAAGCAATAACCGCAGCGGCAGAATATATCGTTGAGCGGGTTCCCGGTTTCAGATTTGATGTAACGGCCTATGATATGCGCCGATGGACCGAGAGGCACAGCGCGGAATTAGTCGTGCAGCTGACAGACGGGCAGAGGGACGCGCTGAACGCGGTCATTAGGCAAGCGGTTCTTCTGCCGGGAGCGGCAGCGGATCAGCTTGCCTATGTGATCCGTCCCTTGGTAGGGCTTTATCCGCAGCAGGCAACCGCGAATTTTAACTATTTCCGCAGGGTGCGTGAAACGCTGCTGGAAAATAACCCTTCTATGCGTCTACAGACCGCAGAAAAAAGGGCGGCGGAGTTAGCCCAAAGATATGCCGAAAAACAGCACCGTTACAGGGCTATGAACATAGCGCGGAACGAATTAGCTGTTGCTTATCGGGCGGGAGAAAGGCTGACGATCGAGCAGGCGCAGGCACAGGGGCTTATAGGGCGAACGCGCCGCCGATGGCTTACCGCTGACGATGAGCGCGTATGCAGTATTTGCCGTGCGATGGATGGCGCAGAAGCCGACGACGGGGAAATGTTTGTTTTGCCGAACGGCAGGACTGCATACGACACACAGGGGCATATCACTTGCCGGTGTGCTTGTGAATTTATGGAGATCGAGCCACCTGATCGAAAAACTTTTATTTTGTAAGAGAGGGGAGGAAAACGGATGGAAGAGCGAGTAATTTTTACCGATGGCGAAAATGTGATCGCAAAGTTTAACCCGTACCACGACCGGCTAGGCCGGTTTACGACTTCCGGGGGCGCTGCAAGTTTTACCTATTCCCCCGGCAAATCGAAAGCCCACGATAACGCGATCGCTAGGGAAAAAGAACGCACAAAGGCGCAAGATGAAGCAAATAAGCCGGGGCGTAGGGAATTAAACTTGGATCAAGATGCCATCAGACGTTTGAACGGTAACAGTATGTTTGATTCTGGGAATGTGTTGGCGGCAGATGCAAAACGAACAGTTGAAGCATACGATAAAGAGTTTTCAGAGAAACCGGAGTGGACAAAGGAACAAAAGGAATTCGCCGCAAAGCGCCGGGATGAATATGTTGCACTTGTAGAAGAAGCGTACAACGACCAAATCAGGCGGCGGGCGGATAATCCATCATGGGCAGTAACTGGGCGGAGTGGTTACGATTTCAAACGGCATGAAAAGAAAATGAACGCCGAAATGAGATCATCTCAGGAATACCAAGAGAAGATGCAACGTTTCAAGGAGAACACCAAAAAAGGGCTTGAAAGCAGAACGCCAGACGATCAACAGATTGCACGATGGCGGCAAGGCAAGTGGAAACACGGCGAAACTGTTTCAGCGGATGATCCGCTTGCAACGAAGAAGCTGCAAGCAAAGCTGGACTATTTGAGCGAAAACCAGGCACAAATGAAAGCTGCAAACGCATATTACCGCAAAAACGGAACGATGAAAGGCTTTGAGGGGTTCAGCGAAAAGACAAACGCGAACATTGACGCACAAATGAAAGATTTGCAAAATCGCGGTTATACCTCACAAAGACAGCCGTTTGCGTCTTATAGCCTGACAAACAACAACGCACAAATTAAAGCCACACAACAGCGATTGAAAGAAGTGGGACAGATCAAAGAGAGAGCTAATAGCGCAAATTCTGGTTCCGGTTCTTCTTCCGGTTCTGCTCAATCGTTCGCGGGCGGTAAGGTTGTCCGGAATGCCGAAAATAACAGATTGCAGATTGTTTTTGATGGCAAGCCAAGCGACGCAGTACGCGCACAGTTAAAGGCAAACGGGTTCAAGTGGGCACCGTCGCAAGGGGCATGGCAAAGACAGCTGACCAGCAACGCCGAAAGAGCGTTAGAACGCATGATGCAAGAATAAAATTAAGAGGGAGAGGAGTAATGAAAAACAGGAAGCCTTTTGTAATAACAAAAACATCAGAAGATCAGCAGATCGTTTTCGGCTGGGCGAATGTAGCAATCCGCAAGGACGGCACGGTCGTGGAAGATTTGCAGGACGATATCATAGAGCCGGAAGAACTCGAAAAAGCGGCCTATGAATACGTCTTGAATTTCCGGGACGCCGGGGAAAAGCATGATCCGGGCTTACGGCAAAAGGGGAAGCTTGTGGAATCCGTTGTTTTCACAAAGGAAAAAATCGCGGCTATGGGGTTGCCTGAGAACTCTGTCCCCGTTGGCTGGTGGGTAGGCTATAAGATTGCAGACCGCGCAGCATGGGAGAAGATTAAAAGCGGCGAATACCGCTCTTTTTCCGTTGAGGGCCGGGGGGAGCGGGTCCCCGTTGAGGTTGTGGGGAAATCTGCCGGGAACCGATCAGAAAGAATTGCAAAGACCTTTTCAGAGGTTTTCGCAAAGTTTCCTCAATATTATAGCGGACGATTGTTGAAAACCGCTCAGCCGGCATTGACGTTCTCTGAAAAAGCAGGTAGAATAAAGACAGGTAGTTTTGCCGCAATGTCTTTTTCGGAGATATTGCGGAAGTTCAACCCGTATCACGATTCGTTGGGGCGGTTTACTACCGCCGGTGGAGCTGCAAGCTTTACCTATTCCCCTGGCAAGTCAAAAGCGCATGATAGGGCAATAGCCAGGGAAAAGGAACGGGCTAAGGCAAACACAAACAAAACACTTAAAGTAGAATTTACACCGGCGAAAACAACAAGGGATGCAGAAGCTTTTGCGCATGATAAACTAGGTATTGAAACTGTAAGATACGGGAAATTGAATGTTGAAGTTGCAAACGGGATCAATCAATCGCTTGTAGAGCATTTCAATCAATTCCCGGAACTTAAAAAACAAATTCAGTTTGTTGGAAGCGCACAAGAAAGATCAAAACTATATGTCGAAAACAAGAAAAAGATATGGTATGAAGAATCACTTGAACTTTATAAAAAACAAGGATACGATATTGAAACCGCTGAACGATTAACAAAAAGAAAGCTTGAAGTTGCTGAATCATCTGGAATGTTCAAACCAACGAGAGTAAGCGGAAGAACACTTGCACAATCAAGTTTTGGCGCATCGTCAGAAAAATATGGTGTTCAGGGAATCAGTGTAAATGAAAAGTTTGGAAAAAGCGCAAAGACTATCAAGGCAGTAATCGAAAAATCGATACAAATGAAATGGTCGCCAGAGGGAACGGGATCGGTAAAGGCGTTAATAGATCATGAATTAGGGCATCAAATTGACAACCTAATAGGAGCACGAAACAATAATACAATTCAAAAGTTGTATAATGATATTGATGCTAAAGGCGGAGCAACTGCAATGGCTGATTCGCTTTCTAGGTATGCACACCAAAGGAGCGGACACAACAAAAATAGATATAGCGAATTTATTGCGGAAGCATGGTCTGAATATAGAAATAATCAGACACCGAGACAAACAGCGAAGCAAGTGGGACAAGAGATCGAAAGGCTATACAACGAAAGAGGAAATAAAGCATGAAGTATAAGTTGTCTGAAAATGATATAAAAGCCATTGAAAAGGAATTTCCGGACAAGGAAACGCAAGAGGATATGAAAAAAATGATTCTCGACGGTAAAATTGAATGGATCGAAGCAAATATGCCTTCAGAAGCTCCCCGTTCCTCCGATGGCGGGGAAGTCAGTCTTGATGAAATCAGAAAAGAACTTGAAGAAGAAATCGGGATTGAAGTAGACGAATAAAACCACAAACAGCCGCCTATTCGGGCGGTTATTATTTTGTGAAAAAGGCACCCATAAGGGTGTCTTTTTTATATGCCAAAAATCCAGAAAGGAGCAGGTTCATGGCGAAAAAGAAAACGAAGCTGAAAAACATGGAATTAACCTCTGTTGATTTGTGCGGACGGGGTGCGAACCCGGAAGCGGCAATTGCGCTCTATAAAAGCGCAGACGGGAAAGGGGGTGAATCGAGGATGAATTTTTGGGAGCGTATCAACAAGGCTTTCGGACGCGTTACCGGTGAAGAGCTGGACAATGACGTTTTGAAGCAGATCGCAGAGGAAACCGGCGAATATACGCCGAGCGACGAAGCCGGCCTTATCGCAAAAGCCATGGGCGAAAGCCTGCAAAGCATCCTGTCGGATGAAACGCTGAGTGTAGACGCGCGGGAAGATTTGCTGCAAAAGAGCGTGGAAGAATTTAACGACGAAATCAGCAAAGCCCGCCGCCGTTGGGCCGGGGAGTACGACGACGAAAACGAGGACGACGACTTTGACGGCACGGACGACGAGGACGAGCCGGGACCGGAGGACGAGGACGGAAGCCCATACGATCGTAAATTTAACGGGAACAGAAAAAAAGGAGGAATCAATAAAATGGAAATTGATGTAAACCAAATGAGCGCCGAGGACAAGGCTTCTCTGGATGCGTTAATTAAAAAATACGCGCCGGACGAGGACGGCGAGGATGTACACAAAGCTGCAGAGAACCCAGAGGTGAAAAAGGCACTGGACGAGATTGCGGAACTTAAAAAATCCCTTGAGATTGAGAAAATGGAGCATGAGTTCCAGAAATACGCGATTATCGGCAAAAAGGCGGATGAAGAAGCAAAGCGGCTGTATGAACTCAAAAAGAGCAATGAGGAAGCCTACAACACGGTCATCCAGGCTTACGATGGGATGCTTTCCGTCGCGAACCAGTCGGGGATTTTCAAGGAATACGGCACTTCCCGCAGCGCGGATGGCACAACCGGCGGCAAGATCGAAGCGAAAGCGGCAGAATTGCGGAAAGCCGATCCCGCGCTGTCTTACGCCGCGTCTATCGTAAAAGCCTGCGACGAAAACCCGGAGCTTAAAGCTGAATTTGAGGGCAGATAAGCCCAGAAGGGAGAAACACTATGGATTATATCGGTACAACGATCAATGAAAGTTCCGTCATTACTGCAAAGGCGGGGGCAACTATCGCTAACGGCGCGGGCTGCGCGGTTTGTTTTGACGAAGACGGGGCCGTCGTTTTGACTAGCGCCGGATCATCTGTTATCGGCATTTTGGCTATGGACACCCCGGAAGCAGTGGAAGCAGGGGATGAGGTAACCGTACAGATTAGAAATACCGGCCTTGCAAAAGCAGGTGAACCGATCAAAGCAGGGGATATTGTTGTCCCCCATAATGCAGGGGCGCTTGTTCCCAGTAAAAAAGGCGGCTCTATGTTTGGCTTTGCTTTAAGCGAAGCTAAAAAAGCAGGCGATTTTTTTAGTATTGATATTTGCAAAGGCAACTATGTCAATCCCACAACCTAACCAAGCACAGATCAAGTAAAACCAAAATATAAACAAGGAGGAATTTTAGACATGATTACAACGGCATCTATTCAAAAGAGCATTGCAACCGGCGCGTGGAAGCCGAATCTGTATCTGACGAACCTTTCCACGGCTTATTTTCAGGAGGAGGGGGACTTTGCCTTTCCTGATCTGTTCCCGGTAGTCCCGGTGCAGCTTGCGGCGGGGCATTATTACAAATTTGATAAAGCATCTCTGGCGCGTGACAATATGAGCCCTAAACCCATGTTCGGAAAGGTCCAGCCGATTGTGATGGGGCATACAGAGGATTCTTATTCCTGCAAAGTGGATCAGGGGATCATCGGGATCGACCAAATTTCGCAGCTTAACTATGAGCGTTCGGGCGCGCCGGGTGTTATCGACCCGCGAAAAGCCAAAGTCCGCGTTTTGACTGAGCAGGCAAAGCTGCATCTGGACGTTATGTTTGCCGAAAACTATTTCAAGGCCGGCGTATGGGGCCAGGAATGGGCCGGCGTAGCGGCAGCGCCTACGGCGAACCAATTCTGGCAGTTTGACAACGACAACTGCGACCCGATCAAGCTGGTGGATACCCTGCGGACGGAGATCCACCGCGAGGGCAGACGCCGGCCGAACAAAATCGGGATCGGCGTTGAAGCGTTTAACGCGCTGAAAGAAAACCCGATTATCCTGGAGCGCATTAAATACACCGGCACGACCGCAAACCCGGCCATGGTAAACGAAAGAGTGCTTGCGGAACTGTTCGGCGTACAGAAAGTAAAAGTCCTGACTTCCACCGTCAACAAAGCGCCGTTCGGCGCGGCAGCTGATATGCAGTATGTTTGCGACCCGAAAGGGATGCTGCTGCTTTATGCGCCGGACGCGCCCGCGATTGACGAACCGTCCGCCGGTTATACGTTTAGCTGGGATATGCTGGGCAACGGCCAGCCGATGGTACTTTCCCAGTGGCTGGGAGAAAACGGCACCCACTCTGAGTTTATCGAAGCTCTTTGCGCTTACGATATGAAGAAAACAGGCGATGATCTGGCGATCTATCTGAAAGATTGTGTTTCCGGGGCCTAATTCAGGACAGGGGGCGATGAAATGAAGTATAAAGCCTTGAAGCCCTGCCGTTTTGATCGTTTTTATTCGATTGGCGAAACGATCCCGGCGGATGTTGTCGCTTATAACATGGCCAGCAAACTCATTGCAATCGGTTTAATAACGCCTCTGCCGGACGAATACGCCGGATTCGAGGATACAGAGGGCGAGCAGGTATCGCAGGAGAGCGGCAATGAGTTTGCAGAGGTAAACGGTCAGGCAGAGGAAAACAGCAGCGCAGAGGACGAGCAGGTACCGCAGGAGGGCGACGACAAGCCCGAACGCAAAAGAGGAAGAAAACCCAAAAGTCAGACAGCAGGTGAATAATCATGGACGAACGAAAAACCGCACCTGTTACGCAGGATGCAGATCTAACGGGCGGGACAGAAGCCATCGTTCAGGAAAGCGGCTTTACTGTCATGATCAGCGGCACGATCGATTATTACAGCGTGGATACCGCGATAGGCCGGATGGAGCCGGGGAACAGAATCGGGTTAAAGTTTGAGCCTGCAGCGGAGGTCACAACCCCGGGACAGGCTTATTACTTTTACGGGGAATCCGCAGGGGATGATCCGGACGATGGCGCAAAGCCCGTCCCCTATGATGAGGAATTACAACGGTATCTTTTGCGAAGCTATCCGCTGATTAGAGGGGATGCAGCCGCCAGCCCCCCTTTTATTTTTGTAAGCTGGGACGGGAAAGAAACATGGGAAACATTCAAACTGATGGTGAAAAGAAGCGTGATCCTGCGGCCCGGTCCCGATGCCGTACCGCCTGAACCCGAACCAGAGCCGGAAAAGCCGGTTAAAACTTATTCCTATAATCCGGCCAATATTACCGTTGACGGCGTGGACAAAATGCGTTTCCAGCTGGGGGATACCGCAGTAGACGGCGGCGCAGACACTTGCGTGATGTGCGACGAAGAATACCGCGCGCTTATTTCGGCTTCTTCTACGTGGAAACAGACGAAAACAGCCTGTTTGGAAGCCATTTGCAGCCGCCTGGCGTATGAGGTCAATTATAGCGCGGATGGGTTGAGTTTTTCGCTTTCTGAGCGTTACAGCCGGTTTAAGGCAATGCTGGACAGCACGAAAAAAGGCCTGCAAACCCCGCTTGTCAACCTAGCGGCATTGGGGAAAGGGCGTAAGGACGGCGGGCATTATTTCTATGCTGGGATGCTGAACAATCCAAACGCAGCGGGGAGTGAGTAAAATGCAGCCGCCTATTTTTCTGATCCCCGGCCAGCAGCTGCGGAAATATGATATTTACCGAAAAACTTCGAAAACGGATGAAAAAGGGAAAGTCACCTATACCGTAGATGAGCAGCTGATCGGGACAGTCAGCGGGAGTTTGGTAAAAGTAGGGCAGTCTGAAGCTGAGCGCTGGAAACAGCAGGGGCACTCTGTAACGCATAAAATCGTGGTGCGGGGTGAAACAAAGGCCAAAGCGGAGGATGTTCTTGTATTTGACGGGATGAGGTATTATGTACACGCAAAGGAAAACCGCGCCCAGCTGGGACGGTTTTTCTCTTTATACTGCGAATATAGGCCGGGGGTGTGACCGATGGACGGGCAACAGGCAAACGCAGAAATTACGCGGATTGTGGAAAACGTTGTGAAAAACATAGAAGATCAAATGCAATCCCGCAGCATGAGAGCCGCAAACGAACTTTCAGGCGCGGTAAAGCAGGTTTTGAGTGGAGAGCGCAGCGGCAGGCGGTACAGGGTGCCGGGGACGTATCGCAGACAGCGCGATAAAGCCACGGGCAGAATGCGGAACGGCGTATATTATACGGCGTCCGCGCCCGGCGAACCGCCCGCAAACAGGACAGGGGATTTCTGGGTGTCTTTTAATCAAACGAAAGCTTATGCAGAGCATACGGGGAAAGCTGTCCATTATCATTCCCAAACCGGGAGCAGTTACCGGGTAAAGGGTGGTCGGCTACTGGGCGAAATGCTTGAAAACGGGACAAGGCGGATGCTGCCGCGCCCGTATATGCAGCCCACGATTGACCGGGCAATGCCGAATATCATCCGCATCTATTCCGCGCCGTATATCCGGTAGAGAGGGAAAACGATGGTTGAAGATTTAATTTACAGAGCGATAAACCGTGTTCCCCTTGTGCGGGAAACGATGGCGAAATACAAAGGAAACCCCGCCGTGTTTTACCAGATCGCACCGAATGATGAAGATCCGGGCTGGGACAGCGATAGGATGTACCCGCGTATGGATTACGGGATAGACTGGCAGGCAAACCCGGAGCGCAAAACAGCCGGAGCGCTTGTTATAAACCTATGGTGTACAAACGAAAGCAAAACCCCGCCGGAGGAAATCGCGGGGGTCGTTCAAACGGAACTGTCCGAACTGTTTTTGACGGATGAAAGCGGTACGTTCTGTATTGTTTGGAGCAGGTCGGATTACTTTGAGAGTGCGTCGGAAAAGGAGCCGAAAACCGATGGTTACACGCTCCTTTTTGATGTGCTTGCATTCCCAAAGCAGGAAACGACGGTCCCTGATCCGGTATTTGCGCTGCACGCAGCAATAAAGCAATCCGCGCCTTATGTGCGGCTGATTGCAAAAGACCCGGTAGGGGAACTGTGGAAGCCCACAAACGACGCGCCCGCCGTATATGTGCGGACGCTGGACAATCTGCTTTCCCGTTCTTCTTATGCGTGCTCATGGTTCAAGGCGGCGCTGGGCGTTCATGTGATCGCTCCGGACCCAAACGCAAGGCAAAAAATATTGCAGCTGCTTTCACACGAATTAGGGCTGAAAGGGGAGGCCATCACAAACGATGGTTCCCCCTTTTTTATTCAGGAAATGAAGTACAGCACGGGCGCGGATGTTTTGCACAGCGGGCAAATGACCGTTTCCGGGGAATATGGCGTTTTGCCTGCCGAGCCGGAAAGCCCGAAACTATGGAACGCCTATTTTGACACCTAAAAGGAGGTTTACACATGGCAAAAAACGACGTTAGAAATATCGAAATAACGGGAACCGCGCCGAAAACAAAGGCGCAAAGCACACACCACGTTTCTGAGTTTGCGGAAAAGTCGCGTATTCTTTTCGGCGTTAGCCCGGAATGCGTGATTACCGCTTTTTCCATTGCGGGGATTGATAGGGCGACCGAAACCAAAGCACAGGAAATCGTGAAAAATTTTATGACACGGGAGGTTCAATAAATGGCTATTTTCTTTACAAGCGGCGAAAAGAAAAAGCGCGCGGGGATCTATCAACGATACGAAAACGTAGGAACCCCGCCGGTTGCCGGGGCGAATGACGGCGTTGTCGCTGCCGTTGTCCGTTCAAGCTGGGGCGTGCTGGGGAAGGTACAGCAGTTTGAAAGCTACGAGGCCGTAAAAGAATTTTTCGGGCCGGTTGGCGCAGAGGATACCTATTCCTATCTGGAGGACGTATTCAACGGCGGCGCGAAGCTGGTTCACGTTGTCCGGATGGGTCAAGACGGTTCAAAGGGCGAATTGATGATTATGGACAATGAGGGCATGGAAGCTGAACCGAAAAACCTGATTAAAGTTTCAACGAAATACAACAGCACACGGCAATTCAAAGTCACTATTCAGGACGCTTTGGGTGATCCGGCGAAAAAAGAATTGATCCTTTACGAAAATAACGTGGTACTGGAAAAAATCGAGTTCCCGGCAGGTTCAGACCACACAAACGAAGTGGAAGAATTTCTTGAAATCGCAAATCAAAAGTCGGCTTACCTTGACTTTGAGAAGGTGGACGGCGCGGAGGGTACGAAACTGGGCTGCCTTTCAGAAGCGGAAATCATCGGCGGGGCGAACCCGGTTGTGACCAATGAGGATTATTCCAAAGCTTTTTCTCTGCTTGAGATTTTCACCTGGAATGCGCTTGTGCTGGATACCTATGAACTCAGCACTCAAATGCTGGCTTATAACTACATGAAACGCATTTACAAAGACGGCAGAATGGGCTTTTTGGTGATGGGTGAACCGGTTTCCGTGCCGTTTGAAACGCGCATTATGCACGCAAAATCTTTTAATGATTATCAGGTGGTATACGTTGGCAGCGGCTATATTCTGTCTACGGATGAAAAGATTGATGGCGTCAGAGCGGCGGGGCGTGTTGCCGGTATGCTTGCGGGATTCCCGTCTAACCAGAGTTTGACGCACAAGGTCATTAACGGCGCGGTGGACACGATCGAAAAGCTTACAAACTATCAGTACGAGCAGGCAATCGAAAACGGCATGGTTACGTTCTCGGTATCCAGCAAGGGGCTTGTCTGGGTTGAAGCCGGCATTACAACGCTTGTCACGCCGACCGGAGAGGACGACGAGGGCTGGAAGAAAATCAAACGCACGAAGGTCCGTTTTGAATTGATGCAGCGTGTTTCGGATACCGTGGAAACCCTGATCGGCCAGATCAATAACGATTCAGATGGCCGGGCAACCGTTATGCAGGCAGTACGCGGCGTGCTGAACGCCATGGTCGTTGAAACCAAGATTCTGCCGGGTGCGACAATCGAACTGGACGCAGGAAACCCGCCTGTCGGTGACAGCGCCTGGTTTGTTATTGCGGCCGATGATATTGACGCACTTGAGAAAATGTACTTTACCTACAGGTTCCGCTATGCGGCGATTGACTAGCAAACAAGGGAGGGATAAACAATGCTGAATCAGGAATCCATTCTGGACGTTCGCCAGCTTATCACTGGCAAAGACGGACAGCTTTTTGTCACTACAAGCGACGGTACACAGCTTTTTCTTGCGGAGGTAGACACCTTTCAGGCACAGGCATCTATCAATAATACCGATTATCAGCCGGTCGGCTCATCATTGGTTTTTGGAGTAACGACCGGCTACTCTGTCACGCTGACCCTGACGGAAGCCGTTGTGCGGGATGATGTCATGCTGAAAACCCTGTTTGACGATCTTTTGCAAGGCTATTTCCCGTCTTTCGACTTTCAGGGCAAACTGCGCCGCCGTGATGGCGGCGTGAGCCGTCAGGTATACCGGAACTGTATCCCAGACGGTTCTGTCGATCTGATGAACTTGACCCCCGGCGAAATTATCAAGCGTTCGTGGAGTTTCCGCGTCAATGCAACGCCGGAAATGCTGGAAATGTTCCAGTACCGGAAGCAGTAACCATTTACTGCAAACTTAAAATAAAAGGAAAGAGGAAAAAACAATGAGCAAGACGATGGATGAAGCAACCGCACTCCCCGCAAAAGAAGAAATCTTGATGAATGAGGACGCACTGATCGCCGGTTTGCTGGAAGCAGCGAACTACAAGGAGGATTATACGCCGGTCCAGGTGAAACGGAATGGGAAACTGTTGTTTGAGTTCCGTATTCGCCCGATGGGTGAGGACGAAATTCAGGAGTGCCGAAAACGCGCGACAAAGATGGTCCCAAACCCTGCCGGACGGCATCTTCCCAAAGTGGAGGGCGATATTGATATTGTGGCTTTGCGCTGTTACAAAATCCTATCCGCTACGGTTGACGAGGACAGAAAAAAGGTTTGGGATAATCCGGCTATTAAAAAGTCGCTCAACGTTTTAACGCCGGTTGACGTTATCGACGCAGTATTGATGGCCGGGGAAAAGGATGCTGTCTGTGATCTGATCGACAATATCAGCGGTTATAATAACAATCAGGTAACAACTGAAGAATACGCAAAAAACTAATCAGGGCTGGCGGCAAAGCCTACCTGCTGCACCGGATATGGCAGGGAAAAAGCAAGTATCCCACCGAGATATTAGGTATACCGTCTGAAAAAGTATCCAAGTCCGGGCTGCTTGCTTTTATTTTTGCCAGTGAAATTGTAGCAATGGAGGAAGAAGCCGAAGCAAAGCCCTATCCGGTCGTTTGGGTGAAACCAAGCAATGAAAACGGAGCATAACACTTGCCTTTGTGTGTAAAAAAGGGGGTGGATACATGGCAAAGGAAACCGTTGTAATCGATGTAGTTGCACGGTTTATAAACAAAACATCTCAGGGAATGCAGGAATTAAACCAAGACTTTGACGGCCTCCATAAAAAAATAGATCGGCTGGAAAGCAACGTTGGGGGGCTTGAAAACGGGCTTGATAAGTTGGAAAGGGAACTCGCTGAATCTGCCGGGAAAGCTGATAAATTGGGCGACAGCCTGGATAAGACCAGGAAGCAAGTAGAAAAGCTGACGAAATCCAAGTGGACAATGCGGCTTGATATGATGGACAGCGCGGCTTCCAAGCTTTCAAGGATTTCCAGCTCTATTACGGGTTTTGCGGGGAAAACGTTCAAATTTGGCGTTCGTATCCTGGACTATGCCACCAGGCCGCTGCGGGGGATCTATAATTTTGCGACAAGCCTAAAGGGTATTCTAACCGGGATCATTATCGGGAAAGCCGGGCAAACGATGGTTACACAACCACTGGGGCTTGCAGATGCCTATTCCAACGCGCACGTTGGATTCAAAACCTTGTTTCAGGACGATGTACGGGCGCAAAAAATGATGGATGATATTGATACATTCGCAAAGGAAACACCGTTTAAGACCTCAAACGTCATTGAGCAAACCCAGCGAATGCTTGCCATGGGCTGGGATGCGGACAGGCTAATCCCCGATATGGAAACGATCGGGAACGCCGCTTCTGCCACCGGCAGAGGGGACGAAGGGCTGCAGCGCATTATCTTAGCACTCGCTCAAATCAAAAGTAAGGGCAAGCTGTCTACCGAAGAACTCAATCAACTCGCGGAGGCCGGGATCAATGCCAAGGCTTATATCTCAGAGGGGCTTGGCTATGGCAGGACGGATGCAGGGTTAGCAAAGTTAGCGTCCGACCTGCAAGGCGGCAGGATCGGCGGAAACGCTGCCGTTGACATGATCCTGGAGGGCATGAAAGAATACGATGGCATGATGCAGCGGCTGTCCAAAGAAACAGCATCCGGTATCATGTCCAACATTTCAGACACCTTTGAAATCTCTATCATCCGTAAATGGGGACAGGGATTGCAGGAAGGGGCGATCAAAGGGCTAGGCACATTCGCGGACTTCCTTGACAAGAACGAAGATAAGTTAAACAAGCTGGGCGATACCGCGAAAGGGATCGCGGCTAAAATGTCCAACCGGTTTGCGGATTCTGCGAAATTCATTACGGATAAACTCTTGAGCGTAACGGAAAGCGCAGAATTTAAGAATGCAGGTTTAGGCGGAAAAGTCCGTATTTTGTGGGATGAAATCATAGCGGAACCGTTTAGCGACTGGTGGAGCAAAAACAGCGTGAAAATGGCAAGTTCTGTCGGCCATGGGCTGGGGACGGGCTTAAAAGGCATGATCAGCGGTGTTTTCGGTTTTGGTATTGATAATAGCGGTATCGCGGATGAAGCGATGAGCGCGGGGGCCGCTTTTGCGAAATCGTTCCTTGACGGGTTCGATCCGGCGGAAGTGGGGCGCGTTGTTTGGGATGGCATCAAAAATATTTTTGACAATGCACCGCCGTGGGCGCAAACGCTTATGGGGGCTTTTGCAGTTAAGAAAGGCACGGACATTGCGTCCCCAATGATTAGCGGCGGAAAAACGCTGGTACAAGGCGTTTCAAGCGCGAAAGAATGGCTTTTCGGCGCAGGAACAGCGGCAACAGGCGGCGCAGCGGCCGGATCAACGGCTGGCGCGGCTACGCTGACAACAACAGCGGCAACCGCTATAACGGCGGCAGGCTGGATTGCCGGGGCTTTAGGGCTTGTCGATGCCGGGAAGGACCTTGCAAAAGGCTTTAACAGCGAAAACAAAAAAACGGCCAGAGATAATGCCACAAAAGGCGTTACAAAAGCGGGCATGGTGGCAACTGGCGCGGGCGCAGGGGCTTTGATCGGCTCTTTCGTGCCGGTTATCGGTACGGCGATCGGTGCGGCGATCGGTGCGGGAATTGGCGGTCTAGGAGCCATTTTCGGCGGTGATTCGCTGGGTCAGTGGGTATCCGATCTGTCAGACGGCACAAAACAAATCAGGGACGCCGCAAGCAGCATGGTCGAAGCGCGGGACGCTTTTTCACAAAGCATCCAAAAAGATGTAAGCGTAAACAGCCTTGTGTCGGAGTATGAAACGCTGACCGCCAAAATTCGATATGGCAAATTATCGGCAGAAGAACACCAAAATATCCAAGAGCGGATAAACGAGGTTGTCAGGGAACTGGCGGACCTTTACCCGAATTTAATCACCCAACAGGACGTATTAAACGGGAAGATCGGCGCACAGCTTAACACCATCAAAGCAATCTCAGCCATGGAACGCGAACAAGCCCGCTGGGAACTCGAAAAACAGGTCAAAGACGCAAAAGAAACCTATGAGAAACAGGACATCGGCCAGAAACTCAAGGATTCTGAAGCGCAGCTTGCCTTTAACAAACAGCAAATGGCAGATGCAGAAAAAGCCCTCAGTGCTTATCCCGCCCTTAACGCCGAAATTACAAAACTGCAATTAGAAAGTGATCGGGCAATGCGTGAAGGGGATACAGACTTTTTTGGTTCTGAAAGCTATAATCAGAAGCTTGCGGAACTTGAAAGCCGTATGCAGGAGATCACGCAGGGCACCGGGCTGCAATACAAGGGCGTTTTTGAATTTGCAATGAATTTCCCGGATGACCTGCACTCCAAAATGGGTCTATATATTGATTCCATCGCGGAGGAACAAAAGCGGAATCAGGAATTGAAGCAGGATGAAATAGAGCTGTTCAACTCCCAAAAGGCGTTGATTGAAAACCAGGCGGGGCTAAACGGTACTATCGAACAGTCCGCCGCAAATTTTGACAAGCTGGATGAAGCCCAGAGGGACGCGCTGAAAGACGCGATCGAGCAGGTCAAGGAACTGCAAAGGGAATTTGAAAACCTGCCGGCAGAAGTGAAAATCCCGGTTTCCATTGAAAAAATGGTTTATGGAGAAATCGCAGGCGGCATCACACGGGATACGGACGGGAAGCAATCGTACACGGGCGACCGGAATGGAATTACACTTTCGGAGTATGCCAACGGTGGTATACTTACCCGCCCTCATTTGGGGCTGGTGGCAGAGGCAGGGGCGGAAGCAATTATTCCGCTGTCCAGCAGCAAGCGCAACCGTGGTTTGGATTTATGGGAAAAGGCCGGCCGTGCGATGGGCGTACTGCCCTATGCGGACGGCGGGATCGTGGGAAGCATACAGCCTTATACCGTGGACAATAGTACAAGCTATACCGCGGACGGGGCGTTTACACAGCCGATTCAGGTCAATCTTGGCGGGATGCGATTTTCGTTTAATGGTGCAGCGCAGAACCCGGAAAGCATTATGCGGGCAATCCGGGATCAAATGCCGCAAGTGGCCAATGAGGTTTGCGAAGCAATAGCAATTTTAATCAAACAGAGTTTCAGCAATCTGGCGGCAGCGCAAATTTAAGAAAGGGGGAGTAGGCAATGCAGATCTATTTAACCGAGTTGGAAAACAATTACCGCCTTACTTTCCCGATGCTGCCGGAAAGTATAGATGTACAATGCGGCGCCTTATTCCGCAGCTATGATATTCTGGAAATAGGGGAAGTAAAGTTCCCCTATGGGGAATCATTGACAAGGATTAGCTGGTCGGGCAAACTGCCGGGAAACCCGCGCATGGGTGCGCCGTATATCACTGAGGAGAAAGACCCGAAAGCCGTACAGTCATGGTGGTCGGAATTACGCAAAAACAAGCAGAAACTGCGGCTGCTTATCACGGAAACCCCGATCAATCACGACGTATATCTCGAAAGCTATACGGCCACTTATCAGGGCGGTTTTGGCGATTATGATTATACGATCTCATTTATCGAAGCAAAGGAAATCAAGATCGGGACGGATGGAAACCTTTCTTCCGTTTCCACGCTGGGAGCAGGGGCAGGATCCGGCACAGGCCGGCCGACGGCAGGCAGGGGGAAAACGTACACGGTGGTGAAAGGCGACTGCTTGTGGAGTATTGCACAAAAGATGATGGGGGCGGGGAGCAGATACCCCGAACTGTACAGCGCCAATAAAAGCGTAATAGATCCCCGGAATCAAAAGTACAATATGCCGCGTTATACCATCTACCCCGGGCAAATCTTGACCATTCCTTAACGGAGGGAGGAAGATGGAACATGACGTACTAAAAACAAAATATAAGGTTGAAATCGTTGTCTCAACCGGCGAAGTAATGGATTTTACGCAATATGTAACGGCCTGCACCTGGAGCGACCCGGCCAATGAGGTTGCCGCACGGGCAAGCATTACCTTTGCACAGGATAAAACGGACAAAGGCTATATCAACCTGATTCTCAAGCTTGGAACACTGGTTTTCATTTACGCCAACGGGCAGGAGGTTTTCCGGGGCGTTTTATGGGACTGGGACTATCATTGCACCGGAGGTCAAGGGAAATCAACGAATATTATCGCCTATGACCGGATGATTTACGCAGCGCAAAGCAAGGACAACACCTATTTGTCGCCGGGGATGTCTACAGGTGATATTGTAAACACGATTTGCGGGCGATGGGGAATCCCGGTTCATTATCAGTGGGAAAACCACACGCACGCGAAAATCGTTTACAAAAACAAGGCGATCTCTGAGCAGGTCCTTGAAATATTAGAGGACGCCGCACGGAAAAAAGAAAAGAAATATGTTGCCTACATGGTAAAAGACAGCTTGCAGATCAAACACCGGGGGACAAACCGGGATGTTTATTATTTTGACGCAGAAAATACGATCAGCACGCGTGACAAGCTCTCCATGTCCAAACTGGTTACAAAGGTAGTTATTCTCGGGAAAGAGGATAAAGAGGGGCGTTTCCCGGTCGAAGGGACTGTTACCGGAGATTTACGCTTCGGCACACTGCAGGAGGTTGTATATCGTGATGGTGACTTTTCTTTAGGGGACGCAGCCGCAGAAGCGAACGAAGTATTGCGCCAAAGAGGGAAGCCGGATGAAGTCATACAAGTAAAAGCACCGGACGTTCCTTTCCTGCGAAAAGGCGACAGGATCAAAGTACACGCCGGGAATCTCTATCAAACAACCTTGTATATTAAAGGGGTCACACACGATATGGTGAACCGCACAATGACCATGGAATGTGAAAGATAAGAGTGTTCCGACTTTTTCTTGTGTTTGGTATCCAATAATGATAAAATAATATCGTCAGATAGGATCAATAAACCTGATAAGGGCAAAGGAGAATCAAAAATGAAAGCAATGACTGCCAGAGAAGTCTTAAATCTGATTGAATGGTTAAAAGCCCGGAATTTCTCCAGTGATGATATTATCGACTGTATCGAATCCGTAGAAGGTAAACCGAAAGAAAAAGAAGAAAAAGAAGATTAAAAAAGAGCGGACTTGCCACCGCTCTTTTTTTATCCTCAAAATCTGACCAAGGAGGCGATTATTCTGACGGAAGGAATCAGGTTTGAGGGAATAAACGATTTAGCGCGGGTTTTGACGGGGCAAATGAAAAGAACCGCTGAAAATCCGCTTACGCTGGACTTTGGCGTGATCCAAGGCGATTATTCCCTTAAAACCAATACTTTTCCTCTGCCGATCCCGGTCGAGGATTATTTGGTATGCCGGCAGCTTACATTAGGGAAGAAACGCGCCCGGCTTATGACAACGCAGATTACAGGCAAGCCGGGGGACGGCAGCCATCCGCATGGCGCAGTTGCCCCGCCGGGTCAAGGCGTAAACCCCGGTATCAGCTGGGAGGGTATCCCCGTTCATCCGGCCAGCGAGGGGCAGCACATCCATGATGTGCTGATCCCTGAGAGTATGCGGAGCATAAAACCGGGGGATCGGGTGCTTGTGGCATGGGTGGGAAATGACGCAGTTGTCATTGACATTATTATGCCGGCAGTAAAAACAAAAGAAACGGAGTGGGAGCCTTATGCCTGAGTTATTCCCGACTTTTGACGTTCCGGGGCTTGAAACCTTATCGCCGGAAGTGGAAAACCTGCAAAAGCACAGCGCGTATTTTGATTTTACCAAAGGGGATTTTGTGCAAAACAAAAGCGGAATCTTGCAACGGGCTACTCCCTATGACGCATGGGTTCAGTGGTGCTTAAAAGCCGTCGTAACAGAGCGGTATGCGTTTTATGCCTATGGTACAAATGAGGGCGTGGAAATGATCGACGCGCTGAATGAGCCGGTGAGGGCTGCACAGGAAAGCTCCATCGAACGCACCGTCACGGAAGCCCTGCTTGCAGATCCGTACAAAAGAACGCTGTACGTCCGCGATTTTGTTTTTGTTTGGGGCGTGGACAGTTTAGACGTCACCTGTACAATAGGCGGGGTTTGGGAGCGTGAAGCGTCCATCAATTTCAAGGTTAATACAAGGGGGGTGAGGGTTTGGCAGTCAAAATAAACGAATTTGTTTTACCGGATTTTATGCTTCATCACAGCGCGGAGGAAATACACGCCCGAATGATGGATGGAATGCCCGTTGATATTGACAAAAGCGAGGGCGGGTTTCCGTGGGACTTTACCAGGCCGACCGCGTTGGAAAAGGCTGAAATGGTCGAGTTTGTCTTGAGCAACGCAATCAAAAACATATTCCCGCAATATGCGGAGGGTGAATTTTTGGATTATCACGCTGCCAATCGGGGTCTTATAAGACGGCCGCCCGGTTATGCCGCGGCAAAACTGAAAGTAACCGGAATTGCAGGAACAAGAATCCCGAAAAACTTTAAGGTATCCACGGAAGCAACGCATGAGGAATCGAGCGTTGTTTTTTTATTCGATGAAGAAGTGACAATCCCCGAAAGCGGGGTACTTGAAACGATGGTTACAGCGGAGCAAAGCGGCGTTATCGGGAACGTAAACGCAGAAACGATCCGGTTGCAAGTAAAACCGATGAAAGGGATTGTTTCGCTTATCAATGAAGCCCCGGCCTATGGCGGATATGACGCGGAGGACGACAAGCTTTTACGGATACGGATCATAGAATATGACTTGATGCGAGGTTTTTCTTTCGTCGGTTCCATGGCGGACTACCGGCGGTGGGCTTCTGAGGTTGTCGGCGTGGGGAATGTAGAGGTAATCCCGGCGAATGACGAAACCGGCCTTGTTACATTGATTGTCATGGATACTGCTGGCACTCCTGCAAGTCCTGAGTTGTGCGAGAGCATTTATAACCACATTATGCGCCCGGGCAGCCCATACGAACGTCTAGCCCCGATCAACGCGAATTTGAAAGTAATGGCTCCAACAACGCTTGCTATAGACATAGAAGTGGATGTATTCCTTGAAGAAAATTATAGTAGCCCCCCTATAGATGAATTTAGGGCGAATTTGATCGAATACTTCAAGACCATTACCAACAATACTGTCCGGAAAAATGAGATTCTGGCGGTTCTTATCAACACAGAAGGGGTTTTGAACTATGCAAATGAAAGAATGACGATCAACAATTCAACCTTGAACAATTACCAGTTAAAGCCGGGAGAAATGCCCGTTGTAGGGATGCTTTCCATGGGAACTCTTACAACCGAGCGATAAACAGGGGGTGTGGAACAGAATGAAATACACCTCACCACTGATGAAGGAAATCCTGCAAAGCCCAAAAGCGCAGAAAATCATTGATTATGTGTCCCCGGTTTATGAGGATGCCTATATCGGCTTGTGGATTTTTGAGGTGATCGGGCGGGAACTGGACTGGATGGCGCGATATTGCGAGGAATACGGGTTTCAGGTTGTCCCCAATACAGCTACATGGGCGTTAAAATACTATGAGCAGATGTATGGGATCCAAACGGACGAAAGCCTGCCGCTTGAAATCCGGAGAGCGAAAGTTCTGACCCGAATATGGGATAAATCACCACCAAACCCGAAAAGGCTTGCAAAAATCGCGTCACTAGCTGCAAACAATGCGCCGGTAGAGGTAATTGAAATCACAGGCAAACACCGCTTTATTTTGAGCACAAAGGATATTCACGATAAAAATCTTATAAAAACGGTTCGGAGCGTGGTAGACGAAAGGAAACCAGCGCATCTGTATTATGATTTTGAAATAAGAACTATTTGTTCCCTAGAAAATCAAAATCAGTTTGTGCCGTACAGAATGACGTTTAATAGTCGCGCCTTGAACTACGATACAAGCGCGGCCATTATCTTAAACGGGGATCACGACCTAGACGGAACATGGTTACTCAATCAATTTTTCGATGCACATTTTGGACTTCATGCCTTTACAATCAATTTTGGACTTAAAAACAGGGTTGGCACTACGTCCAGCAGCGATACCGGCGGCTTAACGTTTAAGTATTCGGCGGCTTTGTGTTGGGAGAAAAAAGCGACAGCTATTTGCAGACACAGGATAGAGCAGAAGAACCGAAACGGGATAGGGCCGGTTGAAATGACGATCCGGGCAAATGTTAAAAGCACCAAACCACCGAGGGTTTACCTCACAAGCGACAGTATGTGGTATTTGGACGGCTTAACGCTGCTGGATGGCAGTAAACGGCTTAATGCTAGATATGAGAGGGAGGAACTATAAGCAATGGCAAGTGAAAACAGCATTATTACAAAATATCGGCGGGTAAAATTGGCGCAAATTACAGCGGGGGTTATCCCTACCATTCCAAAAATCCAGTATATTGCGCTGGGTGATGGCGGCGTGGACGCAAGCGGGGAACCGATCGCGCCCACCGTGGATCAAATCGCATTGACAAACGAACTCTTGCGGATGGAAGTTGAAACGCCGACTTTCCCGGTCGATACAACGGTTCGTTACACGATCACTTTACCCAAGACCGAATATGCTGGGTACAAGTTTAACGAAATGGCTTTAGTTGATGCAGATAATCAGCTTTGCGCGATCAAGACCATGTATACAAAGCAAAAAGACGACGACGTCATTTTCACCTTTGAGTTTGACGACGAATTTTAACTAGGAGGGTTATACAATGACAGAAGAAAAGAAAACAAGATCAAATGAGAATGGCATTTCCCCACTTGCTGGTGAAGATGATACTTTTTATACGGTCGATCAAAACGCGGCATATAAAGACGATGATATCCGGCGGCTGCGGGTAACAGACCCCGCGAACGCAGATACCGTGTTCAACCCCCTTTTCCGGCGGATTTTGAACAACATCCGCGCCCTTTTCCGCGACAAATTCAACCGTTCCGAATTTACAAAGGAGAATATCCTTGGCAAGCTGACAGGCGGAAGCGGCGCGGGGACGGGGCTTGACGCGGATACCGTAGACGGCAAGCACGCGAGCGCGTTTGCTTCGACAGCGGTTGCTACACAGAGCGCGAACGGCTTATTTTCTGCCGCTGACAAGAGAAAGCTGGATGGTGTACAGGCCGGTGCAACAAACTACGTCCACCCTACAAGCCATCCTGCAACTATGATTACCGGGCTAGGCAATGCAGCCAAAATGAACACCGGCACAACGGCGGGGACGGTTGCAGCAGGCAATCATACACACGCCGCCGCTACGCAGACCGCCGCAGGCTTCATGTCTGCCGCCGACAAAAAGAAAGTGGATACGATCCCCGCAAAGCACGTTGGCAAGGATGTTTCAAGCGGTACGGGTTATGATTGCGAGATTTTTGGAGCTTATACAAACCTAAAAAGCACTATAGGAGAAAATTCCCATCATGTACTTGCAATTGGGGCCTCCAATAAGTTCCCTGCTGGTACACGCTACTCTTTTTCTTTAGGTTCTGCTAACACTCACGTTCAAACCCCTGGCTATGATATGTCAGATTCGGTTTCTATAGGGATACGAAATAAAGCAAAAAAGGACAGTGTTTTAATAGGATTTGACAATGAGGGCGAAGGGTTTTTTTTTGGTAGCTTGAATAAAACCACTTCAGATAAGAAAGGATATGGTTCCGATGGTTTCCCTATTTTAATTGGTCATAACAATAGAACCAAAGTATCGGCATTTAGAGGAATAGCTTTAGGGAACAACACTTTAGTTGGTTCGTATCAAACAGTAATGGGAGAACACAATGAATGGGTTTCTGATTCTTCAACAGGAGGAACGCAAGGAAATAAACTTATTGTTGGGAACGGAATAAATGATAATAATAGTTCCAATTGTTTTAGAGTGCAAGCAGATGGAAAAGTATATGCAAAAGGGGCATATTCTGCAAGTGGCGCGGACTTTGCAGAGTATAAAGAATGGCTAGACGGAAACCCGGATAATGAGGATAGGCGGGGCTATTTTGTCACATTTGATGGTGCAATGATCCGAAAGGCCACAAGCAAAGACAACTTTATTTTAGGCGTAATTTCCGCGAATCCGGTTTTAATAGGGAACGACCCCGGCGAGAATTGGCAAGGAAGATTTGAAAAAGATATTTTCGGTTCTTATATTTTCGCTGAATATGATGCCCCAGAAACACCGCAAGAAAAAGAGAGAGCGAAAGCGAAGTCTACAGAAGAATCCCTCGAAACAGCAAAAAGCACATGGTACGTTGAAAATCCCAAATATAGAAGCAACGAACCGTATCTTTCACGAGATGAACGTCCTGAATGGGGGATTGTCGGCTGTTTGGGAGAACTGGTCGTTGTTGACGACGGGACTTGCGAGCCGAACGGCTATTGTCTGCCGAACGACGAAGGCATAGGGACAAAATCCGATGATCCAAGAGGTTATCGGGTGATGAAACGGCTTGATGAAACACACATTTTAGTGTGGCTTCATGGGCGCATTCTTTTATAATAAACAATAACAAGGATGATTAAAAACGCATGGTGTGTTTTCCGTGCGTTTTTATATTTTATTTGGAGGTGATCGAATGGAAGAATTTGTGACGCTCGATCTATGTGAAATCAAACATAGGCACTTACAGGACAAAGCAGATGAAATAAAGCGTATTGCAGAAAAGCGGTTGGATGCACACGCAGCGCAGCTTGACAGATTAGAACTTGCCATCGTGCAAAATTCAACTACGTTAGAACGGATCACAACGCTGACTGAAAAACTTGAAATGCAGATACATCAGCTGGCGCAGGAACCGGCTGACAAGTGGAAAATTGTAAGAAATACGGTTTTAACTGCGCTTACATCTAGCCTTTGCGGCGGCATTTTAGGGGCGGTTTTCTCAATCATTTTAGCAGTAAAATAAAAATCAGACAGAAAAAGGAGAAAGACAATATGAAAATCAATTGGAAAGTAAGAGTACAAAACCCGTGGTTCTGGATCAGCTTATTGGGCGTTATTTTTTCGCCGGTACTCACCATGATGGGGATTTCAGAGGTCGATTTATCTTCGTGGGAAAGTGTGCTGGAGGTACTTAAAACGTTTATTTCAAGCCCATATCTGATTGGGGTCGCGCTTGTTTCGATGTTAAGCTTTTTGGGGATTTCTGCTGACCCTACGACGAAAGGGCTTTCTGACAGCGAGCAGGCTATGGCGTATACTTCGCCCAAGAAATAAGGAGCAGGTTTATGGAAAACAGGTGTTATTATCCATGCAGGACAGTGAATATTTCACAGTCTTATACAGGGGATTTCAGCCATGCGGGGAACCTTACGGGGTTCCCCGCTGACTATCCGATTGACGAAGCAGGGAAAGGCACAGGGCGCGATTGGATGTATTGCCCGTGCGACGAAATGCAGGTAGTACGGGTGACGGGCGTCGGCAATAGCTACACAAACACAATCTGGCTTACAAGCAGCAGCCCTGTTTCGATGCCCTGCGGCGAAGATTACTTGACAATGATGGTGATTCATCCGAACGACGACGATTTATCCAAAATCAAAGCGGGGCAAAAATTTCGGCGCGGGGAAGCAATGTTCCGGGAAGGAACAGACGGGTATGCAACCGGGAATCATTTTCATATTTCATTCGGGCGCGGGAAGATCGTCAGGAACGGCTGGATATGCAATAGCAAAGACGCATGGGTCTTGACTACGGCAGGCGGGGCGATCAGGCCGGAGGAAGCCTGCTTTGTAGACGAAAGCTTTACAAAAATTATCAGCACTAGAGGTCTTGAGTTTAGGACAATTAAAAACGAGAAGGATGGACAAGCTATGAAAGGCTGTATTTATATTGGACATGGGAAAAGTGCAAACGGGGGCTATGATCCAGGTGCGGTCAATGAGCGGCTGCAGCTGCACGAGTTCAAGCTTTGCAGGGAGATCGGCAAGTATGCTCATGCGGCGCTGAAGGAGTATGAGGGTTTAACCGTCGATCTGGTGAACGATGACGGCAATTTGAATCTGAACGAACGCATTAATCATGCAAACAAAGGCGGATATGACTGGATCGTTGAAATCCACCTGAATTCGTTTTCTTCCCAGACAGCGAATGGGACGGAAGCGTATTATTACAAAGGCACGGAGAGCGGGTGGAAAATTGCAGATCATGTATGCCGGGAGCTTTCGGAAGCGCTGGGGATTGTCCAGCGGTCCAACGGCGTGAAAGGGGATGATGGCGGCGACAAAGTGACGGATTATTTCGGGATCGTGGTCAGGACGAAACCGGCCGCCGTACTGGTGGAAACGCTGTTTATCTCCAATGATAACGAAGTGAAAAAGATTATCGATGCCGAAGGGCAGAGGAAGGCCGGGGAAGCGATCGCCCGGGGGATTGCCGCGGCGTTTGGGCTGATGAAGAAGGAGCCGGAAAAGACGATGCGTTACCTCTGGGTCGGGCATTTCAGCACGCTGGAAGGCGCTGAAGCGGCGAAAAGGAGGATTGACGCGCTGGGATATTATAATAAGATTTGCGTGGACAAAGAGTTATAGGTAGGGGAGTTTGAATCTTCCCTATAGCAAAGCAGGAGTATCGCTTTCGGTTTGACCCGAGAGTGGTATTCCTGCTTTTTTGTTTTTATGGGGTAATACTGTATAAAAACTTTTCTATGTACTTCATCAATCCCGCAGGGATTCCAGACCGACAACTTTCTCTTCTTTGCAACTTTCATTGTATTTTACTGCTATATATAAATCATGAGCTAGAACTCTGCAGAGAGCCTTCATCCCTATCATTACCATAGAAGAGCTGCATTTACAGACTTTTTTCATAGTTTCAACTCTGCCGGATACGGAGGCTTTGGAGGGTTTCCGTGCCCGGATTTTTTGACTATACAAGAAGAAGTACATCGAGGTATAATTAAAATAATACGTTATAGAAGAAAAATTGAAAATGAATGCTATTACGGGATAAATTCAAATACTGTATTGTTTTATTAAATATATGTCGAAAGGAACCCCAGATAAAATATGGAAGTGAAAACAATCAAACAGCACTATGTACCTCAATTTTATTTAAGAAATTTTGAAGATAAAGACCATAAACTTTATGTATATAATCGTCAAAAGGAGAAATTTATAGAAAGCCGTGCAAAGGATATTTGTTATAAAAAATATCTTTATGAAACGCCATGGGAAAACGCTAATTCAAAACTAGGAAAATATGTATTACCAAATCAAATTGAAAAGGACTTTTCCAAGCAAGAAAATAGATACAATATATTACTGAAAAAGATTATTGATACTTGCTCGGAACCCCAAAATGAAAAAGCTCTTATTTGTACTCAAGCAGAGGAAAGTGAACTGGCGTTATTTGCTGCCAATATGCTTCTGAGAAATCTTTGGTCACTGAAACACGCTGATATTGACAATATCCTTAATGAACTTATGGAAAATAGCGAGATTCAGTCAATCGATCACTTACTTCAAGCATTGGGGATGGGAGGAACGGAAGCACTTATAAAACATTCCTGCAAAAAAAGCTGGTTGGATAGTGCATTGAATAATGGAGAGAATGTGCCAACGTCTATTGCCCATGATTTACAAAAAATGTCTATGGTTTTTTTCGTCACACAAAATGCCTCTTTTGTCACAAGTAGCTTTCCAGTAATATTTGAAACTTATGAATCAGAAAATAACAAAACGCATTTTCAAAAATTACTTATACCATTATGTCCTAAAATAGCTGTGCAGTATACCAAAAGTTCAAAAATGAAGGCCTTTCATAATCGTCAGATATCTATTTATTCAAAAAAAGTTGCAAAAATAAATCGTTTATATCTGAAAGGAAATCCAGAACAGTTTCAACTTATTATTTCACACAATAACGATGTGCTAAGAAATATTTTACAATGACTAACCAAAAGACTACATATGATAATGAGAAGGCTGAAGGTGTTTTAGCCCACGATTTATATAACAGTAAAATAATACGTACATCAATAGCAGGCGGGGGAATCGCCTGTCAGATAACGTTTTCGGATGAGATTATTCTGGTAGCTGTCCTTCACACATGATACTCAGTTCCCCATAAACCTGATCCAGTTCCGGATCGTGGAATTCAGCAATTCTATAACGTTTGTCGTATTAAATGTGACCTTCCTGGCAATCGTTGAAAACTTAAAGAACGGGGAAATGGCCCCTCAGTTGTCTTTTCAGTGTTTCATGGAATTCGGATATTTCGGCATCTGCTTTTCGGCCGTATGTTTCAGTGTCGTCAATACCTTTTTCTTGTTCGCTGTCTGGTAAATTGCCTTTAAATCTGCTGCAAATGCTCTCCTGTCCTTGTCTGACATGTACTTTAAAGTGTTCTAATCTGATGGACGATACAGTACTGGTATTCAGTTTTGGAGAATAGGATGCAGAACAATAAAAGAAACCGATGCGATAGGATGCATCCTATCGCATCGGTTTCTTTTATTGTTGGTTTTCCTTGTCCCTGATAAAAACACAACCAAAAAGCCCTTTAACAAATATAAAATAGAAGTTTAATTTCTTGATGTTGTACGGAAGGCAAAACACGATTTTAAGCGTCACTATGCAAAAGGAGGCTTGATTGCTATTTCAAATACATACGGTTATATCAGGGTCAGTACCAGGGAGCAGAATGAGAACCGCCAACTGATTGCCCTGCGGGAGATGGCCGTTTCGGAACAGAACATCTTCATGGACAAGCAGTCTGGTAGGGACTTCGACCGGCCTCAATACAAGAAGCTGGTAAAAAAGTTGAAGCCGAATGATTTGCTCTACATCAAGAGCATCGACCGACTGGGAAGGAATTACGAGGAAATCCAAAATCAGTGGAGGGCATTGACCAAGGAGAAAGGCGTTGACATTGTGGTGTTGGATATGCCGCTCCTGGACACTCGCCGGGGCAAGGATCTGATAGGGACTTTTCTCAGCGATATTGTCCTGCAAGTGCTATCTTTTGTGGCGGAGAATGAACGAACCAACATCCGCCAGCGTCAGACCGAGGGCATTGAGGCAGCGAAGATCAGGGGCGTCCGATTCGGCAGACCACCCAAGCCGCTACCGGAGAACTATCACAGCGCCTACCAGCGGTGGAAAGACGGGGAGATCACCGGAACAGCGGCGGCAAAAGAGTGTGGAATGCCGCTGTCTACCTTTCGCTACCGGGCGGAGATTTACGAAAAGACCAAGTTGTTGTAAAAGGAGCACTTTACAAGAATGTGTACATTCTTGTAAAGTGCTCCCTACAGTTACTATATGACAAGAATACCACATAAAACGACTGATTTCAATATCTCTACTGGTATTTTTTGCTGACAATTTCAGCTTACAAGAATGTACACTTTATTAACATTAACAATTTATTGTTAGGGAGGAGTCCTCATGAAACTCGTATATAAAATACTTTTATCTATTTTACTAATATTTACCCTGTCTGCTTGTGGAAAAGATACACTTCTATCAGATTCGGGGGTTTCAAATATCCTAACGGCCGATAGCAGTTCCGCTGTAGATTTTTCGCAGGTTAACAGCGAACATTACGCAACGGTCATTACAGAAGGATGGGCTAGTGATATAAAAGTCACAGTTTACGTTGATTCTCAGGGAAATATTTCAAATGTGTTTGCTGAGAACAACGAAACCCCAGGGATAGGCACAAAAGCTATCCAGGAAATGAGTGAAGCAATGATACGGAAGAACAGCGAATTTGTAGATGCTGTATCCGGAGCAACCGGTTCTTCGTTGGCTTTCCGCAAGGCAACAGGAGAAGCTTATATGGTTGCTTATGCAAAATCTCAGGGAATGATCTGTTCTGACCCTGACAACCCAATTGTGGGCGTTTGGCGTTGGGATTCAAATGATACGGATTTTGAAAAGGTCTTTTGGCTCATATATCCAAACGGTTTATTTGTTCCATACAGCGTTGAACAGAATGAGTACATGATTTCACTGTTAGATGTTCATCAAGACCAACGGAAAGTTTCTTATCAGGATTCTACACTTTCTCTTATCTGTGACAATGTTGCTGTCGAAACTCTACCCATCGACTGGATTGATCGAGATCACTTTTCTTTGCCCTATGAAGGAGAATTCTATTATTCCGCCACACGTGTGCAGATTGATGACGATATAAATGCTGATGCGTTATTTTCCGACGATAGTGCAGAAAGCAATCAGACGCTTACGTCTGTACATGAACTGGATGATTCAGATTGGGAACAAATTCGGAAATGTATCAAATTTGCAGAACAAAATATTCAACGTGGAGGATATGCAGTTTTTGACACTTATGGGATTGATTTTGAAAATTGTGTAGATACAGAGGCGGGAATGGGCTATATTGCTGTTATGTCAAATCCCTCGCTGGAAGAAATACAGAGTAATTTTCAAACAGTCGCATCAAATTATTTGTCCTCAAAAATTATAGAAAGGGCCATAGCGAATTTAGATGACAGCTTCAAAGAGATCAACGGGCAAGTATACTATGTACCCGGTCCACCCTATATTAGCATAAATACAGATACTTGCGTGCTAGTTTCTGCAGAAAATGGAACCTATAAGATATTCGCCGCCTATGATTATGAACCGGTGGACATGGATGACGGCGAAAACTTTACTTTTATCCGGCAACATGGTCAACTCGTGCTGGATGGGTAAATCCCAGACCATACCACCGACTTGGGGATATTGCACATAAAATGAAGACTATTTGTCAGATAAGTAATTATATTAAGACAAATGCTGTTTTGCTTGGAAAAAGTATAAAGAGCAGAAAGAGGAGTATCAGTATGAAACGTTTAGCTCTTGTTTTGTTATTACTTGCAGTATTAGTTTTGCCTGGCTGTACAAAAAAAACACCAAAGCCTCCTAATGAGGAACAAATTCAGAAAGAGCTTTCTGTACGGCTGCCTAATCTACAGGTTGATGATAGTGTTTTTGAATTGAGCCATATATCAAATATCGAAATTGAAAAACGGCAAACAAATGAGAAAGATGATCTCGTATATTTTTTCTTCACTGCATCATATGGTCAGTATTCATTGACAGGGGGATATGCGTATTATTATGTGTACTATGATGAAGGAGGTTGGATTTTAGAAGAGACTCAAGAATACGGAGAAATAAAAATTATATCGGAAGGAGAAGAACCACCATTATACGTTGATCTAAGTCAGAGCATACGTTGGAGAGTAGGGCAAATCGCGTCAGGAGCAAGTGTGACAGAAATAAATCATGAAAAGGTCAATGAAACTTGCTTTGTATATTACTATGATTACGAAGAGAATAGAGAGTATCAGAATAAAACAGGTAAACTTATTGTAACTTATGAACTAGAGCAGGATGATTGGATGGAATATCATTGGGAGCAGACAGTTGACACCAGCAATATTGTTGCTACATGGGATTTGGTCGGTGATTGGCACGGCGAAATTGAAGGGTGGAGTGCCTATGACTATATTTTGGATATTACGATCGATTCCTATAATTCCGAGAACGGTGCACTACATATTTCAAAAGTAGTTAGAGAAGATATTGATTCATGGAGAATAGGCAACATGATTCATGAAAGAACGGATTTTACAGTATATCCCACCAGTAAATCAACGGCAACCGAGCTCATTTATGAATTTTACCTTGACGAAAAATATGGTCGCTACAATGTAGGATTCCGATTTAAACCAGATAGCGCCAAATGGCATGCTACATATCTCCAACTGTTTCCTCTTCAAAGGATCTCGGGGGATAACGGCATCCAGGGGGAGAACAGTGCCCAAGAAGATGACAGTGTTCAAGAAGAGAACAGCGCCCAAGAAGATAGCAACGTCCAAGAAGATAATAGCGCCCAAGAGGCTAACAGCGTCCAAGATAATCACGCCAGCTCCACACCGGTGGCATATTTGAGCCAGTTGGATTATTTTAATAAGAGCAGTACATGGTTCTTTGATGAAATTTCAAAAGATAATTTAGGAAATGAACACCTTCACTCTTTTCGGAATCCAAGTAACAGTAGTTATGGGATCAGCAACGGTTCTGTAACTTATAAGCTGAACGGCGAGTACAGCAGATTGACAGGCGTTTATTATCAGGAGTATAACGCAAGAGCTTATAATGGAAAACCAACTATTGTAGTCATCTCAGGTGATGGGCAGGAACTTTGGCGTGGGTCGGTTACAAGCGGCGTGGAACCGATTGCTTTCGATATCGATATTACGGGGGTTTTAGAATTAACGCTTGAATATCCTAAATCTGGAAATGGTTCCGCATCATGGACTCGCCTTGGAGATGTAGCGCTTTGGGCATAGTTTTATTACTGTTAAGTTTCAAACTCAAGAGTCGGCTACCATATATTATTTACCAATCTAGGAGAACACTGCTATGATTAAAAAAAGTTTGTCTATCATACTTATTATGATACTATTGATTTCTGGTTTAACTTCAATTGCCCACGCCAGCGAATCAGATTTGCCCGTCTGCCCAAAGATGGAAGATAGCATTAAGGAAATGCTACAAGATCTTGGCATATACAACGATGAAAATTTTGAAACTTTGAAACAAGACGGTTCACTCCACGTTTCTTTGCCAGAGACAAGCAGCAAAACAACGTCAATAGGTATTATCCTGCCATCGGGAGAGCGTATCTCCGTCCAAGACACTGACAGCGATATTCAAAAAATCTTAGATTCATTGGACATAACGTCTCCGGAACCTCCTCAATCCCTGCTAAAAGAAACAGTGGATTCTTCACAAAACTTAAAAAATTCTGTTAACACTGTATCCACTCAACAGGTCATTTCTCAACCAACACCAGAATTGTCTATGTATGCAGATATTCTCGCGTGCCGAGCGTTTGTATTGCTAAAAGATGGCAGACTCATGGCATATGATTGGTTGAACAACACATCTAGCTGTCTTATGGAAAATGCACAAGCGTTTATCAAGTCCGACAAGCTATTTGTATGGACGAATGATGGGAGACTATGGGCAATTTCAATGACCATGTCTTTTGGGAGCATTGATGTGCAATCAAAGGAAGAGATCGCGACTGATGTGGTCCAAATTGGAAATGGTTGCTTCTTAAAAAGTAATGGAGATTTATATACACTAGATTTAAATTTAATTGCTCAGAATGTTTTGAAATTTGCAAACAGCGACATTTATATTACCAAGGATCATGTGCTTCACTATTCAATTACGCGTGAAGTGAAAGCATATGAATACACAACCGAGTCCTATCAATTACCTGGTTTTTCAGATATATATATGAATCGTAATCAAAATGGCCAGAATTCTTCGTGCTCCACAGTGTATTTTGCTTTTTCCGATGATGGTAAGCTGTATGGTTGGGGTGATAACAGTCGAGGGGCTGTTGGATGTGGCTCCATTTATGATTATGCACCAAGTCACCTGATGGTAATAGGCCATCCAACACTGGAAACGATAGCAGTGCCTGTATACGTGACAACACCCACAGAAATTGCGTCAAATATTATTTCAATTGTGAATACAGACACTGGTATCTATGCATGGACAAATACTGGCGATTTGATGCACTGGGGAGATTCACCATTTAATACTTATGCACCTTGCAACGATAATATCTTTAATGCATTTGATCTTACAATGCCAGATAGCGTATATTGTTATCCTCGGATAATCGACAATTCAAATCCGATAAGTACCTATATCAACGGAATACATATCAAGGAGGATGGAACACTTTCGGCAAGAGTATATTGTTTAGAAAATGATTTTGTTACTTTCCCCATTCGTTTCAGTGACATTATGGGTAGTGATTGTTACATTACACTATGACAGCGGAGGCCAATTCTGTGACACGGGTAAATCACCACCAGGTAAACTGAATCCAGCGTAATTACTCCAAAGGGGTTAGTCATTTTTTGCAGCCAATCTTTTCCCTCATTAACTGGAAAGCTGTGGAGATTCTGGATGCTAGAAATGTTTCCCATTTAAGTGCAACTTTATTTGTAAAGTTAGAAATAAAAATGTGTTACGTGTTCTTATAAGGCTACTAGACATATATTGGGAAATATTGTATGAATTGAAGAAGGACGGTAATATTACCGTCCTTCTTCAGCTATCGATATTCTATGGTCGACACCAGTACCAACAATCCGTTGTGAAAATAAAGGTGTTCGGATATAGACCATAATGGTGGAGGCGGTGAGAGTCGAACTCACGTCCGAAAACAATTTCCCCCGGCTTTCTACGAGTTTAGCTGTTTCTTTTGACATTCCCTCTGCGGCACGCCGAAAAGCAGGCTTACCGTTTTAGTAGTTTCTGATACATCCTTTCAGCCGAAACACTCTGAAAAGACGTTCACCACTTACTTGACGCCCGACCGGGCCCGTGGTCCCTCCCGGTACGGACGACGCGCCTAATTAGGCAGCGTAAGCTAATTTATTATTGTTAGCGTTTAAATTTAAAGTGCGGCGATTAAAGAGCTTCCGCCCGCTCTACTCGCTTACCAGGGTTCCTCATCCCCGTCGAAACCTTTACGCCCCCAAATGGGGGAACACTTAGCTTCTGGAGCGTTCCTTCATCGCGCGGTCCATTTCGCGGCCAGCATCCCGCTTGGCTGCGTCCTCGCGCTTATCATAGAGCTTTTTACCTTTACAGAGCCCTAACTGCATCTTGATCCGCGAGCCCTTAAAATACAGGGACAGCGGGATCAGGGTATAGCTTTGCTGCTTGATAATCCCCACCAGCCGGTGGATCTCCCGCTTATGCAGCAGGAGTTTGCGTTCCCGCAGCGGGTCTTTATTGTAAATATTCCCCTTTTCATAGGGGGCGATGTGCATTTGCTTGACCCAGACTTCCCCGTTTTCCACCGCACACCAGCTTTCCTTGAGGCTGACCCCGCCCTGGCGGATGGACTTTACTTCGGTTCCTACCAGTTCAATACCGGCTTCCAGGCTTTCCATCACGAAAAAATCATGCCGCGCTTTTTTGTTCAGCGCAATGGTTTTGGTTGATTCTTTTTCCTTTGCCGCCATCAGGGGCCTCCTTTCCGGTTAAATTTCGCTGCGGTTTTCCAGGGCCTTGAACAGGGTAACCTCGTCCGCGTATTCTAGGTCGGAGCCGACCGGGATCCCATAAGCCAAACGGCTGACTTTGACACCGAAGGGCTTGAGCAGCCGGCCGACATACATGGCCGTGGCTTCACCCTCCACCGTGGGGTTCGTCGCCATAATGACTTCCCGGATCTCGCCGGATTGTACCCGGACCAGAAGCTCCTTGACAAAGATCTGATCCGGCCCGATCCCGTCCATTGGTGAAATCAGGCCGCCCAATACATGGTACAGCCCACGGTATTCCCGGGTGCGCTCAAAAGCGGCGACATCCTTGGCGTCTTCAACGACACAGATCAGGGAAGGGTCCCGCGTTTCATCCTCACAGATTTCGCAGTATTCGCGGTCGGTATAATTTTTGCAGACGGAACAGTAGCGGATTTTTTCATGTGCGTCCAGAATGGCATCCGCAAATTCCTTTGCTTGTTCCTTGGTCAGGGTCAGGATGTAAAATGCCAGCCTTTGGGCGGTTTTCCGACCGATTCCCGGCAAGGAAGCAAACTGCTCCACTAATTTTGTCAACGGCAGTGCGCCGAATTTCATAGCAACGTCCCCGCAGTCCTGTTTGATATAGTCGGCACACCCTCAAATCGGGTATCGATTTGAGGGTCAGGCTTTGCCTGTTCGCGCATAAAATGCGCGGTGCGCCGTCTATGAAGCCCTACCGCATGGCCGCTTCGCGGCCCACTGCGGCATGATATGCCGCAGTGTTGAAAAGAAGCATTGGCTTCTTTTCAAGCGCGTTGACTATACTGGCTCCTGACGGGATAATCCATCAGGAAATGCCCTGAACGGGCCTTCTTACAGCAGGCTGCCCAGTCCGCCGACATTCATCCCCTGAGTGATTTCAGCCATTCTCTTTTCAGAGTCCTCTTCCGCCATCCGCACGCCCTCGTTAAACGCGCTGACCAGCAGGTCCTGGAGCATCTCGACATCTTCGGGATCTACCGCCTCGGGTTTGATTTTCAGGGATTTTACCACCTTCTTGCCGGTGATAGAAATCTCTACGGCGCCGCCGCCCACCGAAGCCTGATACTCCGTGACCTCCAGTTCCTCCTGGAGTTTGTTCATATCTTCCTGAACCTTCTGAGCCTGTTTTACCATGTTGGCTACATTATTGGAATTTTTACCATATCCTTGGGGTAATCTTGCTTTCATTTTTCGTTCCTCCATTTTATCAGGGTCCGGGAAATCCCGGCGTTCCCCTTTTCGTTTATTCTTCCTCACGGACTTCGATTCCATTCGCGCGCGCTTTTTCTAACAGTTTGCCAAATGCGCTTTCCTGCGTGGCGGCAGGCGGCGCAGCGCTTTTTACCCGCAGCTTATACCGTTTGCCGGTTTTATTTTCAACCGCGGCAATCACCTTGGCGGCGTTGCCCTCCTGACGGAGCATAGCGCCCATCAAAGACAGCGGTGAATCGATGTAAATGACCTCCCCGGCGGTAAAAGCGCGGGAGCCCTTCAAAATCCCGCAGAGCGGCATATCCCGTCCGGCCAGATCTGCCAGGATATCCGCCCATTCCGGCAAAGGCTGGGGTTGGTTCTGCACTGGCTTCGGCGGGGGTTCCGGAACAGCTTTTGCCGGTTCTGTCTGGGAAAATTCCTGCGGCTCCGCTACCTGAAGCCCTGGTGCAACCTCCGGCACCTCAAGGGTCGGCTCGGGCGGCGCAGGCGATACAGGAACCGGCGTTTCTGCCAAGGCTGGCAGCCGGCCGCTGTAGAGTACTGCTTCCAGGCGGTCCAGACGGGCCAGGAGCCCTTCGGGAGTCGTCCACATAGCCGGGGTACAGAGCTTGACAAAGGTCAATTCCAGCGTCATCCGCTTGTCATAGCTGCGTCCCATTTTATCCAGACATTCCTGGAGCTCGCCGAGGATTTCCAGCACGGCCGAAAGAGGGAACTGCTTAGCTGATTCCATCAGGCGCTCCCGCTCGTGCGGCAGGACAGAAACCAGCTTTTGCGGTTCCTTCAGGGTCAGGGCCAGCATCAAATTGCGGAAGTGGTGGATCATTTCCTCCACCAGCCCCTGCATATCCTTGGACATCCCATACAGCTCGCCAATCCGGAGGACGGCGCCCGCCCCGTCTTCCCGCCGGATACAGTCGGTCAGCTCATACAGATAATCCCGGCCGACCACGCCTGCCGCCTGAACGACGGTGTCCAACGTGATCGTGTCGCAGAAGGCGGCGCATTGATCCAGCAGGGAAAATGCGTCCCGCATCCCGCCGTCAGCCAGCCGGGCGATCAGCTCGGCTGCGTCAGGGGCCAGGGTGAAATCCTCCCGGCCGGCAATTTCCAGCAGGCGCTGCTGGATGTCTTCCGGACGGATCCTCCGGAAATCAAACCGCTGGCAGCGGGAAAGGATGGTCGCCGGAACCTTATGCGCCTCTGTGGTTGCCAGGATAAACTTGACATGGGGAGGCGGCTCCTCCATGATTTTGAGCAGGGCATTGAATGCCCCTGACGACAGCATATGGGTTTCGTCGATGATGTAGACCCGGAAGCGGCACTGGCCTGGCGTATAGCTGGCTTCGTCCCGCAGCTGCCGGATGCTGTCCACCCCGTTGTTGCTGGCGGCGTCGATTTCCACGACGTCCAGGATAGAACCGTTTTCGATCCCTTTGCAGGATTCGCAGGACAAGCAGGGGTCTCCATCGATGGGGTGCTCGCAGTTCACCGCCATCGCCAGGATTTTGGAGCAGGTGGTCTTTCCGGTTCCGCGCGGCCCGGTGAAAAGATAGGCGTGCGCGGTGCGGTTCTGCCGGATTTCGTTTTTCAGGGTAGTGGTGATATGCGGCTGACTGATGACATCCTCGAAGGTCTTTGGACGGTATTTCCGATAAAGCGCCAGATACACAAAAAGCCCTCCCTCAAAACGAAAAGCAGGCAGTGAACCCTGCCGGATTCCTTGTTACCTCATTTGATGTGCGGACAGACAGGCAACACTGCGGCACACAAACACATCCGCTTAATGCTGCTCGGTTCCCCGCCTGACATGGTTCGCGGCGGATTGCTGCACAGGCCCCGCCTATCCGCACATCAAATAATATAACCCCTGCTCTGCTCTTTCGATACTTTTTCTATTATACACGAACTTGCTGTAAAAATCAATCATTTTTCACACAGCTTTGGATTTTTCTCAAAAATACCGCCGGTTCCCGGCCCCGGAAAGCCATATGTTCCGGAGCCGGGGCAGCGGCTGGCATTATTTCTTTTTGGAGGGGAAATCGGCGATTTTTACATCGTCCACTTCCTCTTTCATCACGGCTTCATGTTCGATCGTGTTGATATAGTCGATATCCCGGTATTCATCCGTGCTGACAGGGAGTTCATGCTTTTGGAGCCGGGAGGAGGCAAAGTCCGAAATCAGTTCGTAAATCAGCGCAAAGGTGGGGACGCCGATTACCATCCCGGGGAAGCCGAGCACGCCGCCGAAGGTCAGGATGGCAAACATCACCCAGAAAGCGGACAGCCCGGTAGAATCCCCCAGGATTTTCGGCCCCAGGATGTTCCCGTCAAACTGCTGAAGCGCGAGTATAAACAGAACAAAGTAGAGGCATTTCAGCGGGTCTACCATCAAAATCAGGATCGCGCTGGGGACTGCCCCGATAAATGGCCCGAAGAACGGGATGATATTGGTAACGCCTACCATGACTGAAATCAGCAGGGCGAAGGGCAGCTTGAAAATGGACATCCCGACAAAGCAGAGCAGGCCGATTAAAAGGGAGTCAATCAGTTTCCCTTTGATAAAGCTGCCGAATACCGCGTCTGCCCGGCGGACGGTCCGCAGCAGGGTATTGGCCGCCCGGACTGGGAAGATCGCGTAGGTCAGCTTTTTGCTCTGCGCAAAGAAATGCTCTTTATCAAAGAGGACATAAATGGCGATGACCAGCCCGACAAAGGTGTTCGTCAGGAATTTGAAAAATCCCATCACCCCGGTCGTCAGGCCGCTGATGATTTGCTCCAGCTGAGGCAGGAAGTTTTTGCTGGCCCATTCGGTAATGGTCTGGTTCAGATCATTGAACCGGCTTTCCAGTATGGCGGTCAGCTCCGGGTCGGAAGCCGCCAGCTCTATGATCCAGTTTTCCAGGTTGGTAAAATAGTATTGCAGGTTGTTGACAATCCCTTTGATGCTGTCGATCAGCTGGGGGACGACCATTACCAGCAGCCCGGCAATAATCGCAAGCACCAGGACAATCGAAATAATCAGTGCTAAAACCCGTGGAAGCGGCTTGGGCATTTTTTTCCAGCGGGGAGTCAGCAGAGGCCGGAAAACCTTGACCTCGAAAAAATCCATTACCGGGCTGACCAGATAAGCCAGTACCAGCCCGATGCTGAAGGGGGTCAGGATTTGCAGGATAGTGTGCAGGACTTTCTGAACTGTTTCAATCCGGTCCAAGATCAGGAAAAAAGAAATACTGCATACAATCACCAGGAAAGCAGTGATCCCCCAATAAAGATATTGTTTTTCCCAACGGAATTTCATGGGCGTTTATGCGGCCGAAGCGGCCTCTCCTTTCTATACTTGATTGACAGACGGCAGGTTTACCGGCGCCCATAGGGGCCCGGCGGATGGACCTGCGGGGACAGAACCGGATAAAGCGTGATCGGGATTTTACCCCGCAGGGCAAACAGCAGGATGGGGCCTGCCCCGAAGAAAATATGGAGCAGAAGGAAACCAACCGCATTTCCCGCGGAATAGTCCGAGAAAATCCGGAAGTAAACAATACATTCCACCACAACCCGGAATACCCAAACCACAGCGAAAAGCGCCAGCATTGCCAGGAAGAGGAAAAACATCCAGCCCATCCACTCCAAGAAGTCCCAGTCCGGGCGGAACCAGATGCCCCACAGGCTCCCGGCAAACACCGCCGCAATGAAAAGCAGGAAAATCCCGGCGTTCAGCACCTCGGTGGCCAGCATCCAGAAACGCAGCCGTGTCGGTTTCCCCCGGCAGTAATTGATATTATCCGCCATATTGCCCAGCGCGTAGTCCCGCACAAAAGGGATCCACGCCTGCCAAGAGGAGAGGTACCCCCTTCGCTGGCTGAGTGTATAAAGCCCAATGGACCCCAGGATATAGCAGAGGATCCCATAGCCTGAGGAAAGGGAAGTGAGAATCTCCCTGAACGGTTCAGCGATATCCGTCATCGCAAAAAGCATCATCGAACCCCCTCCTTACGGGGAATTTATCTCCAGCCTGAATAGGGCGGCTGCTGAGGAGGAACCGGGCCGCCGGGGTAAGGCGGGTTGCCATAAAACGGCGGGGGAGGCAGTTCGCTGGCAGCCGGCTTGTTCCGGATGGCAAACAGGAAAAACGGCGCGATTCCGAACAGGATGGAGAGCACCAAAAAGAGCAGGGCGTTTTTCCCGGCGTATTCCTGGAAAACCCGGTAAAGCGCCAGATAGTTGACAACCGTATACCCCAGCGACAGCAGGTTCATAAACATACCTATACCCATCATCATCATGGTACTGTTGCCATACGTCGGGTTCTGCCCCTGAAAGATCGCCAGAAGCATTTCCGGAATCATTTGGAGCGCTTGGATTGCATAGGCGATATAGGCCAGCGTATAAAAAATGCTCAGCCCCAGCAGGATCTGACGGAGATAGCTGTTTTTTCCCTTCCTAAACTGGATATTGTCCGCGATCCCGCCCAGCAGATAGTCCCGGGCGAACGGGATCCAGGCCAGCCAGGGACGGTAATAGCCCCGCCGTTTGGCCAGGGTGTAGATCCCGATGGATGAAAAAATATAAAAGGTCAGCAGGATCAGCCCGCCGATCACCAGCCCGATGGTCATCACGATCCAGAAGGCATTCATGAGAAGTTCCAGCTCGGATGTGCTGTAGTGGTAAGGCATATACTGCATTTGTCAGTCCTCCTTTGCAGTTTGGCGAGGGTTATTCCTCTGCGCCGGACGGTTTCAGTGCAATGTGAAGCTCCTCCAGCTGGAGCGGGTCCACTTCAGAGGGGCAGGCGCTCATCAGTTCGCTGGCATTCTGCACCTTGGGGAAGGCGACGACGTCCCGCAGGCTTTCCGCCCCGCAGAGCACCATGGACAGGCGGTCCAAGCCCAGACCTATCCCGCCGTGAGGCGGCGCGCCGTAGCGGTAGGCGTTGACCAGGAAGCCGAATTTGGCGTCGATCTCTTCCTCGGTCATGCCGAGCGCCTCAAACATTTTCTGCTGGAGCTCATAGTCGGTGATGCGGATCGAACCGCTGGCCAGCTCAACGCCGTTCAGAACCAGGTCGTAGCATTTGGCCCGTACAGAGCCGGGGTCGCTGTCCAGGCTCGCGACGCATTCATCCAGCGGCATGGTGAAAGGATGGTGCATCGCTACCCAGTTCCCGGTTTCCTCATCCTGTTCGAAGAAGGGGAATTCGGTGATCCAAAGGTAGTTATAGCCCTCTGGGATGATGTCCAGCTTTTTGGCAACGGTCAGCCGGAGCTGCCCCAGCACCGGAAGGACCACGCTGTTTTTATCGGCTGCAATCAGGACGACGTCGCCCTTTTCACAGCCCAGCTTTTCAAGCAGGGCGTTCAGTTCTTCTTCGGTTAGGAATTTGGCGAAGGAGCAGGAGGGTTGTTCATCCACCCAGCGGATATAAGACAGCCCTTTTGCGCCGATGCCTTTGGCCTGTTCAATCAGCTTGTCGATTTCCTTGCGGGTCAGCAGGGAGGCGGCGTTTTTGGCCAGGATGGCGCGGACGCTCCCACCGGCTTCGACAGCCGAGGAAAAGACAGAGAAGCCGCAGCCTTTGACAGTTGCGGAGAGGTCGGTCAGTTCCATGCCGAACCGGGTGTCCGGTTTGTCGGAGCCGTACCGCTCCATGGCCTCCCGGTAGGTCATCCGGGGGAGCGGGAGGGGGAGTTCCATCCCTTTGACCTCTTTCATCAGGCGGGAAATATAGCCTTCGGTCATGCAGAGGATATCCTCCACATCGACAAAGCTCATTTCCAGGTCAATCTGGGTGAATTCAGGCTGGCGGTCCGCGCGAAGGTCCTCATCCCGGAAACAGCGGGCCAGTTGGATATAACGGTCATATCCGGCGACCATCAGCAGCTGCTTGTAGATCTGGGGGGACTGGGGGAGAGCGTAAAACTTCCCTTCGTGCAGCCTGGAGGGGACAAGATAATCCCGCGCGCCCTCCGGGGTGGATTTCATCATCATAGGGGTTTCGATCTCCAGGAACCCGTTTTCGTAGAAATAATCCCGGGTGACCTTGGCGACCTGATGCCGGATCTGAAGGTTTTGCTGGAGCTTTTCCCGCCGCAGATCCAGATAGCGATAGGCCAGCGCAATTTCATCGTTGACCTTGGTTTCGGAATTGATATGGAAGGGAGGGGTCTGGGCAGAAGCCAAGATCCGCAGCTCGGAAACCAGTACTTCGATGGTACCGGTTTTCAGTTCCGGGTTGATGCTTTCCCGCTTCAGCACTTCGCCTTTGGCGATCAGCACATATTCGCTTTTGACGGATTTGGCTTTCTCAAAGACAGCACGGTCGGTCCGGTCGTCAAAGGTCAGCTGGAGAATGCCGGTACGGTCCCGCAGGTCAATGAAAACTAGAGGGCCTTTGTCCCGCTGGCGCTGGGTAAATCCGGCTACGACAACCTCGCGCCCGATATCCGCTTCCGTTACTTCTGTGCAGTAATGTGTTCTTCGTAATGTTCCCATGGTTTCAGTCATGCCTGTTTCCTCCTCTTATTTTGCCTGAGGCTCCAGCCCCAGAATCCGTTTAAACGCATCCGGCCCGATTTGTTCCGCAACGCTGTCGGCCTCTCTGGCCAGCATGGCATCATAGAGCAGGTTCATCAGCTCGGTTTCGAACGCGGTTTCTTTCTGTTCGCCGCTCTCCATGTCCTTCAGGAGCGCTTTCCCGGTCTGGAGCTCGTTTTCGCCCAGGATCAGGGACATCCGCGCCCCCAGCTTGTTGGCATATTTCATTTGGGCTTTGACGCTCCGGGCCATCAGGTCGCATTCCACCCAGAAGCCCTCCCGCCGGAGGGAAGCCGCCAGCTCGCAGGCTTTCCGGTTGGCCTCTTCGCCCATGCTGCCGATATACAGGTCGCATTGCCGCGGCTCCTGAAGGACAATGCCCTGTTCCTCCAGCAGCAGCAGGACCCGTTCCAATCCCATACCGAAGCCCAGCCCCGGCGTAGGCTTTCCGCCCAGCTCCTGGACCAGCCCGTCATACCGCCCACCGGCGCAGACGGTTCCCTGTGCGCCGATTCCGGTGGAAATAAATTCAAACACTGTCCGGGTATAATAATCCAGCCCGCGGACAATCCGGGGATTGATCTTGAACCCGATCCCCTGGGCGTACAGCCGGGATTTGACTGATTCAAAATGCGTTTTGCAGTCTTCGCAGAGGTAGTCCAGCATAACAGGTGCGTCTTTCGCAATTTCCCCGCATTCCGGAACCTTGCAGTCCAGCAGGCGCATGGGGTTTTTCTCCAACCGTACCAGGCAGGTGGGGCAGAGCCGGTCCGTATAGGCTTCGAAATAGGCGCGAAGGGCCTGGTAGTAGTTCCGCCGGCATTCCGGACAGCCGATCGAATTCAGGTTCAGTTCGATCCCTTTCAGCCCCAGCATACTGAGGGCATGGCCTGCAATCGCGATCACCTCTGCGTCTGCCGCCGGGGAAGCGGCGCCGAACAGCTCGCAGCCGAACTGATGGAATTCCCGAAGACGGCCGGCCTGGGGACGTTCGTGCCGGAAGCAGGAGGCGATATAATAAGCTTTCAGGGGCAGGGCATCGTTTAGCAGCCCGTTTTCGATGGCGGCGCGGACAGCCCCCGCCGTTCCCTCCGGCCGGAGGGCGAAAAGATCCGTCCCTTTTTGGGCGCGGACTTCGAACATTTCCTTTTGGACGACGTCCGTGGTATCGCCTACCCCCCTTTGGAACAGGTCCATCTGCTCAAAGGTGGGGGTGCGGAGCTCGCGGAAGCCGTAGAGGGCGGCAATTTCGTGGAGCAGGCGTTCGAGCGCCTGCCATTTATAGCTTTCGGTCGGAAGGACATCCTGTGTCCCTCTTGGTGCGTTGATTCCCATGTGGATTCTCCTTCCTGCTGGATAAAGAATAGATTTGTTTCGCGGATAAACCGGAAAAGAAAAGCCTTCCCGTTCTCCCGCAAGCCGGAGGAGGCGTGGTTCGGTGCCGTGCCGGGGCAGCTTCTCTCTGTGTAAGCAGTATATAAAATTCATTATAGCACAACCGCCTGTTTTACACAACGCCCGCAGGAAAATTTTCACACAGGGCCTTGTCGGTTGGACATCCTCCAGCCCTGCTTGTCCTGCCCGAAAATGCCGCTTGCATTCTCTTGCCAAGAGCTATATAATTAAGGGCAGGCGACAAAAAGGCAGGCCGGACGGGTGCTGATAACACCTGTCCGGCCCTATGCAGGAGAACGCCTCTCTCCTGCGCAGCAGATATACTGCGCCTGCTTTTCATTATACCCCCTTGCCGGGTTTTTCGCAGGGGAAAATTGAGGCTGTGTACTTGCGGCGGTGTAGGGAATTTGTAAAATCCCTGCGCCGCTTTTGTTGTTTCACACGGGAAGCCCTGTAGGGGGCAGGGAAGAGGCTCCGCCCCAAACGGCTGAACCGTTGAGACAGTTGATTAAGCCGTCCGGCGCGGCATGATCCAAATAACGAACCCCCGTCGGCTAAGCCGGTGGGGGTTCGGGCTTTTCTCCGCCACATAATCCGCCGGGCGCCTGGAGACCAGCAGTCCGGCATCGGGACCGCGCCCGCGGGGCGTTTTTTCGGAACAGCCCCAGGAAGATTTCCATTCCGGATAGTCCACCGTTGTGTTAGAATAAAATTGAAAAGCGCATTTTCCGTCAAGAAAAAAGCGGCTGCTTGCGGTATCCTGTAATTGTCATTCAGGAAAGCTCTACTGAACAGGGCTTTCAGAACCGGTATGTACAATCAGAGGATGCCGGATGCCCGAGGGTTTTTTCGGGCAGGCAAGGCCATTTTTGGCAGGTATCCTTGCCGTATGGCAAGGAAAATGAACGCAGTCTGCCTGAAAAAGCACCGGGCAAATCGTGTTCGATGGTTGTGCATACAGGTTCTCAACCATAAAGGAGGTGGAAAGATGGAGAATACCAATCCGGTATCCCGTTCCCTCGCGGTAATCGAGGAAAATATTCTGGAAAAGCTGACAGTTGAAAGGATTGCGGGCAGCATCCATGTGTCCAAATACCATTACCAGCGTTTGTTCCGGGAGATGATAGGGGAAAGCGTCATGAGATATGTCACCCGGCGCCGGATCCTTCTGGCTGCGGCAGATCTGGCCGGGACAGAGGCCAGTATTCTGGATATTGCGTTAAAATACGGTTATGAATCCCATGAAGGGTTCACCCGCAGTTTCCGGGCGTATATGGGCGTGTCCCCGAAGGACTATCGGAAATATCATTTTTCCATCTGTTCCCTGAAGATGCAGAAAGAGAGGAAAATCATGCTTTATTCCAAGACGACAGACGAAATGATCCGGAACCTGAACAATCTGATTGTCCAAATCAAAGAAGCCGCGGCATATACCCGGAAGAGCAGAGAGGCGGATCCGAATACAGCGGCTCTCTATGCCGAGTTCTGGAATACGGCTTCTGCCAATGCCGATGCCATGGCGGAGGAACTGGGCGCTTTGCTGGAGCGGATCACCGGCATTTTACAGCGGCCGGACGGAATATCCGCGCGCTTTTTGATCGTGAAAGCGGTGGAGGATGCTGCTTTCCGGTCGAATATCCTGGCTTTCCAGACCCGGCTGCTGTCGGCAAGGGCGAAGCCGGAGCACCGCCCCACGCTGGAACCGGTATGCCAGCAGTATATTGGGCTGGCCCGGAACGCCCAGGTCAAAAGCGGGGAAATTGCAGGGCTTTTTAATGAGCTGTCCTCGCTGATTTTCAAAGATATGCGGGATACAGCGGCCCAGAAGCTGCGGGCGGCGGCAGAAAAGGGGAATGCAGCGGCGCAGGCGCTGGAACCCGGGCTGGGCTATATTGCGGAGGAGCTCCGCGCCCTTGCGGAGGAGATCTCCTCCCTGGCGCTGGAGGATGTGCGGGTATCGGCGTTGGAGGATGACCTTTTCCGGCTGGATATCGCCGCTTCCGCCGCCAATATGGAACTCCTGCGGGATTCCTCCCGGAAACCGCAGCTGGAGCCGATCCAGGCTTTCCGGGAGCAGCTGGAAGAAACGCTCCAGTTCTTCGGGAACCTGTCCGAGGATCTAGTCCAGGGGCTGGCTTCCCAGGGGAAAGAACCTGTTCTGGAACGCAGCGGCGAAAAGCTGTATAACGACCGGGTTTTCCAAAGCCGGATCCTGCTCTTTTATCTGAAAGGGGAGGTCCAGCGGCTGGAACCGCAGCTGGATGCGGAACAAAAGGCTGCTTTAGAAGGGGTCTGTACCCGGATGGAAACCCTTCTCCAAGCAGGCGGCCCGACGGAGGAAAGCCCTCTCCGCAGATTGGTCGGAACTCTTCAGTGGGTGCAGGAGCGGCTTCAGGCCGAAGCCGCGAAGATGGGGGACGATGGCAATCCGCTCCAGTTCCTGGCGGGGGAGATCCAGCTTTTAGCCGGGCACGCGGCAATGAACTCGTAAAATGTCAAACACGGCCGGAAGTTTCCTTCCGGCCGTGTTTTTTCTCTTTGGCTGCAGGTCTGCCTTGGGAGGGAGGAAATCCCCCTTAAAAACGAAAACTTCCCCTTGCATTTTCCGGCAGGGGGAGGTATAATGGCATTGAGAAACAAGAGTGCAGCAGTATGGAGGTGCGGCAACACCTCCATGCCTGTCTATGTGTCAACCCACATACACAACGGATTCTTCCGCACTGCAAAACCATTATACGCGCTTTTTCTGTCAAAATCAAGAAGAAACGCGTGATTGGTTTTTATTGTGTTGCTTTTAAAAGTACCGTGTATGTTGGACATACACGGTACTTTTGTTTCTCGGGATAAGCGGCCGGGGGCGGGGCGCTCCCGGCGGGCTGATCCTGGGAAAGCATCCAATAAAAATAGGAGGAATGGAAATGAAAAAAGGATTGGCGCTGCTGCTGACGGGATTGCTGGCGGTTACGAGCATTCCCGCGGCGGCGGTGGACATCGGCGAAGTGGACATGACCAAGGGTACGACGGACTGGAACAACCCGGAGAGTTATGTCTACAACAACGACACCGGGGTCCCGGATAGGGGGCTGTATGTAGCGGCGGTGAGAAGCGGGGACCAGAACAAGGACGGGGTGCTCACCGTAGCTGAGGCAGAGGTAGCTGAGGAAATCACGACGAGCTTTGGTCATGATGATGATTTTATCGAGGTCAATAGCTTAAAGGGTATTGAATATTTTAAAAGCTTAAAATGTCTTTGGCTTTACCGTGCCAGCAGTTTGAAATACTCTAAGCTTACCGATTTGTCCCCGTTGCAAAAGCTGGAACACCTTGAGGAATTTGCTTTATCTTGGAATCATGAGATCACGGATCTCGGCCCGCTGAAAAACCTGGACAGTCTTCGCAATTTACAGTTGATGGATACTCCAAACATTCGGGATTTTTCCCCGCTGAAAAATACCAATATTACCGAATTACATATCAGCAACATCAGTTCAAAGAATCAATTGGATGGTACAAACCTGGTCAACACTGTAAAACAAATGGACAAGCTGGCTAAAATCGTCTTAAGCGGCTTTGTAATTCCGGATGCAGCTCCCCTGCTTGAGCGGCCTCGTTTGTACCTTCTCTCATTGAATGATTGCAAGGTCGAAAAAATATCCGAAGTTTCAAGGCCTGTTTCGATTGAGGATCTTTCCTATGCGACTACAATTCCGATTTCCTGGTTTCCCCTTTCCCAAATGACAAATCTGGAATATCTGTCTATTAGGGATTCCAATCTGACGAATCTGGACGGGCTTGAAAAGCTGACGAAGCTTGGTCATTTATATTTGACCGATAACAAACAGCTTACGACACTGCCGGATTTAAGCGGTCTGTCTAACTTGGAATTGGTATTTATGAAGTTCGGCGGCAACCAGCTTTCCGCCGAGGAGCTGACCGCCAAGCTCCCGAAATACCTGCAGGAGCTTCCGGAGTGGCCGGAATGGCTGAAGAATAACGCTGATGATTTGGGCGAACCTGACGAACCGGGTAATCCAGAAGAACCGGGTAATCCAGAAGAACCGGGTAATCCAGAAGAACCGGGTAATCCAGAAGAACCGGATTTCATCCTTCCCAAGCCCGGCGCTCAGGAGGACGGCTCCTATGTCGTCAATCTGGATCAGCCGGAGCAGAACGATGGCCATCGTTTCTCGGTCAATCTGCCCGAGGGCATGGTTGATGAGTCGAAAGGGCTTACCCTCAAGGTCACGCCCCAGACCACGAGTTCCGCCGCCGTAAAAACGGAAGCGGAAAAGGAAAACTGTGAGATTCAGCACGGCTTTGACCTGTCGCTGGAGTATACCGACGGCACCAAGGTCGAGTATACACCCGGCAAGCTGATGACTGTGTCGATCTACTCGCTGGAGATTGTCCCGGGCCGCGCATATCGTATTTTCCGGGAGAATGACGACGGGTCGGTGGATGTTATCATTCCGTCCTATGTAGGTCACGGGATAATGCAGTTCAAGACGGATCACTTCTCGCATTATTCCTGGGGTATTGTCAAGAACGCTCCCGTTGTTCCCGATCGGCCAAGCCGTCCGAGCGGTTCTTCCGGCGGCAGCTATTCCTATTCCAGCCGCATCGATGAAAACTGGATTTTCGTCCGTTCGCAGGGGATGGGTTCGGTAACCCCGGGCGACTGCACCGTCTACGACGGCGAAGACAAGACCTTCACCTTTATGCCGGACGAGGGGTATAAAGTAGGCAAAGTCCTGCTGGATGGGGAAGAGATCCCGACTGACGGCAAGAGCTATACCCTGCGGGATATTACCGCCCCGCATACGTTAACGGTTATTTTCGCGCGGGATACGGCGGATGAAGCATCCAAGCCGGTCGATCCGGTTAAGCCCAATGTCACCGAGAACGCCCAGACCGGCGACGCTTGGTGGAAATTGTGGTAAAATAGAACAGCACAATATAAGCGAAAGGGTATCACAGATCGTGATACCCTTTTGCGATCGACCGCGAGGGAAAACGAAAACCTCTGCAAAGC
>CANAQK010000003.1 GCA_947363605.1 uncultured Clostridia bacterium | reverse complement strand
CATAGACGGCGCACAGCGCATTTTATGCGCGAACAGGCAAAGCCTGACCCTCCAAATCGGGTATCGATTTGAGGTGTGCCGACTATATCAGGAAAGAGGGAGAGAATCCGGACTTTCCTGCCGTATTTTTTCCAGTGCATGGAGGCACTTGCGGAAACCAGCCTGGAGTGCTATAATAAACCCCGTCAGTGGCGGTCAAGGCGTCTGTGGTGTGCTCTCTGTGGGCGGTTGTGCTTTGGACCTCATGGTTCGTATTGGCGTTTTTTCAATTGTGCGGATGATAAAATGGTGTGAAGGCGAGGAAAATCCATGAATTATGCAGAGGCGGAAGCCTATATTCATTCGTTTACCCGTTTTGGCTCTCAATTGGGGCTGGACCGGATGCGAAAGCTTTTAGATTTGCTCGGAAACCCGCAGGATAAACTGAAATTTATCCATATTGCAGGAACAAACGGCAAGGGTTCCACGACGAAAATGTCTGCAACTATCCTACAGGAAGCAGGATACCGGGTAGGGATGTACATCTCTCCTTTTGTCGTGGATTTCCGGGAACGGTTCCAGATCAACGGGAAAATGATTGAAAGATCAGAATTTACTTCGCTGGTAGAGGAAGTGGACGTACAGGTCCGCACGTTGGCTGAACAAGGAGATTACGTCACTGAATTCGAAGTCATTACGGCGATTGCCTTCCTCTATTTTGAACGCTGGGGCTGTGATATTGTCGCCCTGGAAGTTGGGCTGGGCGGGACCTACGATGCGACAAATGTGATCCGTTCACCGGAATGTGCGGTGATAACCTCGATTTCCATGGATCATGTAGAGATTTTAGGGGATACTTTGGCCAAAATTGCCGGAGAAAAGGCTGGGATTATCAAGCAAGGCGGGCAGGCTGTTACCTATCCGAAGCAGGAACCGGAAGCCTTGGCAGTCCTGCTGGAGCGCTGCGCGAAGGTAGGCGGCCGGCTGGTTTGCCCCAATGCTGCAGCGGTGGAAATCCTTCGGCTGGATGTACTGGGCTCCCAATTCCGGTATGCCGAGGAAGAATACTGCCTGAAGCTGGCGGGAGAGCATCAGGTTTACAATGCCGTGGCGGTCATTGAAGCGATGGCTGTTTTGCGGGAACGCGGTTTCCGGATTCCGGAAGAAGCCGTAAAAAACGGCTTGAAGAAGGCAGTTTTCCCGGCGCGGTTTGAGATCATGAGCCAACAGCCATTGATTATTGTGGATGGAGCGCATAACCGTCAAGCGGCAGAATCCCTGGCGGATACCTTGAAGCATCTGGATGCTTCCCCAAAGGTTGCCATAATGGGTATGATGTCAGATAAAGATTATGAAAGCGCGGTATCCTCTGTAGCCGGGCAATGCCCGGTAATCCTAACCGTCCCAGTGGAATGGAATCCTCGGGCGCTGACAGCGGAGGCACTGGCAGAGTGTGCTTCCCGGCATTGCGGCAGGGTAAAAGCCTTCCGGGATTACGGGGAAGCGTTGGAGCAGGCGCTGGAAATAGCTGGGGAAACGGGCGCTGTTATTGTTTGCGGCTCTTTTTACATGGCCAGCGATATGCGCAAGGTTATTCGGGATTATTTATTACTTCCGAACTGAAAGGCCGGAAGTAATGTCTGCCATGTTTTGCGGTTGCCGCTGGTTACGGCGGCGAGCAAAACGGCTCAAATCAAATGTATTATTTCCGAATTTTTAATTCGGAAATAATAAAACAGGAAGACGAGGTCTGCTGAATTGGGGCGGGGAATTTTCCCTGCCCCTGTTTATTTGGGGAAGAAGACGCCTGGGAACCAGATATAGGCCGAAATCAACCATGTATTGAAAAACGGCGGAAATCCGTTTCATTTTCTTCTATGCTGGGATTGCAAGCGATAGAAAAGAAAGGAGGTGCAGGAACTGGATGCAGGTAGAAATTAAAATTGATGCTTCCTGTGAGAAGCCGAAGGTAATTATCCTTACTCCTCAAATGACAGATGAAATCCATCTGCTGGTCAAACGGATAGCTGAGGAGTCCCCACAGGTTCTTTCCGGATTTCGGGACGAAAAGCTGGAAGTGCTGGAACAGGCGGAAATACTCCGGATTTATGCAGAGGCTGGAAAAGTTTTGGCCGTGACTGCGGCCGGGGAATATACGCTGCGATTGCGCTTGTATGAATTGGAGGAACGGTTGGATAAAAGCTTGTTTGTCCGGATCTCCCATTCCGAGATTATCAATCTGAAAAAAGTTAAAAGCTTTGATTTAAGCTTTACAGGTTCGATCTGTGTTTCCTTGGTAAATGGCACGGTGACCTACGTTTCAAGAAGATATGTCCATAAAATCAAACAGGTACTGGGAATATGAGGTGATTCGATGAAAAAACAAATACTGATGCGCGCTTTGATAGGCGCACCGATCGGGGTGACAGTCTGTACTCTTATTACGATCCTCTTTTCGTTGTCCTATGGGAGCGGGGAGTACTTTGCGGCGCCGTATGAGTTGATTGCCGAATGCGGCAGTGAACTAGGCGCTGTAGTTCTGCAAACGGTTTTTGGGATGCTGTACGGCGCTGTGTGGGGCGGGGCTTCGGTGATCTGGAGGATAGAGAGCTGGAGCTTATTAAAAATGACGCTCAGCCATCTGGTTCTCTGTTCGGCAGTATCCCTTCCCATTGCCTATTTCCTGCAATGGATGCCCCGCAGCTTCGTCGGTGTTTTGGGGTATTTCGGGCAGTTCTTTTTGATCTACGCAGTGATTTGGGTTTCACAATACAGCGTGATCAAAAGGCAGATCAAGCGGATGAACCACAGGCTGAAAGAAAAAAATCAAAGCTAAAAAGGATCCGGCTCTTGGGATTCCCAAGGGCCGGATATTGCTTTAATACTGATACCGTTTCCGGCATTTGAAGAACATAAACATAGATAAAGCCAATGCCATCAGTTCTGCCGCCGGTGTAGCCAGCCAGATACCGGTTACGCCCAAAAGGGCAGGCAGTATCAGCATGGTGATCAGCATGAACACGAAGGAACGGGAGAAGGCCAGGATAGCAGAAACAATCCCGTTGGACAGTGCGGTGAACATCCCGCTAGTAAAGATATTGAAGCCGATGAAGAACAGCGCCAGGGTACAGATCCGGTTTCCGGCTGCGGCCAGTTCATAGACCGGATTGTCTGGCCGTGCAAAAATGGATACCAAGGGCTTTGTGGCGATGAAGGATACAGCTGCTGTTATGACGGAAATGACGGCAATTACCCTCAGGCTGGCCGAAACGAGCTTTTTCAGTTTTTCATGATTTTGCTCACCATAGTAATAGCTGAGCATCGGGGCGACGCCGTAGGAATAACCGGTGTAAAGAGAACTGGCAAACATTAGGACATACATGATGATGGTGACAGCAGCAATACCGTCCTCGCCAACATAGCGGAGCATGGTCCAGTTGAACATCATCGTAATAATCCCGGTGACCAGGGCGGTTGCCATTTCAGAGCAGCCATTGGCGGCTGCATTCCAAACCACCTTGAAGCGCACAACAGGCTTTGTGAAATGCAGCAGGTTCTTTTTCCGGCTGAATACGATCAGGCCTGCCGCGGCAGTTACAGAATAGCCCAGCCCCGTTGCGACCGCCGCGCCGCTGATCCCCATATCCCAAATCTGGATAAACAGATAATCCAGCAGGATGTTCAGCACGCCTCCTGTCACGGAACAGATCAGCGATAAGGTCGCTTTTTCGGAAGCAATCATATAAAGTGTGAAGTTGTTCATCAGCAGGATCGGAACCGTAAAGAGAAGATAGTTGTTGAGATAGGAGGTACAGTACCCGGCAACCTCTGCGGACAACCCCATGTTCCCGAAAATCCTCCCAACCAGGGCGTATCCGAGCAGGGTCATGACCAGGCCGGCTGTGACGTTTATCAGGATCAGGAAGGTGAAATCCTCCTTGGCTTCCTGGGGCTTTTTTTCTCCCATTTTCCGCATAATAACCGCACTTCCGCCAGTGGCCAGCATAGTGGAGATGGCGGTTACCAGTTGAATTACCGGGGCGGTCAGGTTGATGGCCGACAGTGCGCTGGTGCCGATCAGGTTGGACACGAACAGCCCGTCAACCATCGTGTAAAAGGACATAAAGACAGACATGGCAATCGTAGGAATGGCGAACTGGAGGATATTTTTTAGAGTGACCGGTTTGCTGTAAGCAGTTTGATGATCCATGATTTTTCTCCTTATCCACTTGTATTTCTTCGGTGTGTGTTTTATAATAAACCGTACAGTAACTGTACAGTCAAGAGGGAATTGGGGAAATGGAGAAAAAAAATAAACTGCTCACGATCGGCCAGTTTGCAGCATTGCACAGCATCAACAAAAAGACGCTGATGTGGTATGATGAAATCGGTTTGTTCCATCCGATGATGGTTGATCCAGAAAGCGGATACCGGTATTACAGCTACCACCAAAGCTCGATTCTGGAAACTATCCTGCTGCTGAGGGAACTGGATATGCCGATTGATGAAATTCAGCCTTTCATGCAGAACCGCTCGGCTGCTGGTTTGGAACAGCTTTTGCAGAAACAGATTGAGGCTTTGGATCGGGACATGGCCCATCTGCGGGCAGTCCGGGAAACTCTGCTCCATCATCGCCGGAATATGACAATGCTGCTGACCATGGATCTATCTGAAATCAGCGTCCTTGAGCAGAAAGGGCGTACGCTGGTCACGGTGGAAATCGATCCGGATACTTCTTTTGATAAACAGGTGGAAATGATTACGGCCGAAACAAAGAAATACCAGCTGCGCCGTCTGCACGATGCTTCTTATGGAACAATGATTTCAGTGGAAAGCCTGTACAGCGGCCGTTTTGAAGATTATTCCAAATTGTTTATTGAAATCCCGTTCCCTGTCAAGCGGGCGGGGCTGCATAGACAGCCCTCCGGGAAATACCTGCGGGCTTTTTATCAGAATTTGGGGAGGAATGGGGTGCAGTGCTATCAGAAAATATTCCATTATGCGGCGGAGCACGGTCTTGCCTTATCCGGATTTTCCTATGAGGTGATTATCAATGAAAATGTAATCGACAAAGAGGAAGATGCCTTCGTCCAGATTGAGATACCGGTTCAGCCGGAAGGGGAGCATCGAAAATAAAGATTTTGTGGGAAAGGGGGATCCCACCCTGGGAACCCCTACATGGTGGATAGCGGGAATGCTTCCCTGCTGCCGAGCCTCCCCGCTTTGACGCCGGAGGAACGCAGCTCGAAGGCGGCTTCTCTTGAAGGTCTGATCCTTTTACAAAATGCGCGAAGGGCACTCCCGCCGGAAGTCAGCCGTTGAAAAAGAACGCAATCTATGATAAAATAAAACTATCTTCCGCTTTGCGGGAAAATTTGACGGTTGGAGGATCTTTCATGAAATTAAATATCTATTGGGTTTTGGGAGGGATTATCCTGCTTGCGGTGCTGTTGCTGGTCGCCGCGGCCTGGATGAAAAAAAGGAAGCTTCAAAAATTGGGGAAGGAAGGGGAGAAACAGGTTTCCCGTATCCTGCGCCGCTATGCGCGGCTGCGGAGCTACAAGGTTATTGACGATTTATATCTGCCGCTTTATGATAAGACGACCCAGATTGACCATGTGCTGATCGGCTTTTTCGGGATTCTGGTTGTAGAAACCAAAAACCTGAAGGGCGAAATTTACGGCGAACCCAAGAAAAAAGACTGGCTGCATATCGTGGGCGGGAAACGGCGCTCCTTGTATAACCCACTGCTTCAGAACCAGACCCATATCGACTGTATCCGCTATCTTTGCGGGAAAGAGAATTTATATAATCTGAATATCGAAAGCCTGGTTGTTTTTACCCAGAGAAAATCCACCCTTTATTTGCCGAACAATCTTCCGATTATCCGGGTGGAACGGCTGCGCCGGTTTTTGCGCCAGCCCCGTTTCCAGCAGGATCATAATTTTGATGTGGAACAGATTTATGGGATTTTGAAAAAATATGAGGTGACCGATAAAAAGCGGATTGCGGACCACAATAAAAATGTCAGGAAAATGGCAAAAAATAATTCATGATCCTGTTTAGAATGGAAAAATATAGGCCATACTTCAAGCGGATGATTGCTGAAGGAGGGCTTTTATATGGACTTCAAACGTTCAAAAACCTTTGCGAACCTGCTGACTGCCTATGCAGGGGAATCGCAGACGGAGAGTAAATATACATTTTATGCCGAGCAGGCAGAGAAGGAGGGTCAGCCTGCGCTGGCAGAACTGTTCAGCCGGGTTGCGGAACAGGAAAAAAGGCATACCAAAATTTGGTTTACCCTGCTGCATGGAGGGGAAACGCCCGGATTGCAGCGTCTGCTTGAGGATGCGGCGGATGGGGAGCATTTTGAATGGAGCGAGCTGTACGCCAGCTTTGCAGAAACGGCCAAAGAAGAAGGATTTGAGCAGATGGCCCGGCAGTTCCATTATGCGGCGGGGATTGAGCGTGAGCATGAGCAGCTGTTCCGGCTCTGGGCAAGGAGGCTGTCGGAAGGCCGCCTTTATGCGGATGATCAGGCACAGGACTGGCACTGCCAAAGCTGCGGGTATCGGACGGCTGGAACGGCGGCCCCTCATGTCTGCCCTTTTTGTAAGGAAGCAGAGGGAAGCTTCACCCGTGCGGATCCTCTGGCTTTCCGCTGAACCGGTACAAGTTTTTTTCAAGGGGGTTCTTCCTGTAGTTAAGTGCAGAAGGAAGGACCTCATCCATTTCATTGCATTCCCGCCAGACCGGCGGAGGAAGGATAGACAGATGAAACAAAAGATAAATCGGGCGGCAGCGGGACTGATGGCGGTACTGCTCTGTGCAGCGGCTTTTACCGGCTGCGGGGATACTGTTCAGCCTTTGGAAAGCGGCGTTACTGTGATGACGGTAAATGGGAAAGAAATATCCGCCCGGGAATATGCCGCGTATATGATCAACGTCAAATGGGGGATGGAGGAGCAGTTTGAAGATCAGGGGCTTTCCCTGAGCGACTGGGAAGATCCCGAAAACGGCCCTCAGCTGCTGAAAATCTTACATGATAATACACGGGATTCTGTTGCGCAAAATTATGTGATTGCCGGACAGTTCGAAAAAGAAGGGCTTACCTTGACAGACGAACTGCTGGATTTGGTGGAACAGGCTAAGCAGGAGGCAGTGACCGAATCCGGTGGGGAAGAAGCCTTCCAAGCGGCGCTCAAGGAGCAGGGGCTGACGGAAGAACTCTATGAGGCCAGTTTGCGGACAGGAGCGTATGCCAACGGGTTGGAGGAACGTTATTTCGGTAAAGGCGGTGTTTTGATTCCGAGCGCTGAGGAATTGACCCGGTTTTATAACGAAACCTTTATCCAGGCGAAGCATATCCTGATTTCGTCCCAGGATGAGGAGGGTAATCCGCTGGAGGGCGATGAACTGGCTAAGCAGGAAGCGCTGGCTAAGGAAGTCCTGCAAAAAGTGCAGGACGGCGGTGATTTTGATGAGCTGTCAAAGGAGTACACCGCAGATCCGACCCAGCCTCTCTTTTTCCCAGAGGGGTATATTTTCAGGGAAGGCGAGATGGTCGATCCATTTTACCAGGGAGCGCTGGCCTTAAAAGAGAATGAAACCTCCGGCTTGGTGAAGAGTGAATTCGGCTGGCATATTATCCGGCGGATGCCGCTGGATCCGGAACAGCAGGAAACCTACGCTCCTTCCACTGGACGGAACGTCATCACTGGTGAGGATTTTGAATCTTTGCTGGAAGGCTGGATGAAGGAAGCAGAAGTTGTCGTGAAGGAAGACCTGGTAAAGAAAATTACCTTTGAAAATATGTACCAAACGGTAGATCCTTCTTTTACACCTCCATCTTTAACGCAGGAGAGTTCCTCCTCCGCAGCGGACAACGCTTCTTCGGAAAACTCCTGAGAATCACCGAACCCCCTTTCCAAAATGAAAAGGGGGTTTTTATGGCCAGTAAGAGCGTGTCCAAGATCTCGGCACGGGATGGCGGCTGGAGTTTTTGGCCCTGCAAGGCAAAAAACGCAGTCAGAGCGGAAAATACACCGCCAAGAATGTTGTCAAAATCTTTTCTTGGCACGCCGCGATAAAAAGATTAAAATTTTTATCAAGAAACAGTACTACAAGGTTTTTAAACTGCTGCTGCCAAATCCCATCTCCAGAAAAGCAAACGAAGATCTCCTTTCCATCACAGAAAGGAGATCTTCGTTTAAGAATATAATTTAGCTTAACTGCTCAATCCCTTTGCGGATCCGTTCCAGGGTATGTTCTTTGCCCAGGATTTCACAAAGGTCAATCCCGCCGCCGGGAGTGAACTGCTTGCCTGAAACAGCCACCCGGATCGGCCAAAGGACAACACCGTTTTTGACGCCAAGCTGCTCGATTACCTGGAACAGCGCCTCATGGATATGCTCCAGATCCCAGGTTTCCACGGCCTCTAAAGCCGGGAGCGCCGCTTTCAGGGAAACCAGCGAGTTTTCCTGGTTCGTTTTCATCTTTTTGTGGCAGTACAGCTCGTTGGAATACGCTGGGAGTGCGTCGATAAAGTCTACCTGCTCTGGGATGTCGGTGAAAATCTCCGTGCGGGGCTGGAGCATCCTGCAGAGCAGCGGGATGTCAATATCCTCCCGCTTACAGGTCTGGCGGATATAAGGCAGCGCCATTTCGGCGAATTTCTCCGGCTCGATCCGGCGGATATATTCGCCGTTGATCGCCCGCAGCTTGACAATATCGAAAATCGCTGGGGATTTCGAAATGCCAGAAATATCAAATTCCTGCACCAGTTCCGGCAGGGTGAAAATCTCATTTTCGCCTTTGGGGCTCCAGCCGAGCAGGGCAATATAGTTGATGATGGCCTCGGTCAGGTAGCCTTTTTCCAGCAGATCCTGGAAGGACGCGTCTCCGTTCCGCTTGGAGAGCTTTTGGGTATGATCCTTCATAACGGGTGCGCAATGGATATAGACCGGTTTTTCCCAGCCGAACGCATCATAAAGCAGGTTGTATTTGGGCGCGGAGGAGAGGTATTCATTCCCGCGGACTACGTGGGTGATCCCCATGGTGTGGTCGTCAATGACATTGGCAAAATTATAGGTCGGCATCCCGTCTGTTTTGATCAGAATCTGGTCATCAAGGGTTTCATTTTCTACCGTGACGCGTCCGTAAACCTCATCGTCAAAGGAGGTGGTTCCAGAGGAGGGCATTTTCTGGCGGATGACATAGGGAAGACCGGCGTCCAGCTTTTCCTGGATTTCTTCTGGAGTCAGATTACGGCAGTGCCCGTCGTAGCGGGGAGTGATGCCGGAAGCCTGCTGGATAATCCGGACTTCCTCCAGGCGTTCCTTATCGCAGAAACAGTAATACGCATGGCCGGAGCGGACGAGCTGCTCGGCATATTCTTTGTACATCCCCATCCGTTCGCTCTGGATATAGGGCGCCACGGGGCCGCCGACATCGGGGCCTTCATCCCAAAGCAGGCCGGTTTGGCGAAGAGTATTGTAAATGATATCAACAGCGCCGTCTACATAACGTTCCTGATCGGTGTCCTCGATCCGGAGGATGAAGGTGCCGTTTTCCTTTTTAGCGAGCAGGTATGCGTACAGCGCGGTACGCAGGTTGCCTACGTGCATATAGCCGGTTGGGCTGGGCGCAAAACGGGTGCGCACTTCGTTAAAGGTCATAAAAACGCTCCATTTCATTTCTTTAGATTCTTTATCATAGTACAGGCTTTTTCCGGATTTGTCAATATTTTTACAGGGGATTCCCGCTGCAATCAGGCGCAGCTTCTGGGTCCGGTTCAAGGCTTTCAGGGCGGCTTCCCGCCGCAGCCCCGAGGGTTTGTCCGGCAGGCGTTCAAGGTAGACAAGCTCTACCGGGCGGCGGGAGCGGGTATATTTCGCTCCCTTCCCGGATTGATGGGCAGCGATCCGCCGGGCAAGATGGTTGGTCCAGCCGGTATACAGGGTACCGTCCCGGCATTTCAGCATATAGACAAAGGAAGCCGTTTCCTTTTCCCTCGGCATCAGCCCTGCGCGTAAAGGGTCAGGATATTTTTCAGCATCAGCACTGCTTTTTCCAGTGACTGGCAGGAGATGTACTCATACCGTCCGTGGAAGTTATGCCCGCCGGTGCAGAGATTAGGGCAGGGAAGCCCCATGAAGCTGAGACGGCAGCCGTCAGTCCCGCCCCGGATCGCAGAGGAAACCGGTTCGTAACCCAGCATCCGAAGGGCTTCTTCGGCGTGGTCAATCAGTGTCCAGTGCTGTTCGATGATCTCCCGCATATTATAGTAGGAATCCTCCAGTTTGGCTTCAAAGGTGCCCGCCCCATATTTCCGGTTCAGATACTCCAGGATCTCCTGTACCTGCTGCTTACGCGCTTCAAAAGAGGCCCGGTCGTGATCCCGGATGATATAGCTGGCGGAAGCCTGATCCACATTGCCCTGCATTTCGTCCAAGTGGTAAAAGCCCTCATACCCTTCGGTATACATGGGATTGTCAAACACTGGGAGCATGGAATGGAATTCCATGAGCAGCAGGAGCGCGTTTTTCATTTTGCCCTTTGCACTGCCGGGATGGGTGCTGAGTCCGTGCACCGTCAGCTCCAGCCCGGCGGCGTTGAAGGTTTCATAGCCCAGTTCTCCCAGCGGGCCGCCGTCTACCGTATAGGCGAATTCAGCGCCGAAATTGGACAGGTTAAACAGGTCTACACCGTGCCCCACTTCCTCGTCCGGCGTAAACCCGATTTTCACCGGGCCGTGAGAAATGGAGGGATCGGCAGTCAGCAGTTCAGCCAGAGCCATGATTTCGGCGACGCCGGCTTTGTCATCCGCACCAAGGAGGGTTGTCCCGTCGGTTACGATGAGGTCTTCGCCTTCATAGCGTTTCAAATCCGGATATTCGTCTGGGGAAAGCCGGAGGTTCAGGGCTTCGTTCAGGATAATGTCCCCGCCGTCATACTGCCGGATGATTTGGGGATGGACGTTTTTGCCGGAAACAGCATTGGAAGTGTCCATATGTGCGATAAAGCCGACGGCCGGGATCTGCTCCATTCCCGGGCTGGCCGGAAGGGAGGCATAGACATAGCCATGTTCATCCATGAAAGCGTTTGAGATACCGATTTCCTGCAATTCGGAAACCAGCAAACGGGCAAGATCTTTTTGTTTTTCAGTAGAGGGGATGCAGCCCTTTCCGGGAAGGGATTGGGTATCAACCTGGACATAGCGCAGGAAGCGTTCGGTTGCGGTTTGCATGGATAAAATTCCTCCTTGACATCGTTTTTCAACTGTTTTGATTCTATAATCAAACAACTTGAAAAGAATCTTTGATTCTTTTCAAGTGCTGCGGCCATAAGCCGCAGCAGGGCGCTTTCAGCGGCCTCGGTTTGGATTTCAGAGTCAAATACAGCGTGTTTCACACGCAGGCGGGCAAAGCCCGCCTGAAAAATAGCATTGCTATTTTTCAAGTTGTTTGACTCTATTGTACACCGAAAATCCCGGTTTGTATAGCTGGAAAAGGCCCCCGCCGGGCTTTTATCCGACGGGGGCAAAGCGGTTTAGCTGTTCAGCACCCGGACAAAACTGTCATAGGTCGCTTGCGAAGACGGAGGGGTCAGCTCCTGGTTGATAATCCGCTGTCTGAGTTCGTCCAGCTCCTTCTCCAGTTCTGCGGGGATATTTCCATTATTGGGCGCGAGGGAAACACCGCCGTTTTCAAGTCCGTAAACGAAGTTTTGCCCGCCGATTTCTTCCTTTGCCAGGAAGCGTTCGGTAATGTCCTGTACAGCGATATCGGTTTCTTTAATCACCGATGTCAACATATTGTCCGGGGCAAGCGCGGTTTGATCGGTATTCACACCGATGACCCAGTGGTTTTGATTGATGGCTTCCTGAATCACGCCGGTCCCGGACTGCCCGCAGACCTGGAACAGGACATCGCAGCCCTTTCCGTAAAGCTCTTCTGCCGTCATGCGCCCGTTTTCCGGGCTGAGAAACGTACTGGTATAGGCAACTTCAAGTGTGATTTCTTTTTTATCCAGCTTTCCGGCGTAGAGGGCGCCGGCACAGTAGCCGTATTCAAACTGTTTGACAGCTGTGATTTCTTCCCCGCCGATGAAGCCGACACAGCCGGTCCGGCTGGTCTTTGCGGCCAGATAGCCCGCCAGGAAGGAAGCCTCCCAACTCCGGAAGGACACGCCGGTGAGGTTGGAAGCGGGTTCTTCGAGTAGAACATCCATCACGATAAAGTTCACGCCGGGGGAGGATGCCGCCTCAGTCTGGAATACCTTGGCCGAATTGGAGTCCACTCCCCAGACCAGGTCCGGATTTCGGGTGTTGATGGCTTTCCGCAGCGCCTTTGAAAAGGACATGGAGGAATCCGAAGCGCGGAAAATTTCCGCCCGTTCCTCAAAGGGATCCAGCCCATGCAAAACCTGTTCTTTGAATGCGCCGTCCAGCAGGTCGCCTTGGGAGTCGATCACGGCAATTACCGGTTTACGGCCCGAGCATCCAGCAAAACAAAACAATACGCCGACAAGCAAACATACAAGCCATTTTTTCATTCAGTCGTTCCTCCTCAAAAGATTCAGTTAGAGAGTTTCTCTGCATTTTCCTGTAGCTGTGCGGATCGGTATTTTCCAGACAGCAGTTTGATCCAGCTGCTTTAGGAGTATTGGCTCCAGCTGGCTGAGCCGGCTTGGAGCAAACCGCCGGGTAATTTCCCGCAGGGCTGCCATTTTTTCTTCAGGGTTTAAAACTTCTTCAGCCCGGCCGGACGCTACGGCAGAGCGGTAATCAACCGACAGGCTTTCCGGGGTCAGCTTTGCATGAGAAACCGCAGTCAGGCAGGCCTCCGGAAAACGGCGGAGGTTTTCGGTTTTCTGCCCCTCCAAAGCGGCGTGGAAATAGAGGGCATTCCCGATCCGTACAGCGCTGACCGGGATGCAGTAGGGGGAGCCGTCCGGGCTGACGGTCGCTAAAACCGCATAGGGGCATTCATCGAATACCTGGCAAGCAAAAAGGGCGTCCCGTTCCCGTTCTTTTCTCCTCATAGCGTTTTTTTCTCCTTTTGGGCGGAAACCAGCAGCATCATCGGGCGGCGCAGTTCATCCTCCATGCCGGGCAGGTCCCTCATGGCTGGGTCCGGTTCGGGTTCCACGACCCCCGTGATCCGGAAACCGGCGTTCAGCAGGGAATTCAGGTAGGTGGTCAGGGTTTTGTGGTACTTGACGACCTCCTGCCCCAAAAAGCAGGCGTTTCGCTGTCCTTCGATGAAATAGCGGTCAACCGGCCAGCAGAGCGGGCGGCCATCTTCCCCATAAATCCAGTCCTGCTGGCCCTGCGCGGTGAATACCGGATGCTCTGCTGAAAAGACGAAATCTCCTCCGGGAGCCAGCCAGCAATAAACCTTTTGACAGAGGCTCCGGAAATCCTCCACGTAGTGCAGGGCTAACGAGCTGAGTACGACATCAAATGAACTGTTCGGAAAGTCTGCTTCTTCTATGGAACCCCGCTGATAGGTGATCCCTTCTCCTGGGTTGCGTTCACGGGCGGTTTGCAGCATTTTTTCAGAGAGGTCGATCCCTAATGCAGAGGCAGCGCCCTGCTGGACGGCATAGGCACAATGCCATCCGAAGCCGCAGCCTAAGTCCAGCACCCGTTTCCCGGTGAAATCCGGCAGGAGTTTTTTTAGTTCATGCCACTCACCAGCGCCGTCCAACCCATTTACGGAACGGAGCATCTGGCTGTATTGGGCGAAAAATTCCGGATTGTCGTATTTATTTTCTTTCATAAAGCGGGATCCCTTTCTGTTCAGATGTTTGAACAGGTTTTGCTTCGAAATTCCTTTGTGGTAACGATGCCCTCATAACTTTTATAAGTTTATCATACCGGAAAAAAGAGGAAAGATCAAGAGCCAATTCGGGAGAATTTTCGTTTGGAATTTGCCGGGTTCCATCTTTGCAGGGAAAATAAAAAGGGACCTGTTTGAACCAGGTCCCCAGGCTCCTAATCCAGGATGCCGTGAAGCGGGTTATTCAGCATGGGCGCGCTGCGGGTATAACGGGATTCGATGGAAACGACCCGGCCGGTTTCGCTGCTGGTGCGGAAGCTTTCCATGATTTCGAGGACATGGAGGGTTTGTTTCCAGCTTTCGCGGGGATCCCGCCCGGTTTGGAGCGCCTTGGCCATATCTGCTAGGCCCAGTCCGCGGGAATTTTCCGGATAATCAAAGCAGAGTGGCATTTCTTTATAGCTGCCGTCCTCCGGACGGAGCAGACGGATGGGACCCCCGAAGGTATTGGGATCCGGTACGATCAGCGTCCCCTTGGCGCCGTAAATTTCCAGCCTTGCCTGGGTATCATAATGGACGTCGAAGGTGGTAAAAATGGTTCCGGTTGCTCCGGAATCAAAATTCAGGATCCCGGTGATATAGGTGGGGACTTCCACCTCAATGATTTCGCCGCGGTGCGGCTCACTGGTGATGGTACGCTGCCGGAACGCCGATTTTGTGACGCCGATCGTGCTGGATACCCCGCCGAGCAGGTTAATCAGGGCTGTGAGATAGTAAGGCCCCATGTCCATCATCGGGCCGCCGCCATGCTTGTAGTAAAACTCCGGATCCGGATGCCAGCTTTCATGCCCATGACAGATCATGAAAGCAGCAGCGCCGATCGGATCACCGATAAAGCCGTCATCAATCAGCTTGCGGCAGGTTTGAATTCCAGCCCCTAAGAAGGTATCCGGGGCGCCGCCCAGCATCAGCCCTTTTTCCTGAGCCGTTTTCGCCAGGATACGACCTTCTTCCAGGGTAGCAGCCAGCGGCTTTTCGGAATAAACGTGCTTTCCAGCCTTGAGCGCTTCAATGGAAACGTCGAAGTGTTCATAGGGCCGGGTCAGGTTCAGTACGATATCAATTTCCGGGTCGGCAAACAGCTCGTACATGGTATCGTACAGCTTGGGCACAGCATATTCCTCCTGAGCCTTTTCAGCGCGTTCCCGGATCAGGTCACAGACAGCAACCAGTTCGATTTCACCAAAGCGTTTCGTGATATTTTCAAGATAGATACCGCTGATCGCGCCGACGCCGACCATGCCGATTTTGATTGTTTTCATGAGAGGAGGACTCCTTTCTATAAGCGGGGAAAAGCCCGCGTTTCCATGTGGATTTGGAGGATCAGCCTGTTTCCGGAAGGGAGAGGGGCAGCCAAAATTCTACTATAGTCAACGCACTTGAAAAGAAGCATTGGCTTCTTTTCAATATTGCGGCATGATATGCTGCAGCGGGCTGCGAAGCGGCTATGCGGTAGGGCTTCCTAGACGGCGCACAGCGCATTTTATGCGCGAACAGGCAAAGCCTGACCCTCAAATCGGGTATCGGTTGGAGGGTGTACCGACTATAAAGCAGCATCTCCAGCAGGGTAAACCTCCAGCCCCGGCGCATGAGCGTGGGTGCAACCGGATTGGGGAAGCCATTTACCGAAGGCGAACTCTGCCTCAATCAAGGAGTCAGGCAGCCTGCCCCGGTTGGAAAAACAGCCCATTTTCAGGAAGGGATAACCCGGAAATCGAAATCCCGGCTGCTTTTTGGCTGGTAAATTCAGCAGCAATAAAGAAATCAAACACCCGGTTTCCCGGGTCTATATCTATGCAGAAAACGCCGAAGACCTTGCTGCTGGTCACACGCTCAGGCTTACCGCCCGCCTTTTCCAGCAAGGCAGAGATGAGCCCAGTTGATTTGGATTACTCCCGGACAGGACGAATTGTTCGTTATTCAGGCCGGAGATCCAGGTTTTCCGGCCTGCAATGCAGAAAGAGGGTTTTTCTTCGATCCGGACTTCGGTCATCAGCGCCTCCGCTTAATACATTTTGGCGTCGTTTTCGAACCGGGTGGTGGTGAGCTGATGCTCCGTCGCGTACTGCTTGCCTTCTCCGGCCCAGACCATCCCGCGCTCCATCAGGATTTGAGCGTTGGGGGACTTGTCGAATACATCGTCATGATGCCCCAAAGAGCAGTAAAAGACCCGGCCGTTCCCCCAGAATTTGGTCCAGGCAACCGGCATATCGACCGGCTTGTTGGAGATATGGTAATAGGGGACAATGGGAAACCGGGTGGTAGCCAGCACTTCAATAGCCGGATCAACATGGAGGTAATAATGCTCGCTGCAAACCGGGAAATCCTCTAAGCCTTCCACAATCGGGCTGGATCCGTGCCGGATTTCAACTGTGTAGTCAATCCCATCGCCGCCCGGATGGCTGACCCATTGGCCGCCCGTCATAAACTGCCATTCTACATTTTGGCGGAATGCGTCGCACATTCCACCGTGGCAGCCAGCCAACCCGGTGCCGGATGCCACCGCCCTGGAGATATTACGGGTATACTCATCCGGGAGGGAGTCCATGGTCCAGCAAGCGACGATCAGGTCCAGCTTCATCAGTTTTTCGGCATCTGCCAGTGTGTCCATCTGGCCGGTGATCTCGACAGAATAACCGTGTTTTTCCAGAAGGCCGGCAAAACGTTTGGACACGAGGACAGGTTCATGGCCATCCCAGCCTCCTTGGAAAATGAGTGCCTGTTTCATTTGAAATCATCCTTTCTATAGGTTCTGAAATGAGTGCGGGCCGGAAGTCTCCGGCAGGGGAAAAATTCCGTTTGTTTTCCCTTGAATTATAGCATAAAATTCGGTATAATTCAGGACAGAAAGCATTCAATTTTAGACAAATATTGCGGTGACAGGAGGGTCCAAATGCGGGCATTTTATCAGGAGCCGTTTCGGGAGCTTCGGGCTGACCGGCTGGAAGAGATGCACTTTCCCCCTCATCTCCATATGGCGGCGGAATTTTTTTATGTGGAATGCGGGAAGCTGACAGTATCCGCCGGACCGCTCCAGCGGGAGCTGGGAGAAGGGGAGCTGGCGGTTTTATTCCCCAATACCGTTCATTCCTATCGTTCCCTAGGGGAAGGGAACCTGTTTTATATGGTAATTTGCCCGCCAGACGATATGGGCAATTACTGGGAGGATCTGATCCGCTTCCATCCGGAAAACCCGTTTTTGAGCCGGGAACAGCTGCATCCGGATGTGCCCTATGCCCTTCGAAGGCTGGAGGAGGAACAGCAACTGCTGCCAGATCGTCCGGTGTGCCGCGCCTTAATCCAGCTGGTACTGGCGCGGGTATTTCCTCTATTGGAGTTGGAACGGAATGCTGCCCGGCTGCATCTCGATCTAACCAGCCGGATTGCCGGCTATATTGCCGAGCATTTTCGGGAGCCGCTTTCCTTGGATCAGATTGCCCGGTCGCTTGGGGTGAGCAAGTATCATCTTTCCCATGTTTTTTCGGAACGATTTCGGACAAATTTTAATCACTATGTCAATTCCCTTCGGCTGGAATTTGCGCGGGAATTGCTTTGCAGCAGTGATGGTGAGATTCTTTCGATCAGTTTGGAATGCGGATTTAACAGCCAGCGTACCTTCAACCGGGTGTTTAAAGAGAGCTTTGGCATGACGCCGCAGCAGTACCGGAATCAGAGGGGAAGAAGACCGAAGGAAGGCTGAAAAAACAGAAAAGCTGTTAGATTTTTCTATTGAAAAATCTAACAGCTTTTTATCAGTTTTAAAGAGTTTCAATCGTTTATCGGGTTTTTGAATACTCGGGTTGCCGGGGACGGAGCTGGAATGCGTTAACGAGTTCCTTCAGCTGGCCTGCCTGTGCGGAAAGCTCTTCACTTGCGGCGGCGCTTTGTTCAGCGGTAGCCGAGTTGGTTTGGATAACTTCAGCGATTTGGTCTACGCCGATATTTGCTTGACGGAGCGCCTGCGCCTGCTGATCCGAGTCAAGAGCGATGGCTTCAACAAACTCGACAGACTGGCGGGCACCTTCTACCACAACATTGAGCGTCTGCACGGTATCCTGCGCCAATGTAACGCCTTCCTGTACAGCGCGGGTGCTGGTTTCGATCAGGAGCGTCGTCTGATGAGAAGCTTCCTGGCTCTTGTTGGCAAGCTGACGGACCTCATCTGCAACTACGGCAAAGCCTTTGCCGGCCGCTCCGGCTCTGGCAGCTTCCACTGCCGCATTCAATGCAAGGATGTTGGTTTGGAAAGCGATATCCTCAATCGTTTTGATAATTTTTCCAATTTCCTGGGAGGAATTGGAGATTTCTTCCATCGCTTGGTGCATATCCTGCATTTTCTGGTTGCCTATATTCAGGTTGCCGGCTGCTTCCAGGCTGACATCCTGTGCCTTTTTCGCATTTTCTGCGATATCATTCATGCGTTCTGTCAAATCGCTAATGGTAGACGAAAGCTCGCTGATTGTACTTGCCTGTTCCGTAGCACCTTGCGCCAGAGATTGTGCACCGGAAGAAACCTGGTCTGCATGGGCAAAGACTTGCGCGGAGGAGATATCAATACGGCTGATCGTGTGATTCAGGGAGTTTAAAATAGTTTCCAGGGATGCCTGGATGGATTCAAAATCGCCGATATAGCGGATCTTGGGTTCCAGGTTCATATTGCCCTGGGCCATCTGGGAGAGCATCCAGGAAATATCGTCGATATATTTTTTTAGCTCTGCTTTTGTCGAATGGATCGAATAGATCAGCATCCCAATTTCAGAAGTGTCCGGTTCCAAATCAAAATTGGAGGAAAGGTTCCCCTGGGCAATTTCCCGCATTTCCTTATCAATTTGGATAATCGGGTGGATCAGCTTACGGCGGATCATCCGGCTTTGGATGGTCATAGCAACAACCAGCCCGACCAAAAAGACAAAGACGAGGATGCTGGTTACAATACACAATGTATTCAGCCGCATTACTTCTGCTGTCGAGCGGCTGTCCAACCTGCTCAGGAAGTCCGACTTCAACTGGTTGATCTGAGCGATTGTATTGGAATATTCTGTACCGAAAACGTAATCCATCGCGGCTTTCGGATCCCGGGCAGCCGTTTCCATGGCATTTTCCTCCAATGGAACCAGTTCATTTGAGAGAGAAGACATTTGGCTGATCATTGTTTCTTCTTCAGAGGTAATTCCGATTTCGCGCATTTTTTCAACACCGATATCCCGGTTTTTAGCGGTGTTGACTTCATACCAGTAATTATTGTAATGGGTTTGATCCGCCGTGGCAGCGTAAGCCCGTACCTCGCTGGTCAGAGTGGAGGAACCGTTCATAAACTGATTGGCGTAATAGGTAAGGTAGTAGCGGTCTTCATTGGCCTGGTTGATTTTGTTGTTATAATATGTATTGAAAAAGAAAGAAACGGCGACTCCTCCAAGAAAAATGATCGAAATAATATTCAGAATCAGACTCATGGTGGATTGTTTTATGGCTTGCTTCATGGGGATGTGTCCTCCGATCAGTGTTTTGTCTGTTGATCATAGCTTTTGTTTATTTACTCATTATACTATAAGATTTTACAAATTTCAATTCATTTTGCAAAATATTTTTTCTATACCTTCAAAGTATTTTATAGAAAATTACAAAATTCCATAAAATGAGAGGATAAAATAGGAAATACAGGAAAACAACTGGAGGAAAGCCATCTGTTGAATCATAGAGGATCCCTGTGGAAGTTGTATGGTTTTGGCGGAAAAGGTACGATAACTGCTCTTTCCGGTATGATCGGGAAATCAAAAGGGAAAAATAGAGTCAAAAAGGAGGCTGCGAATATGGAATTTGGATGCAGCAGTTTTTCATGGGAAACAAAGGGTGGCCTGCACCTTTTAGGAAGGACGTATGACCAGTTCGGTGATTTAAAAACCAACCAGGTGATCCAGATCCCGCAGAGCCTTTCCTGTGCTCCGGGGCTTCGTCCAGGGAATGGGGATTTACCAGGCCGGTACGGATATACAGGGATGGCGGTTTTGGGGTTCGGGGAACCTGTTTTGGTGGATGGAGTGAATCGTGCCGGTTTGATGGGAGCCCTTCTTCATTATCCGGAATATGCAGTTTATCCCCAATCGGTCGAAACCGGTCAGACGGCTGTCCATCCGGGGCGTCTGCTGGCCTATCTGCTCAGCCAATGTGCCGGGGTGGGGGAGAGTATCCAGGCGTTATCCCGTATTGCCTTGGTGGATGAACCGATCCAGGGCAAGCCGCTGCAAGCCCATTATATCCTGAGCGACCGAACGGGGGAAGCGGTAATTATTGAGCCGGACAGGGAGGGCCTGCATATTCACCGGGACACGATTGGTGTGCTGACCAACAGCCCAAATTATGGATGGCACCAGGATAATCTGCGGAATTATGCAGGCGTTACCAATTTGCCGAAAGCCCCCCAGCAGATTGCAGGACATGAGATCCGGGCCTTCAGCGAACGGCTGGGGGGCGGTTTCGGTCTGCCGGGGGATTATTCCTCTCCTTCCCGGTTTGTCCGGATGGCGTTTATGAAAGAATTCGCCATCCGGGGAAAGGATGAGCTGGACGGGGTATCCCGGATGTTCCGGGCTTTTGCCCCAGTGGATATTCCGGAAGGGCTGGCCAGGGCGGCTGTGGACTCCGACGATTATGAGCAGACCCTTTGCATCAGCGTGATGTGTGCGGAGAGCGGTGTGTATTATTTTTCTCCTGCCTGGAACCGCCGCATTTCAGCTATCCGTCTTTTACCTGAAGGGCGGGAAATGGAATGTTTCGGATTGGGTGATGCACAGGATATTGATTATCGGAATTAGAAGAACTCTGCTGGCCTCCATCCGGTTTAGACCGCTGTCGGAAAGCGGTAAAATTTGCCCGTACTGTCTTTACAATAGGTATGGTTCACACTATAATAAAAAAAATAGACCGGATCAAGGAGGAGAATAGGATGCAGATTGAAACACAACAAAAGGGGCCGTTTATTGTGATTGGAAAAGAAGGCTCGACTGCTGAAGGGGAGGGATTCATCCAGCGGCTTTGGGAAGATGCCAATTCTCATTTTGAGGAAATTCAGCATTTGGCCAAGAAGGATTCCGATGGAAATCTGGTCGGGATATGGGGAGTGATGTCCGATTTTTCCCGTTCCTTTCAGCCCTGGGAGGATTTCAGCAAAGGCCTTTATTTAGCAGGGGCAGAGTGTGAAGAAGGGGCGGAAGCTCCTGAAGGCTGGGTGAAATGGATGGTTCCCGGTTCTGAATATAAAGTGGTGGAGCGTGAAAATGGGAATACGTTTTCGGAAATGCTCCATTATTTAAAAGAACAGGATCTTTCGTTAGCAGGCGCTGTGCATGATTTCATCTGTCCGCAAACAGGAAAGAACAAGTTGTTTTTTCCTGTCGCAAAACGGTAGCCCCGTACTGAAAATCCGCAGATTATTGGAATAAAGCAATAAAATGAATAGAGGAAGACAAATGATTTATTCTGTATCAGCAGCTGTTTAGTATCTATTCAAAAGCAAACGAATAAAGCTGGTATACAACCGCACCAACGAGGCAAAGGAAATCATGGCTTCTCTGCGCGCCCACTACGGCGAGAAAATCCGTGCTGAAAACGCAGGGAAAATTCTATCTGGCAGACGCTTCGCTGAAATACTGCATGATGGGCTTTAATCCAAAATCCGTTGCCGCAATGCTGGAAGATATTGTGTATTTTGAGCTTCGCAGAAAGGGCTATGAGGTCTATATAGGAAAAAACGGAACGAAAGAAATTGACTTTTTGGCGGTACGGCGTGACGAACGAATCTATGTGCAGGTGTGCCGCAATCTGCCTGAAGAATCCGACCGCGGGGCGGCCAATCTGCTTGAAACCAAGGATCACTACCCGAAATATATCGTAACGCTCGATGAGCTTGCGGCGGGCAATATCAACGGTGTTAAAACCGTGCATTTGGCAGATTTTCTGTTGGACGAGGATTATTAAATTATGGGTATGAGCAAGCAAGGGGAATTTATGATTTACTGTGCCGGGCAATACAAGCTGGCGAAGCGCCCGACAGGCAAGCAACTTTCGGGGCTTTTCAGCAAATATCAGGTCAGGCGCAAACTATACCGCAACGATGTTGATTTATGTATCGAAGCCTGCAAGCCTGCAACGGCTTGGCTGCCCTAAGTACAATCGTGAATTTACTGAAACAGCAGGGAGGATAAGATTGTGATAATTGAAACCGAAAGATTGATTTTGCGTCCTTTTACAGAGTACGATTCAGAAGATGTATATGAGTATCTTAAAGAACCGGCGGCTAATTGTTTTGCCTGCATGAAGCTGAGCTCTGTTGATGAAGCAAAAGAGGAACTGAAAAAACGCATAAATGAAACAGAGTATTATTTTGCAATTGCGCTTAAAGACTCGGGTAAAGTGATCGGGGAAATAGACGCATACCCGGAAACAAGAGAGCCGCACGCTGATGAAAATTCGGTTCGTGATACATTTAGTCCCTGTTGGATGCTGAATGTTGATTATCAAGGGAAAGGTTATGCTTTTGAGGCGGCGCACGCTTTTTTTGATTACCTGTTCAGTAAAAAAGACGCAAGGCGTATTTATGCCTATGTGGAGGATTATAACCTGTCAAGTCAGCGTTTGTGTGAAAAACTCGGTATGCGCCGAGAGGGCTTGTTTGTTGAATTTGTATCGTTCGTAAATAACCCCGATGGAGCGCCACGATATGAAAATACTTGTCAGTATGCTATTCTGAAAAAGGAATGGCATTGATAGATTTTAGGTTGTCGATTAAATGTGATTGGGAGCAAATAATATTTACATAGCCGAGAGGTTTTCCGATATGCGCTTATTATACCATAGGGGCACATATTCTGCACGCGGTTAGGAAACGCAGGCTGAATCCCAAGGTATTGCAGTATATCATGGGACACGCCAACATCACGATGATGCTGAATTATTGCGCCCATGCGACTTACGATTCCGCAAAGGCTGAAATGGAGCGTCTGGCGGCATAACCGAATTGGTGGTTTTACTGCCGCCGTACTACTTTTGGATTCAAAATTATGCCGAGAAGCGCCAAGATATGCCAAGTATCTTCCGATATGACAAATGGCGAAAAAGCCTTAAAATTCAAGGATTTTCAGTTACAAGAAAATAATTTGATCAGGCGGTATAGTCCCAGCTGCAAGGGGCGATGCCGCTTTTTCTTGTTTTTATATAAAGGACGATTTTAATATTATTTACAAGTTAGAAATATTTTTGAGATATACTTTTTTTATTTGAAAGGAAGTGTAAAAATTGGCTGAAATATTAATTGTAGAGGATGAATTGTCCATTAATGAATTGATACGCAAAAATTTAAGCCTTACAGGGCATCATTGTACGCAGGCTTTCGACGGATTATCGGCAGCCGCATTGCTGGAAAATGGAAAGTTTGATTTGGTTGTATTGGATATTATGCTTCCTGGGCTGGACGGTTATCAGGTGTTCGAAAGAGCTTTGGGAACAGCGACCATTTTTCTGACAGCGAAAAGTGAATTGTCTGATAAGCTGAAAGGGCTGGCGATGGGGGCGGATGATTATCTGACAAAACCGTTTCAGATGCTGGAACTGGCGGCAAGGGTGGAAGCAGTACTGCGGCGGACAAAAAAAGTTGAATCAGAATTTAGGATGGGTGATTTGAAATGCGATTTTGACAGGCATCAGGTTTTTCTGAATGAAACAGCTGTCGAATGTACGCCCAAAGAATACGAGCTGTTGGAGGTGCTGATTCGAAACCGGAATATTGCTCTTTCCAGGGAAAAGCTGCTGGACATGGTATGGGGATATGATTTTGATGGAGGTACTCGTACTGTGGATGTCCATATACAGAGACTCCGCCATAAACTGCATTTGGAAAATCAGATCAGGACAGTATATAAGCTGGGATACCGCTTGGAGGTTCATGAATGAAAAAAAAGATTTTTTTCGTTGCACTGGCTCTTTTTATTGTGTTTCTCAATTCGATGATTCTGGTTGTTTCAATTGTTATCCTACAGGACAAACTTTCCGCTGTCCGGGACAAATGCCTGGCAGAACATTATGTCATTGCGTCGTCTTTGATTGGAGATATGCAGGCGTTGGAGCAGAGGGGAACTCCGGTGGAAGAAAATATAGAGAACCTGATGCGTTTATATTCGCGGTATCAGCAAGGAGGAGGAAATGGGCTTGCAGTGGCTCTTTCAGGGGAGTGGATCTATGAAAGTCCTGCATTTGCAGCGGAAGAAAACATACTTGTTCCGCCGGATACGGGATACAGCCAGGAAAGGCTGGTTTATATGGAAAATGGGAATCCTCCTGTTCTCTGTGTTTATGGAAGCTTTCCGGCTCCGTGGCAGGATTACGGATTGATGTATATTGGAAACCTGAGTGATACCATTCAGTCATGGCGCCATACGAAAAATATTCTTTTTCTTGCGGGCGCTGTAGTAATGCTTATAATGTCATTTTTTCTGTTTCAATTCCTGAATATTATTTTTCGTCCGTTAAGGCAGATTTCCAGTACATCTGCGAAAATTGCAAATGGAAATTATGCCAGCAGGATCCCGGCCCATGGAAAGGACGAGATTTCCAGTGTGGCGCACAATTTTAATTTGATGGCAGAACAGATAGAAAAACAGATTCAGCAGCTTGAGGATGCCGCAGAACAGAAACAGCAATTCATTGACAATTTTTCTCATGAACTGCGGATTCCGCTGACTGCAATTTATGGATATGCAGAATATATCCAAAAAGCGCTTATATCAGAAGAAGAACGCTATGAATGTACACAGTTTATCATGTCGGAATGCAGCAGGCTCCAAAATATGGCGTACCAGCTTCTTGATATGGCCTTGCTCCGCGGGGATGAAGCGGAAAGCAGTAACTGTCCCTTGAAGGAACTTTTTGCGGAGTCGGAAAAGGCCATGCAGATGAGGGCGTCCGAAAAGAAAATAAGGTTGATTTATGCTTTGCCTCAAAATTATATTGTGAAGGGGAATATGGATCAACTTTTAATATTGATGAATAACCTGATCGATAATGCTATAAAGGCGAGCCGGGAGGAAGGCGAAATTCGTATCTCTGCTTTTTCAGAGGAATCTGCTCTTGTGGTGGAAGTCGAGGACCATGGGATCGGCATGGAGATGAAGCAAATATCCCATATTAAGGAAGCTTTTTATCGTGTTGATAAGGCGCGGAGCCGTGCCGTCGGCGGGGCGGGGCTTGGGCTTGCGATCTGCGAAAGAATTGCACAGATTCATCATGCAGATATGTCATTTATTTCTGAACCGGGATCAGGAACAATCGTGAAACTGTCCTTCCCTGTATATTGAAAAATTTTTATAGAAAAGCGGATCATTTTACAAGTCCGCAATAACATGGATATTTTTTTGATATAGGGAGGTTTTATAGTGTATCTATCATCAAAACAAACCAAAACCTGTCAAAACAAATCAAAAAGGAGTTTTACTATGAAAAAAAACATTTTAAAATGGACAGCGGTAACATTTTCTGTTATTGGTGCAGGAATCCTGATCTTTAATTCAGCGACAGAAGTGGCGTTGGCAGCGGATAATGGAAGGGTGGAGAAAATCCCGACCAGCTATCAGGTTTCGAACAGCCTGAAAACAGCGCTGCCAAAGTCTGAGACAAAAGAGGAAGGCGGCAAAAAAGTAAATTATTCCGTGAGTATGGACAGTCTGAATACCGGAACGCCTACGGATACAGATTTGACAATGGAGGAAGCGGCTGAAGTAGGAAATCACTATCTGAAGAGTATTTTGGGGCTGGATTTAGAAAATGCTTATGTATACATGAGCTATAATCCGGGAACCGTAACCTTTCCCCGGGCTTTTTGGACAGCAGATGTTTTGTTTGAAAAAGAGCGGAATCCGGAGAGTACAAGATGGGGGTACATGATAGATGCTGTGACGGGAGAACTTTTTAATATTGGCTACAGCAGGCAATTAGATGTAAACGTCCCGCTTAACTATGATGCTGCATTGGAAAAAGACTATCATCTATATGCGGAGCTTGCCCAGAAGAAAACAGAGGAATGTAAGCTGATGGATAGCCCGGTAGACAGGGTAGAGTACAACTGTCAGGGATATTCCGGAAACGATCCGACGATTTCCATGGACGTCATTGGCGAAAACGGAGAAATTATCAATATGGCTTTCTCGCGGTATGACCAGACGTTTTTAGGGTTGATTACAGACACTTCGCGAAAAATATCGGAATCTGCGCTGGACAGTGCGATTGGAGGTCCGGAGGTTGCTGAGATAGAAAATCCGTTTACTGAGGTAGAAAAACGGGGGATGATGTAACAACACGGCCAGCGAGCACAGAACTTTTAAGGGTAGATTGCAGCAATCATAGATTTGGATAGCAAACGGGCCTGATACAGATAAAATAGCTGCGGCGTTGGCTATCGTTTTATCCACAGTGAAAATGGGGGACAAGGATTATCCTTGTCCCCCATTGCAGTCCGCCGAGCAGGTCCATGAATTTGTATTTTTACGCAATCCTATGCCTTGCCGGAAAAGTTTTTGTTTCCAGCATGAACGTATTTTTTCTGCTTGCCATTTACCTTACCGAGTCACACGCTCTTGTCAGCCATCCTTGCGGTAATTCCTGTAGCGGATTAGGGAATTTGACCTTTTCACCGGTTTCTTTAAAAGCTTTGGCTAAGTTGGGATCAATTTTTCCTTGGATATTGGGCGAGAGGTTCAGCATAAAGTTGATGTTCATCGGGAAGTATTGCTCCATCTTTTGGATAGCCCAATCAGGAGAGGCAAGCTCTGCGGCCGGATCCGATGCCCGCCAGAACCAGGCATCGGTAAACTTATTACTGCTGACCCCCGGGCCTTCAAAGACACCCTCCACCTCTTGACCTGCGGCATTTTCGAATACCACAATGTCCGTTTGCGCCAAACCGTCGGTGCATCCGATATTCATCAAAAGGCAGTTGGGCTGAAGGGCTTTGACCCACTGATCGACCTCCTCGAAGGAGAGCATCTCATACGAAGGGCCGCCCCAGGGCGTGTTCCAGCCATCTGCAATCAGGAAGGGAATTTCACCGTAATTCGTCAGCAGCTCGGTGATCTCGCCCTTGATCAAAGCCTTTTGCTCCGCCGTGCAGGAACGCTGCCCGATCCCTGCCGTTAAATCCAGGATAGAGAAATACAGCCCGGTTTGGATACCCTCTTCGCGGAAAGCCTGTAAAAATTCAGCGACGACATCGGTTTTGCAGGTCGCGTTCCGGACGCAGTGTTCCGAATACGCAGTCGGCCAGAGCGCGAAGCCTTCGTGATGCTTGGCCGTCAGGGCGGCAAACCGGCATCCGGCTTCTTTGGCGATCCGAGCCCATTGCTTGCAGTCCAACTCGGTGGGATTCCAATCCGCAGGGGAGAAGGGGAATTCCCGTGGCGTCCCTTCGTTTTCATGACCCCATTCCCAGTCCTTCATCTCGCCGGTATGGAACTGTACTGTAGCGCTGTTGAAATGGATAAAGGTCCCGAATCTTAAATTGATAAAATCCAATTGATTTTTTTGCAGTTGATTCATGGCCAAAAGCCTCCTATAAAAGTAGATTAAAAGAAGCCGGTGGGGCTTTCCGCCGGCTTCTTTTGAACAAATCTGCTTATTTCCGATATTTTTGATCCATCCGGTTCACAAAAGCGGCCGCGCTCCGCCAATCTGCACGCTTGGTGATAGAGGGATCCATCTTCCGCTTCTTGCTGAAGGTTTGGATGGCAAGCTCTTCAGTTTCGGTCAGGGAAACCGGGATGTCCTGATCTGCGATCAGCATCAGGTATTCTTTTTCAGAGGAGAATTCCCCGCAGGTGGTTTTCAGGCGTACCGAGAAGCTGCCGGTCAAGCCTTCCGGCAGAATGACAGAGAGATCCCGCACCTTGAAGGAAAGGTCTTCGGCAGCCCGGCCGGTTTCAGTGCAGGAGAAGAGCGCTTCTCCTGATTCTGTGACCACCTCGCAGGCAATCTGGAAATCCGCGTCCGGATAGTCATTTATCAGATGGATTTCAGCCTGGAAGGTTTCGCCCGCAGTATAGAACAGCTTGTGGTATTTCAGGCTGGCCAGCACCGGGGAATAAGCCTCCTGCATAAAATACAGCGCGAGCTTTTTCCCGCCATAGTATTCCAGCAGGTTGGAGCACTGGATATTCGGCCAAGGCTCGTTGAACTGCCAGGTCATTTCACCGACGCAGGCCCATTGACGGCGGCGGTTCGCCTCCAAGGAATACCGCAGGGACTCTGCCTGGATAAACTGGTTAACCTTGATATATTCGGCAAAGCCGATCTGCCGCAGGTCGCCGAACATCTGCATTTCCCGCATGGAGTAGGTATCCCATCCGCCGGAATGATGCCGCCAGACCGGGTTTTCATTGGAGGTACAGAGATGCTGATCCTTTTCCTCCATAAACTTCTGAATAGATTCCAGCGAGCTGATACCTCCGCAGCCAAATTCCCCGTGGACAATGCAGTCGGACTGGTTATAGAAGTTGTAGTGGTCGTAAGGCCCGACATAACCCCAGGGGCCGTGTACATCGTGATTGTTTCCAAGGTCGCCGACCTTCAGCAGCGCGTTGGGACCGGAACCGGAGGAGGGGAGCATCAGGATATCGGGCGCGTGGGAGTTGACCAGCCCTTTCAGCATGGCCAGGGTCGGGTCGTTGAAATCGGCCGGGTGTCCTTCATGGTCGTCGGAATCCATGTAGCGTTCATCCGTCAATTCATTGCCTCCATCCATAGCAATGAGGGAAACATGGTTGCGCATCCATTTGATATTGTAAACAGCCGCTTTGCGTAAAAGCTCCAAAAATTCCGGGTTCCGGGAGGGGACATCGTCGCAGCCGGAAGAAGACATGGTGAATTCCTGCAAGACCATCAGGCCATATTCGTCGCAAAGCTCATAGAAGCGGCGGCTTTCCAGATGGCCTCCGCCCCAGATCCGGAAATAATTTACATAAGCCTCTTTAGCCGCCTGAAGGGTGCGGCGCAGGTGTTCTTCTGTTACTGAACCGGTCATGCAGCAGAGGGGTACCAAGTTGGTTCCCTTGAGGAAGACCCGTTTCCCATTGATAACGGCGTTGTAAGTCAGCGCATCTTCGCGGCCATCGGCGTGGCGGAATTCCAGGGTACGGAACCCGATTTTATGAGAAACCTCGTCCGAGATGCAGCCATCCGCAGAAACATCCAATTGGAAATCATAGAGGGTCTGGGCGCCGTAGCCGTTTGGCCACCAAAGCTCCGGGCTTTCCACCGGAAGGGTGGTTCTCCAGGTTTGGAACCCTTTCTTCAGGGCGATTTCTTCACGGATTTCCCACTTTTCTTCTTTCCGGGTAGGGTGCTGTAAGGAGAAGTGGATTTCAGCGCTGCTGTCCCGGTAAACATCCAGTTCCAGAGAAATATCCAGTTCCCAGCTGTTTTCCTTCTTCATTGGACGGACAAAACTGTGGGCAATGTGGGCCGTGTTGTGCCGGGTCAGGGTTACTTCGTCATACAAGCCTAAATTCACCAGCCGGACTGCGAAATCCCACTTATAGTTATACCGCGCTTTCAGATAACGGGTTTTGGAGGTGTAGCCAGGCTGGGGATCAGCCAGCGGGGCGTGCTCCAGCACGCAGACCAAGACGTTTTCCTCGTCCGGTTTGACTTGGTCGTTGACAATCGCTTCAAAGGGAAGATACATCCCCTCATGATGGCCAAGCTTTTTTCCATTCAGGAAAATCTGAGCGGAATAATCGATACCGTGGAAGCACAGCCGGAGGGTATCCTGGCAGTCCTCAGCGGTAACGGTAAACGTGGTGCGGTAAATCCACCAGCGTCCGGCAACCCATTCGCAGGCCAGGCTGTTTTCCCCGAAATAGGGATCTTCAATCACGCCTGCCCGGTGGAGATCTTTATAGATACTTCCGGGGACGGAGGCATCGATCCAGTCCGTCAGGTTAGGCAGGAGCACACCCTGCTGGATGTGCTGGGAGAAGTCGGCTTGGTAGGGAAGGGTTGCAACGGCCTTCCAGGGGGAAAGTTTGATTTCTTTCATGATGTTCACCATTCTACATTCCATAAAAATATTCTTTAAAAGCAGAGAATCTGCTTTTTCGATGGATTAAGCTTCCATCCGCCGGATGGAAATTTCCCCCGTATTCAGTACGGCGGTTTCCCCATTATCCTCTCGCTGGACGATCAAATGTCCCTGATTATTCAGAGCTTGGGCTACGGCTGGATAGATTTCCTGTGGTGTAATCACCGAGATACGCTTGCCCAATACGAAAGAGCGCTCCCGGTATTCCTCCAGAAAATCCTGGTTTTCCAGTTGTTTCAACACCGTTTCCAGCTCGTTGAGGACGGCGCCGATCAATTCGCTGCGGGAAATCCGCCGCCCCTCCAAATGGGGTTCCAGCGCGGTGGCGACTTTCTCAACTTCCGGAGGAAAGGAGCCTGTACGGACATTGATACCGATCCCAACGACCAAGTATTCCAGCTGCTGGTTTTCAAAATTCATGCTGGCTTCTGTTAAAATCCCGCAGATTTTTTTCCCGTCCAGATAAATGTCGTTGACCCATTTGATCTGGGCTTCCAGCCCGGTTACGGAACGGATTGCCCGGCAGACCGCAACCGCGGCAGCCGAGGTCAGCAGCAGGGAAACATCAATCGAGAAATCCAGCCGGAAGACCACGCTGAGATAAATGCCGCTTCCTGCCGGGGAAAAGAAGCTTCTGCCCAGCCTTCCCCGTCCGGCGGTTTGCTGCTCAGCGAGGATAACAGTCCCGCTGGGGGCCCCGTTATGCGCACGCTTTTTTGCTTCCTGGTTGGTGGAATCCACCGAATCCAGCACCCGGATCTCCGGATAAAACGCAGGATTATGAAGGTAGGGGAGGATACTTTCACGGGAGAGGATATCACTGGTAGCCTCCAAGCAGTATCCCCGGTTATTGGCAGCTGTAATTGGGTATCCGCAGTCTAATAGGGACTGTACCGCTTTCCAAACTGCCGCGCGGGAAACACCCAGCTTTGCGGCGATCTGGCTGCCGGAAAGAGGGGAGCCTTTGTGTTCTTCCAAAAGACGGAGGACATATTCTTTGGTGGTCATGCTCTTATCCTCCTTTCGCTTTGGAAGGGGCTTTCTTTTTCTTTTTTCGCACTGAGAATCCAAAGGTACCAATCCGTTTGCCCAGTTCGAAATATTCCCCGTGTGCGAATGCGGCCAGCCCGGCCCGGTCCAGACAGAGCTTCCCGTTCTCATCCAGCAGGGAATCCTCCACGTTTACCGCCGCAATTTCGGCTAGAAAAAGATGATGGGAGCCCAAAGGGAGGATATCCTGCACCCGGCATTCCAGGTTGAGCGGGCTTTCCGCCACTGCCGGGCAGGAAAGCTGGCTGACTTTTTCCTTTGTCAGCCCGCAGGCCTCGAATTTATCCCATTTCGCGCCGGTGCGTGCGCCGCAGAAGTCGGCGGCCCGGCAGAGCGCCGCAGTGGTGAGGTTAATGACAAATTCGCCGCTGTCCTTAATAATCGGGTAGGAATACCGTTCGGGGCGGACTGAAATATAGGTCATTGGCGGAATGGTATTGACGATTCCTGTCCAGGCGATGGTGATGAGGTTGGACCGCTCCATACTGCCGCAGCTGACCAGAACCGGCGGCAATGGGCCTAATAAAGTGCTGGGGTTCCAGGTGGATTTTGCCATGTTGATTCTCCGTGTGAAAAGAAAGGAAATCTGCTTCGAATGAGTTCTAGGCTATTGTATCACATCGGCGGAAAAAGACAAGAAATTTGTTTAAAAAAGTTTATAAAATTACTTTTTTTTAACCAGGTGCTGTGTTATAATACAAAGTAATCCCAAGTTTGGGAAAGCACACACCCTGTTCTGTGCTTTTTCCGTGGAAAAAGCAGATGGAGGTTAACAAGAATATGGAACCTAAAATTATTGAAATTGCCCAGAGGATTAAAGAACTCCGGGAAATATTGGAATTGACTCCTGCCGAAATGGCGGAATGTATCGGCTGTACCGAAGCGGAGTATGCCGCGCATGAAAATGCCGAGCAGGATTTTTCCTTTACCTTTCTACATAAATGCGCTGAAAAATTCGGTGTGGATATTGTCGAATTGCTGACAGGAGAAAACCCGCATCTGTCCTTTTTCACCGTTACCAAGGCGGGCAGCGGCGTCAGTATGAGCCGCCGGAGCGGTTTCCGCTATCAGCACATGGCGCATAATTTAAAAGGGAAGCTTTGCGAACCGTTTATTGTCACCGCCCCTTATTCGGAGGAGGAACAGAGCAAACCCATTGCACTTTCTACTCATGACGGTCAGGAATTTGATCTAGTGCTGAAAGGGGCCTTGAAGGTGCGGATGGAAAATCATACGCTGGTGCTCAATGAGGGCGACGCGATTATGTATGATTCCGGCCACGGCCATGGGATGATTGCGACCGGTGGGGAAGACTGTGAATTTTTGGCAGTAGTGATTAAGCGGTAACGCAGCGTTCCGGATTCTGATGAGTTCTCAGAGGAGGGGCTTTGAGTGAAAGATTCCGTTCCGGCCGGGTTGTTTCGGTCGTTCCGGCAGGCAGGACTGTCGGAACGGTTGCTTTATCTTTGTGCGGTTTCGATCTTTCTGCCGTTTGTATTTACTTGCGGAATGCTGCTGGCCACCGTGGTTTATGGGCTGCTGAAAAAGGAACTCCGGCAGGCGATGCTGTGCCAAAAGGGGAACAGGCTTTTTCTGGTATTATGCGGAATGCTGGCGATCGTCCCGTTGATTCATCGGAATTGGGTCAGTCTGCTTGCTGGGGCAGGGGGGATCCTGGTTCTCCTGTTTTTCCTTTACGTCCGGAGCCTGCTGACACCGGGACGGTATTTGGTTGCGCTGGACTGGTGTTGTCTGGCCAGCTTTTTCAGCTTTTTCTGTGCTGTTGCGGAAAAATTGGTTTTAGGGCCTTGTTTCCGCGCTACCGGAGGGATGCTCAATGCGAATTACTATGGAATGGCTATTGAGTTCCTGCTTTTAATCTGCGTCAGCCGGATCCTCTCTTCTCCTCAGCACTTGGGATTTTATCTTCAGGTCCTGGTCATCAATTTAATGGGATTGTTTCTTTGTGACAGCCAGTCGGTTTGGCTGGCTGTTCTCGGAGGGGTTGTACTCCAGCTTTTTTTGGCGGGCAGACACCGGGCGGCAGGTCTTTTTGGGCTGTTTGCTCTGCTTTTCCTGCTGGTGATTATCCTGGTGCCTGGACTGCTTCCTCGTTTAGACCGCCTGCCGGAAAGCTTTGAAACCCGTTTGAATATCTGGCAGACAGCCTGGAAAGGCTTTCTGGCGCATCCGCTGTTTGGACAAGGGCTGCTGGCCTATTTTTCTGTTTGGAAGGATTACGGAGGTTACGCAACCTATCACGCGCATAGTCTTTATCTGGATCCTCTTCTTAGCTTTGGGGTAGCCGGAACCGCCGGGATTATGGCCTATGCGGGTCTTTGCCTTCAGAGAGTTAGGAGGATGCTGGCTTCCCCGGAAACCCGGGGAACTGCGGCGCTGATTTTTTCTCTGGTCTTTGCCTTGTGTATCCACGGCGTAACAGACCTGCCCCTTCTTTGGTTCCAAACCGGTATGCTGTTTTTTCTGACAGCGGGAGGAATGGAGCTGGGTGTGAAGCAGATGAGCAGAGGGAAATAAAAAGGATCTTAGTAGAGGAGGGGGAATCGATGTTTGGACGGATTATCCCGCTTTCAGGATCCTGTGGAAGTGGGAAAACCACAACAGCCAGGCTGCTGGCGGAGCGTTCTTCCTGTGGACGGACGGTCCATCTTCATACGGATGATTTTTACCAGTACATCTGCAGCGGGTATATCCCGCCCTGGATGGAGGAATCCGGGGAACAGAATGATACTGTGATCCAGGCGGCCGCGGCGGCAGCCGGAGCCTTCTGTAAGGGCGGTTACGAGGTTTATGTGGACGGCGTCATCGGCCCTTGGTTTCTTACGCCGTGGCTCCGCTTGGCCGAAGCAGGAATGGATATCCGGTATCTTATCCTTCGGCCCAGTGAGGAGGAAACGGCCGCCCGTGCTTCTGCCCGCGAGCAGAAGGAGGAATTTCCGCTGAATCTGGAAATGGTCCGGAAGCTTTGGCGTTTCTTCTCCCGGTTGGGGCCTTATGAGCGGAACACAGTGGATACCACAGGGCAAACGGCGGAGGAAAGTGCGGCCCAGATTCTCCGGGCGCTTCAGGACGGCAGATTCCGTATCCGATGAAAAATTCGAAAACCCCGTCCAAAGGGGTTGACAACTCAGGAAATCCGTGGTATCCTTACTAAGAAAACAAAGCAGAACTGTTCCACGTTCTCACCCTGCCGTAATATAACGCGCCGGGTTAATACAAAAAACGAGAGTTTTTGAACTGTTGTTGAAAAGCGTGGACATTTTGTCTGCGCTTTTGTTTTGTATTTACAGTTTCGGGTTCTGCCCATATGATGGAGGTGCTTTATTATTAGCAAAAGTAATGACTTGCCCATGAACGAAGAAATCCGGGATAAGGAAGTCCGTCTGGTAGACAGTGACGGCAGCCAGCTTGGTATTATGAGTTCCAAAGACGCACTGAAACTGGCGGTTGAGAAAAATCTCGATCTGGTCAAAATTGCGCCGATGGCTACTCCGCCGGTCTGTAAGATTATGGATTACGGCAAATACCGCTACGAGCAGGCAAAACGCGACAAAGAGGCGCGGAAGAATCAGAAAACAGTGGAAATCAAAGAAGTGCGGATGTCCCTGAATATTGATACGCATGATCTGAATACCAAGGTGTCCCATGCGCGCAAATTCCTTCGCGACGGAGATAAGGTGAAAGTCAGCGTCCGCTACCGCGGCCGTGAGATGGCGCATCCGGAGATGGGGAAGGGATTGCTCGAGCAGTTTGTTCAGGCCTGTGGGGAAGACGGCGTTATGGAAAAAGCGCCCAAAATGGAAGGCCGCAGTCTGGCCATGTTTATTGCACCGAAAACAACAAAGTAAAAGGAAATAAGGAGGCTTTCATTATGCCTAAATTGAAAACACATTCCGGCGCCAAAAAACGTTTTGCGCTGACCAAAAACGGCAAGGTTAAACGCGCTCATGCCAATAAGAGCCATCTGCTGAACGGCCATGGAAAAACCACCAAAAGAAAAAGAGGTCTGCGCAAGGGCGCTTACGTGGATAAGACCAACGTAGCCGCAGTGAAAAAGCTGATCCCTTACAAATAATCGATTGATAGGACAAACGGAGGTATAAATTATGGCTCGTGTTAAAGGAGCAATGGCAACTCGCAAGAGAAGAAATAAAACACTGAAACTGGCTAAAGGCTATTGGGGAGGCAAATCCAAGCTCTTCAAAACAGCGAAAGAAGCGGTCATGAAATCCGGCCAGTATGCGTATATCGGCCGTAAACAGAAAAAACGTGACTTCAGAAAACTCTGGATCACCCGTATTTCGGCTGGCTGCAAAATGAACGGGATGAATTATTCTTCCTTTATGAATGGCCTGAAAAAAGCCGGCGTAACGCTGAACCGCAAAATGCTTTCTGAAATTGCAATCCATGACGCTGCCGCTTTTACCGCTCTCTGCGAGCAGGCAAAGGCTGCTGTAAAATAGGAAATAACTGCGACTCGCCCGCGTCCTCTAACGACCCGGGCGTGTTTTCGTATATGGCTGTTCGTCAAATTTCGTTTGGCTTCGGTTTTTGTATGTGGGGAAAGAAGGTCATTTATGCAGCAGATTACTTCTAAAGACAACGCCTGGATCAAAGAATATGGGAAATTGGCGTCCTCTAAAGGAGAGCGTGACCGTACAGGGCGTTTTGTGCTTGAAAGCGTGAAGCTGTTCCGGGAAGCCGTGCAAAGCGGGCTGTCTATTGAAATGGTTTTTGTGACCGAAACCTGTTTCTGTAAGCAGGAACAGGAGTTAGAAAAACTTTTTCAAGGGCTTCGCGTATGCCAAATCCCTTCCGCTTTGGAAAGAAAGCTCAGCCAGGCCCAAACGCCCCAAGGGGTTTATGCCATTGCCCAAAAGCTTGACAAATCGTTTTCGCTGGATAAAATAGAAACAAGCGGGCGTTACCTGATGCTGGTTGGGCTTCAGGATGCCGGCAACGTAGGGACGATGATCCGTACCGCCGAAGCGCTCGGCGTGGAGGGTGTGATTTTAGCGGATCATACCTGCGATATTTATAATCCCAAAGTAATTCGGGGAAGTATGGGTTCGGTCTTCCGGGTGCCTTTTTACCAGGCCGATGAGGCTGGAATACTACTGGAAGAATTGAGGCGCAGGCGGGTATCTACTTATGCTGCGGTGTTGGATCCGGATGCCGCCCTTCTGGGGAAGCTGGCTTTTGATGATCCAGCCGTCCTGCTGATTGGAAACGAAGGAAATGGGCTTCCGCCGGAGTTGGCAGCAAAGTGTACCCAGCGGGTGACGATCCCGATGCCAGGGAACACAGAATCACTGAATGCGTCGATGGCGGCGTGTATTTTGCTCTGGGAAATGACAAAATAAAAAGAGGGGTTGCCGTATGGAGCCAATATTAGCATGGATTTGGTTTTCCCAGCTGTTTTCTTATGGAAGCGACCGCCCTCGGCAGCTTTTGGAGCAGGGGGCATCTCCGGAAGCTTTGATGGAAATGCCAGTGGAGGAGATCGTTTCCCTCTATTCATTGCCGGAGGCTGAAATCCGCCGGATGAAAACAGTTTCCGTGGGCCGGGCGGAGCATATCCTGAAGGAATGCCGTCGAAAACGGATTACGTTGATTTCTTATGAAGACGAACATTTCCCGGCGCGGCTGCGGGATATTTACGGCCCTCCGGTTCTGCTGTATGCGATCGGGGATCTTTCCGTGCTGAAAAATCCGCTCAGCATTACGATCGTGGGCACGCGGGAAACCGAGGCTTATACGGAACGGTTTACCAGGATGGTGGCTTCCGAGCTGGCATCCGCTGGGATCACTGTTGTCAGCGGATGCGCGGTTGGGATCGATAGGGCCGCCCATGAAGCGGCGCTGGATGCCGGCGGGAAAAGTATCGGCATACTGGCTTGTGGGATGGACATTGATTATCCCGAGGCGACGCACGGCGTCAAGGTCCGGCTGGCCAGACAGGGAGTCCTGCTGACAGAGCTTCCGCCTGGGACTCATGTCAGCAGCCGGTACTTTGCTACCCGGAACCGCTTGCTTTCCGGATTATCGCTGGGAACGTTGGTTACCCACGCACCGATGAGGAGCGGTTCTTTGCTGACTCTGAATCATGCGTTGGAGCAGGGGAAGGAATGTTTTTGCCTTCCGCCTGCGGATGTGTTTTCCCCAAGCTATGCAGGGGTAATCCCATTTTTGCGGGACGGAGCGATTCCCTGTTTTTGCACAGAGGATATCCTCAGCCAGTACCGGGAGCAGTATGGGGAATTGATCCAATCCAAAACCCCTATGGCGGATTGGGTGAAGCCGGCGGTGCCCTATCGTGAAACACAGCGGGAGGCTCTCCCTGCCGCCCCTCGGTTGGATCCAGATAGGGAAAAGGAACGGCGCCGGAGGTTTGACCAGGCAGCAGCTTCTTTGTTGGAGGAGCTGACAGACGGGCAGCGGCAGATTTATCAGGCCCTGCACTTTGTTCCCCGGCAGATTGACGAAATTGCCGCGGAAATCGGAATGGAAACCGGGCTGCTTTTATCGGAGCTGACCCAGCTTGAACTGGTGGGTCTGGCTTCGCCCTGTGGGGGAGGACGCTACAGCTTAGCAGCGGAGCTTTCCCATGAACAAAAATAAGAAAGGAAATTCCTGCTGTATTGGCAGGAACAGGATGAGATAAATGGCAAAAAATCTGGTCATTGTAGAATCGCCGGCCAAGGCGAAGACGATAAAAAAATATCTCGGCCGGGGGTACGATGTCATCGCTTCAATGGGACATGTGCGTGATCTGCCGAAATCCCGGCTGGGCGTGGATGTGGAGAATAATTTTGAGCCGAAGTATATCAATATCCGCAAGCAGTCGGAAACCATTAAAAAACTGAAAGCGGCCGCAAAAGGCAAAAGTAAAATCTATCTTGCGACCGACCCGGACCGTGAGGGAGAAGCGATTTCCTGGCATTTGGCTCATTTGCTGAAGGTGGATCTGGAAGAAAAAAACCGGGTTACTTTTAATGAAATTACTAAAACTGGGGTCAAAGCTGGCATGGCGGAGCCTCGCAAGGTGGATCTGGACCTGGTTAATTCCCAGCAGGCCCGCCGAATTCTGGACCGGATTGTCGGCTACAAGCTCAGCCCCTTCCTTTGGAAGAAGGTCAAAAGCGGGCTTTCCGCCGGCCGTGTACAGTCGGTAACGGTCCGGATGATTGTAGACCGAGAGAATGAAATCCGTCGGTTTGTACCAGAGGAATACTGGTCGGTAGAAGCCAGCCTGCTTGCCGATTCTGTTTCCAAACCGTTTGTGGCCCAATTCTACGGAAAAGAGGGCAAGAAGGTCAAGCTGCATAATCAGGAAGAGGCGGCTGAGATTGTGGCTGCGGTGCAGGATGCTGCTTTTGTGGTAGAGTCGGTGAAAAAGGGTGTCCGGAAAAAAACGCCAGCCCCTCCTTTTATCACCTCGACTATGCAGCAGGAAGCCTCCCGGAAGCTGGGCTTCCAGACCCGCCGCACCATGAAGGCGGCACAGGAATTGTATGAGGGCGTTGATGTAGAAGGGATCGGCGCGGTCGGTTTGATTACCTATATGCGTACCGACTCGCTGCGGATTTCAGATGAGGCAAAGGCCGCCGCGAAGGCCTATATTGAGGAGCGTTATGGGAAAGCCTATATCCCCTCCACTCCTCGTGTCTATAAAGCTAAAAACAATGCTCAAGACGCTCACGAAGCCATCCGGCCGTCTATGCCCGGCTTAACCCCGGAACAGGTCAAGGCCAGTCTGACCGGAGATCAGTACAAATTATATAAGCTGATCTGGGAACGGTTTATTGCCAGTCAGATGGCAAGCTGCCTGCTGGATACTGTTGCCGCGCAGATCGATGCGGAGGGTTATACCTTCAAGGCATCTGGCTTTACAGTAAAATTTGATGGTTTCACCGTTCTTTATGTAGAAGGCAAGGATGAAGAAGAACAGAAAGAGGGGGTTCTTCCAGAATTGAAAGAAAAGGATCTCCTCAAGCTGAAGAAGCTGCTTCCCAACCAGCATTTCACTCAGCCGCCGCCCCGCTATACGGAAGCATCGCTGATTAAGGTGCTGGAGGAAAACGGGATTGGCCGCCCTTCCACCTATGCGCCGACCATTACGACTATCTTGGGTCGGAATTATGTGGAACGGGAGGGCCGCCAGCTGAAACCAACCGAGCTGGGCGAAATTACAACCAGGCTGATGAAAGAGCATTTTGATAAAATCGTGGATGCGGATTTTACAGCCAATATGGAAAAGGAACTGGATATCATCGAGGATGGCCAGGTCCCATGGGAAGACGTCCTGCACGGATTTTATGATGATTTCGCGAAAACGCTGGAAAAAGCGGAAGTGGACACCGAGGGGGTTACCTATAAAGTGCCGGATGAAGTAACCGATGAAGTCTGCGAGCTTTGCGGACGGAACATGGTCATCAAAAACGGCCGGTTTGGTCGGTTCCTGGCCTGCCCGGGATATCCGGAATGCAAAAACACGAAGAAGATTGTCACGGCTACGCCGGGGGTCTGCCCGTTATGCGGCGGAAAGATCCTGGAGAAAAAATCCAAGAAGGGGAAAAAATTTTACGGCTGTGAGCATAATCCGGAATGTTCCTTCCTTTCGTGGGATGAACCGATGGAGGAAAAATGCCCTCAATGCGGGAAAAGCCTGCTGAAAAAGACCGGGCGTTCCGCTAAAATTTATTGTTCAAACGAGTCTTGCAGCTATGAAAGAGGGATCGACAAGGAATGAGAGTAAGCGTGATCGGCGCCGGGTTGGCAGGATGTGAGGCGGCGCATCAGTTGGCCAAGTTTGGCATTTCAGTCGATTTGGTTGAGATGAAGCCGCAGAAATACACGCCGGCCCATCATTACCCTGGATTTGCGGAGCTGGTCTGTTCCAATTCGCTGAAAGCATCCCGCCCCGACAGTGCGGCAGGAATGTTAAAGCAGGAAATGCGGCTGTTCGGCTCCCTGGTGATGGAGAGCGCCGAACAATGCAGCGTGGCCGCCGGGGGAGCACTGGCGGTAGATCGGAAAAAATTTTCGGATTACATCACCCATCGAATCCGGGAGAACCCCCTGATTCGGGTGATCGAGCAGGAGCTGGATCAGGTCCCGGAGGGGGAGGTCATTATTGCTTCCGGGCCGCTGACCTCTGAACCGCTGGCTCAGGCAATCCAGCGGCTGGTGAAGTCGGAGGGCTTGAGCTTTTTCGATGCGGCGGCTCCCATTGTATCTGCGGAAAGCGTCAACCGGGAGATCGTTTTTTCTGCTTCCCGCTATGGAGAGGGGGAGGAAGGGGATTACCTGAACTGCCCAATGAATCGGGAGGAGTATGAACAGTTTTACCAGGCGCTGGTAGAGGCGGAATCTGTCCCGCTGAAAGACTTCGACCACCGGGATTTTAAGGTGTATGAAGGCTGTATGCCGATTGAGGTAATGGCTAAACGGGGGCCGGACACCATCCGTTTCGGCCCGCTGAAACCGGTCGGCCTGCGGGATCCTCGTACTGGGCATCGTCCCTGGGCCTGCGTCCAGCTTCGGCGGGAGAATGCGGAGGGCAGCCTGTATAACCTGGTTGGTTTTCAGACCAACCTGAAATTCGGGGAGCAGAAGCGGGTATTTTCGCTGATCCCCGGGCTGGAATCGGCCGAGTTCCTGCGCTATGGGGTCATGCACCGCAATACTTTTTTGGACAGCCCCCGGCTGTTGGATGCCCATTTCTGTCTTCGTGCGGAACCCAGGATCCATTTTGCCGGACAGATTACCGGAGTAGAGGGGTATACGGAATCGGCCGCATCCGGGATCTTTGCCGGGAACCATCTGGCTAGACGGCTGACCGGCCGGCCGGAAATTACGCTTCCCCGCACCACGATGCTAGGTGCGCTGGCCGCTTATATCAGTGATCCGACGGTTACGGATTTCCAGCCAATGGGCGCAAATATGGGGATCCTTCCTCCGCTGGATGAACCGGTGCGGGATAAAAAGGAACGCTATAGACAGATTTCAGCCCGTGGCTATACAGCGCTGCGGGAATTGCTGGAAAGTGAGGAGGATGTCAAGTGAGGATTATCGTAGACGGCTTTGGAGGGGATCACGCGCCTTTGGCGGTACTTCAGGGCTGCGTCATGGCTATGGAGGAATACGGCGTCGAGATTACGGTAACCGGGGATATAGCCAAGCTTCGTCAGGTGGCGGATGAAAATGGGATAGATCTCAGCCGGATGCAGTTGGAGCACGCGCCTTCAGTGATCCCGGTGGAAGCAGAGCCGACCAGCCTGCTGAAAGAATACGCAGATTCTTCTATGGCGAAGGCGTTCCAGCTTTTGGCTGCCGGGGAGGGCGATGCCGTTGTCTGTGCCGGTTCCACCGGTGCGATTGTCGTAGGCGGCTCGTTGATCGTCAAGCGGATCAAAGGGGTCAAACGTCCGGCACTGGCACCGATCATCCCAAGCGAAAAAGGGGCCTATATCCTGCTGGATGTAGGGGCGAATTTGGAATGCCGTCCGGAAATGCTGGTCCAGTTTGGGATCATGGGTTCGATTTATATGGAAAAGATCATGAAGGTGCCCTATCCGCGGGTAGGCTTGGTCAACATCGGTGCTGAGGAAACTAAAGGCGGGGATCTCCAAATTGCAGCATACCGGTTGCTTTCCGAATGCAGCGCAGTGAACTTTACAGGCAATATTGAGCCGCGGTATATCCCTCGGGGGGATGCGGATGTTGTAATAGCGGACGGCTTTACAGGCAATGTTATCCTTAAATTGACAGAGGGCCTGGGAAAAATGCTGATGAATAAGCTGAAGGGCATTTTTACCAGCGGGCTGCGGGGGAAGCTTGCTGCGCTGCTGGTCCTTCCCAAGATGAAGTCCTTCAAGTCGCAGATGGATTATACGGAGTATGGCGGCGCCCCTTTGATGGGAACATCCAGGCCGGTAATCAAGGCACATGGTTCTTCCAATGCCAAGGCCTTCAAGAACGCCATCCGACAGGCTCGTGATTTTGTCAATCAGAACGTCATTGGCGAAATTTCCGCTGCGCTGGAAAAAACCAAGGAAGAATCGAACAAGGGAGAAAGGAAAATCTGATCGACCAATGGAAGCATTTGAAAAAGCAATAGGCTATACCTATCAAAACAAGGCGCTGATGAACGAAGCACTGACCCATTCCTCCTATTCGAACGAAGGAAAACGCGGGATACATGATAACGAACGGCTGGAATTTTTAGGTGACTCCATCCTTTCACTGATTGTAGCCGAGCACCTGTTTACCCATTACCGCCATCAGCCGGAAGGGGAGTTGACCAAGCTGCGGGCATCCCTGGTCTGCGAACAAAGCTTGTTCCAGTTTGCCCAGAAGATCCAGCTGGGGGATTATCTCCACTTGGGAAAAGGGGAGGAGCATACTGGGGGAAGGGAGCGCCCCTCTATTGTGTCCGACGCGTTTGAAGCCGTCATTGCCAGCATTTACCTGGACGGAGGCTTGGAAGAAGCCAAAAAATTTGTCCTGCGTTTTATCCCGGAGCATATGGACGTCAAACGGGTGAACGCGTTAAGCGATTATAAAACGGCTTTGCAGGAGATTATCCAGAAAAACCGGGAGGAAAAGATTGAATATGTCCTGGTCAGCGAGGTTGGGCCGGATCATGACAAGGCCTTTACCATTGAAGTACACCTGAATTCCAACGTTATTGGAACCGGACGGGGCAAGAGCAAAAAACAGGCGGAGCAGCTTGCTGCAAAAGAAGCACTCCAATTGATGGGCTATGAAGCATAGCAATATCGCCATTTTTATCCCGCACAGCGGATGCCCTCACCAATGCAGCTTCTGCAATCAGCGTACGATCTCCGGGCAGGCATCCTCACCCTCTCCCGAGGAGGTTTCCGGAATTCTGCGGCAGGCGAAAGTGGAGATTGCCGATCCAGCCAACACGGAAATTGCTTTTTTCGGCGGAAGCTTTACAGCGGTTCCAGCTTCTTATCGGCGGACGTTGCTGAAAGCGGCAGAGCCTTTCCTAGGGGAGGATGGTTTTTCCGGAATCCGGATCTCGACCCGGCCGGATGCGATTGACAGGGAAGTCCTGTCTGAGCTGAAGGAGGCAGGGGTAACGGCCATTGAGCTCGGGGCGCAGAGTATGCGCGACGAGGTTTTATCTGCCAACGGACGGGGGCATACGGCGGAGCAGGTGCGTACGGCTTCGGCATTGATCCGGGAGCAGGGCTTTTCCCTAGGGCTTCAAATGATGACAGGGCTGTATCAGGATGACCGGGAAGGGGCGCTTTTTACCGCACGTGAATTAGCGGAATGCCGGCCGGATACGATGCGTATTTATCCGGTGGCTGTCCTGAAAGGAACCGAGCTGGGCAGGCTGTGGGAAGCAGGGATCTATCGCCCGATGGAACTGGCGGAAAGCGTAGATCTTTGTGCGGAACTGCTCTGGTACTTTCATTTGAAGGGGATCCGGGTTATTAAAGCCGGATTGCACGCGTCGGCCGAGGTGGAAGCCAACCGGTTGGCCGGGGCCTATCATCCGGCGTTTCGGGAATTGTGTGAGCAGCGGATCTACCGGGAGCGTGCAATGGAATTGCTGAGCTGTATCCCCGGAGCGGATCCGGTAACGATAGGTGTTTCTCCTCGTGCGGTGTCCAAAATGGCAGGGCAGAAACGGGAAAATATTCTCCTGCTGGAAAAGGAAACCGGGCGGAAGCTCCGAATCCGGGGCAGGGCTGGTTTGGCAGAGTATGAAATTATTTTGGTAGAAGAAGAGGAGGGACAGCATTGCTTTTAAAATACTTGGATTTACAGGGGTTCAAGTCCTTCCCAGACAAAACCAGGGTTACGTTCGGCAAGGGCCTGACGGGGGTGGTTGGCCCCAACGGGAGCGGGAAAAGCAATATTTCCGATGCAGTCCGTTGGGTACTGGGCGAGCAGTCCACCAAGACGCTGCGAGGCGGGAAAATGGAAGATGTCATTTTTTCCGGCACGCAGAGCCGGCGCCCGCAGGGGTTTGCCGAAGTATCCCTGACGATCGATAATCAGGACCGCCGGTTAGAGATTGATGCGGATGAGGTGACGATCTCCCGCCGGTTTGACCGCAGCGGAGAAAGTGAATACCGGATCAATCGGAACCCGGTCCGGCTGAAGGATCTGCATGAGCTGCTGATGGATACCGGACTGGGCCGAGATGGATATTCTATCGTTGGGCAAGGGAAGATTGCCGAGATTATCCAGGCTAAAAACAGTGACCGCCGGGAAATTTTTGAGGAAGCAGCCGGTATTTCCAAATATCGCTATCGTAAGGAAGAAGCGGAGCGGAGCCTCGCCCGTGCGGAGGACAACCTTGTCCGCCTGCGGGATATCCTGGGGGAATTGGAAAGCCGGATTTCCCCGTTGAAGGAGCAGAGTGAAAAGGCCGGCCGTTTTTTGGAACTGGCCGAGCAGAAAAAGACGCTGGAGGTATCGCTTTGGATTCAGGTGATCGAGAAATCCAACCGGGCGCTGAAGGATCATTCGGACCGCCTTTTAGTACTCCGCCGGCGGCATGAGCAGTCGGAGGAGCAGATCGCGCAGATTGAGGAAGCGATCCAGCGAACCTATGCGGAGATGCAGGCTTGTTCGATCAAAATCGACGGGATCCGCCGCAGCAAGGAGGAGCTGGAAACCGCCAATGCGGAGATTTCTGCGCAGATTGCCGTATTGAAAAATGACATTGCCCATCATGAGCAGGGTATTGCACGGCTGGATTCTGAGCTGGCGGTTCACAGCCGCAGAGCGGAAAACGTCTTGCAGGAATTGTCGCTGCGTGAGCAGGAATATACCCGGCTGACTGCGCTTTTGGAGCAGGCCGGGCAGGAGGAAGCTGCTAAGCAGTCGGCCTTGCAGCAGCATCTATTTGAAAGTGAAATGCAGAATCAGCAGGCACAGGAGCTGCGGGAAAAGATCCAAACACTGGCTTTGCGTCAATCCCAGGTAAAGATGGAGATGCTTTCTGCAAAGTCCGGCTGTGCAGAGCTGCGGGAGGTTTTGCTTTCCAATGAGAAAGAATTGCAGAACCAGCGTCAGGAGCAGGAGGAATACCGTACGCAGCTGGACCGGATATCGGCTTTCCTGCAAACCCTGAAAAGCCGGGAAGAGGGCCTGAGAAATGTGTGGGCAGGCTATCAGAAAAAACTGGAGGGGCGGCGGGAGGTTTTGGAAGCGTCCCGCCAGGAGTCCGAGCGGATTACGCTTCGTATTAAAGAACAGCGGCAAAAGGAACGCTTGCTGACCGGGCTGGAGCAGTCCCTGGACGGCTATGCCTATTCGGTGAAGGAAGTGCTGAAACGGGCGAAAAATGGTGTTTTGCAAGGGATCCGCGGGACGGTTTCGCAGTTGCTGGAAACAGATGCAGCGTATTCGGTGGCAATCGAAACGGCCCTGGGCGGCGCGATGCAGCATTTGATCGTCGATCAGGAATCCCATGCCCAAGCGGCTATTCGTTTGCTTAAGGCGGAAAAGCTGGGTCGGGCGACTTTCCTGCCTCTATCCGCGATGACTTCTTCTCCACTCCAGGCCAAAGGGCTGGAAAATTACCCGGGCTATCTGGGTTTAGCAGTCGAGCGGGCACGGTACGATCCGGCCCTTCGCCCGGCGGTAGAGTTCCTGCTGGGGCGAATTGTCCTTGCGGAGGATCTGGATGCAGCGGTTCAAATTGCCAAGTCTTATGGCTATAAATTCCGGGTGGTAACCTTAGACGGTCAAATGGTCAACACGGGCGGCTCGATGACGGGCGGGTCCCGGAATAAAGGGCAGAACTTCCTGAGCCGGAAAAATGAAATTTCTGATTTGAAAACAGAGATCGATCGGCTGCAAAAAGAAGAAGCAGCCGTTTCAGATCGGCTCCGCAGGCAGGAAGAAGAAGTCCTTGCGGCTTCGGGATTGCTGGAAGAAGCCCAAGCGGAGCTGGCGGCTCTGAATGAGGACCGCATCCGGGCAGAAGGGGAACAGAAACGCCTGCAGGAGCAATTTGCACAGGCAGATTCCCTGAAAAGCCGGATGGAAGCGGAATTGGAAGAGAAGTATCAGAAAGCAGAAAATCTCCGGGCACAGGCTGAGGAACAAGCGGCAGAGTCCGACCGTCTGGAGAAGGAATTGAATGCGGCGGAATCGGAGCAGGCGGCGTTTCAAAACAGCAGCCAGATTTCGGAAAGCCGCCGGCAAACCCTAACCGAGGAATTGACTGCCCTGAAGCTGCGCCGGGTATCGCTGGAGAAGGATGCGGAATCCCTCTGCGCTGGGATGGAGGAATTGAAAAGCAGGCGGGAATCGGCGGGGGATGATCTCAGCCGGTTATTACAGGAGCAGGAAGCCTGCCGTTTGCAGATTCAGGAAATCGGTGAAAAAATCATTGGGAGCGAACAGCGGAAAACAGAAAATCAGGCGGCGTCCATTGAACTGGAGCAGAAGATTCAGGAGCAGGCGGCGCTTCGGCAGGAATTAGAAGCTTCAACGACCCGGCTTCGGCAGGAGGAACGCCGGATTTCTGCTGAACAGGGGAATTGCACCGGGGAAATCGCCCGGATGGAGGAACGCCGGATTCAGCTGGAACGGGAGTATGACGAGAAAATCCGGCAGCTTTGGGATGAATATGAGCTGACCCGGAGCGAAGCGCAAAAGCGGGCAGTCCGTCTGGAAGATCCCGTCAAAGCCAATGCAGAACTGCTTTCCCTGAGAAACCAGATTCGTGCGCTGGGCAGTGTGAATCTGGAAGCAATCGAGGAGTATCGTGAAGTCCGCGAAAGGTACGACTTTTTGAACAGCCAGATCTGGGATGCCGAACATTCCAAGTCGGAGCTGATCCGCCTGATCCAGGATTTGATTGCCCGGATGCAGGAAATCTTCGGGAAAAATTTCCGGGAAATTAACCGTTGTTTTCAGGAGACCTTCCGGGAACTGTTTGGGGGAGGCCATGCGGAACTCCATCTGTCTGATCCGGAGGAGATGCTGGACAGCGGGATTGATATTTCGGTTGAGCCGCCGGGCAAGGTTATTACGAACCTGGCCGCGCTGTCGGGCGGTGAGCAGGCGTTGGTGGCGATTGCCATTTATTTTGCGATTATGCGGGTACATCCTGCGCCGTTCTGCGTGCTGGATGAAATCGAAGCGGCACTGGACGATGTTAATATCGATAAATACGCCGCCTATCTTCAGAAAATGGCGGAACAGACGCAGTTTATTTTAATCACGCACCGTCGGGGCAGCATGGAAGCGGCAGATATGCTTTATGGCGTGACCATGCAGGAGGAAGGGGTGTCCAAGCTTTTGCAGTTAAAGGTAGCAGAGCTGGAACGTACCGCTCTGGCGGTTACATAAAAAGGAGGGAACAAATTGGGCTTTTTCGAAAAAATTAAAAATGGGCTGAAAAAAACCCGGGATTCCATGGTCCGGCAGGTTGAAAGCGTTTTGCATTCTTTCACCAAGATCGACGAGGACTTTTTTGAGGAGCTGGAAGAAACCTTGATCCTTTGCGATGTCGGTGTGCAGACCTCGGTGAAGATCTGTGATATGCTCCGCAAAAAGATCAAGGAAACCGGGGAGAAAGACCCTGAGAATATTAAGAAAATGATGAAAGGGATTATTCTGGAGATGCTGGAAGGACCGGTTGAGCTTCAAATTTCAACGAAACCCTCCGTGATTCTGATGATTGGTGTCAACGGGGTGGGCAAAACCACTACCATCGGAAAGCTGGCAGCCAGTTTGAAGGCTGATGGAAAAAAAGTGATCCTTGGAGCGGCAGATACCTTCCGTGCGGCGGCAATCGACCAGCTGCAAATCTGGGCGGATCGGGCCGGTGTGGATCTGGTGAAGCATAGTGAGGGCTCGGATCCTGCGGCTGTTGTATTCGATACGATCCAGGCCGGTAAAGCCAGAGGATGCGATGTGATCCTCTGCGATACGGCGGGGCGGCTTCACAATAAGAAAAACCTGATGGATGAGCTGGCTAAAATAGCCCGCGTTATCGCCCGTGAAGCGGAGGGCTGTGACACCGAGGTGCTGCTGGTATTGGATGCAACGACCGGGCAAAACGGGGTCAACCAGGCTCGCGAGTTCAAAGAGGCGGCTGGGATCACTGGGATCGTCCTGACCAAGCTGGACGGTACGGCAAAAGGTGGGATTATTATCGCCATTAAAGAGGAGCTGGGCCTGCCGGTGAAATACATCGGGGTCGGAGAGCAGCTGGATGACCTCCAGCCTTTCTCGGCGCAGGATTTTGCAGACGCTCTGTTTGATACGGAGGAATCAGAATGAAATTGATCCTGGCAACCAAAAATGCTCACAAGGTTCAGGAATTTTCCCGTATCCTGGAGCCGCTTGGAATCGAGGCAGTTTCCCAAACGGAAATGGGGATCGAGGATCAGGCCGAGGAAACCGGCTCCTCCTTTGCGGAGAATTCTTATTTAAAAGCCAAGGGCTTGTTTGACCGAACGGGAATGGCGGTCATTGCAGACGATTCGGGGATTGCGGTGGACGCTTTAGGCGGCGCCCCTGGGATTTATTCAGCGCGGTACGGCGGCCCTGGCTTGACAGATGCAGAGCGTACAGCCCTGCTCTTAAAGGAAATGGAATCCGTCCCAGACGGGGAGCGGGGCGCGCAGTTCGTTTGCGCGATTACCCTGATCGCATCGGACGGGCAAGTCTACTCTATCGTGGATGAATGTCCCGGAATTGTCGGGCGGGCTCCGCGGGGAGAAAATGGGTTTGGCTATGACCCGGTTTTCATGATCGGTGAACGCAGCTTCTCTGAGCTTTCCCCCGAGGAGAAGGATGCCGTCAGCCATCGCGGGAAGGCGCTCCGCCGTCTGCGGGAATGCCTGACCGGGATTTTATCAGCGGGTGAAGAAAGAGGAAAGGAAATAAAAGATGGAATTGACAAGTAAACAGCGGGCTGTATTACGAGGCTATGCCAACCAGCTGGAGGTTGTGCTTTATATTGGGAAAAGCGGCATTACCCCTACGGTACTCAAGCAGGCGAACGATGCGTTGGCTGCCCGTGAAATGATTAAATGCAAGGTGCAGGATAACTGCGGTTTCTCCGCCCGGGAAGCGGCAGAAAATTTGGCAGAGGCGGCAGAATGCCAGATAGTTCAGGTAATCGGATCCCGTTTTATCTTATATAAGCAGAAGAAAAAAGATCCGATCTACGAGATTTGACCCATGCGTTCCATTGCCCTTTTTGGAGGGACGTTCAACCCAGTGCATTATGGACATCTGCACTTTGCAAGAGCCTGCCTGGAGCGTTTCCTCTTTGAAGAATTGTGGCTGATACCGGCGTGTATCCCTCCGCATAAGGTGGCGGAGGATCTGGCTTCCGAAAGGGACCGGCTGGAGATGCTCCGGCTGGGGATTTCCGGGGAAAGCCGGATGCGTGTCAGCGATGTGGAATACCGGCTGGGCGGGAAAAGCTATACCATCTATACCTTGGAACAGCTTTCCCGGGAAGAACCAGACGGGGAGTTTACCCTTTTAATCGGGTCGGATATGCTGCTGAGCTTTGACCGCTGGTTCCGCTGGGAAGAAATCCTCCAGCGTGCGCGTTTACTGGCTGCCGCACGGATGGAAAGGGATCTGCCTTTACTGCAAAAAAAACGGGATTCCTTCGGTTCTTTAGCCGAGCGGGTTACTATAGCAGAAATCCCGGTTCTCCCGCTTTCCTCTACCGAAATAAGGGAAGCCATCCGCGCCGGAAAGGACTGCCGCCCGCTTCTTCCGGACACCGTGGCTGACTACATCCGGGAGAAAGGATTGTACCGGAAAAAGGAGGTTTTTTATGACCAAAACAGATCTTGAACAATTGGCGGAGTCCCGTTTAAGCCCAGGGCGGTATCGGCATACCCTAGCGGTTGCCCGGCTTGCCCGCGAGCTTGCGGTTCATTATGGGGCAGATGAGGAAGCGGCTGAGCTGGCAGGCCTGCTTCATGATTTGACAAAGGAAGAATCCGTCCCGACCCAGTTGCAAATTTTGACGGATTCTGGTATAATATATGACGATATTTTTTGGGCAAGCCCGAGCCTATACCATGCGGAAACCGGCTATCTCTATGCCCGGGATGTGCTCGGCATCCGGAATGAAGAGGTTCTCTCGGCAGTGCGGGTTCACACCGCCGGAAAAGCGGGGATGACGCTGCTGGAGGAGATCCTGTATGTCGCCGACGGAACGGCCTATGATCGTACTTATGCCGAGGCGGAGGAGCTTCGCGTAGTGGCTTTCCGAAATCTGGACGCTTGTATGGCGAGAGTGGTGCGCCGGAAAATTGATTGGGCAGCGGCCCGGGGAAGGCCGGTCCTGCCAAACAGCCTTGAGTGCTGTGATTGGATCTGTATGAAAATCCGGCAGGGGAGCCTGCCCGCTGGAGAGGGAAGAATATGAAAAAGAAAAAAACGAAATCGTCTTTGAAGGATCGGATTCTGATCTCTATTTTCTCGGTAGTCATCACTCTATCCGTTTTGAGCGTCGTGGGTGTTTTCCTGTTTAACACCAGCTTTTTGGAAAATAACGAGCCCGACACCGGGAACGATAATAAGCTGGACCAGGATATCATAACACCAAACGAAATCCGGGACAAAGCCGTCAATATTTTGGTCGTTGGCATTGACTACACGGAAAAAGCCGGCTCTAACCGGGGAAAGCTGACCGATATGATCATGGTGGCCAATTTTGACATGGCTGCCGGGAAAATCAATGCCCTGCGGATTCCTCGGGACTCCTATATCGGCGAGGACATCAGTACCGGAAAGATCAACGCGGTATACGGTTCCAAAAGCAGCGGCGGGATTGACGGGTTGGCCAAACGGATCAATAAAACGCTGAATTTAACGATTGACCATTACGTCACGGTAAATATGGACGGATTTGTCAATATTGTCAATGCGATTGGCGGCGTTGAGATGGATGTGCCGATTTCATTTTACCTGGAAGGGGTAAAAATCGAAAAAGGGCTGCAAACGCTGAATGGTATCCAAGCTGAAAAGGTGGTACGGGAACGGTATTCTTATCCTACCGGGGATTTTGGGCGGATTGATATGCAGAACCAATTCATGCAGGCGCTGATTAAAAAGTGTTTCGGCATGAGCAAGACACAGATTGTTTCGATGGCTCCGACATTGATCAAAGAGGTCACTACCGATTTGACCTTAGGGGAGCTGTTGGGATATTATAATGAATTGATGAAAGTGGATATGAGCAATATCTCATTCCATATCCTTCCGACCACTTCAGCATGGAAAAATGGGTTGGCCATGCAGTCGATCCAGCGGGAGCAAACCGCTGACCTGCTGAATGCCTATTTCCGCCCTTATTCGGACCCGGTTCCTGCGGAAGAATTGGGAATATTGGAATTGAAATCGGAAGCCCCGCCGGCGAAAGCGCCGGTTTCTTCGAAGGAAACGCTGCCAGAGGAAAGTCAGCCGGAAGAACCGGTTTCCAGTGAGATCATCTTTGAGGATGATCCGCAGCCGCCTGGGGAAGAAAGCTCCGGGCAGGGAGAACTGCCTCCGGAGTGGGACGAAGAGCTGATCAATCCGCCTCAGGAAGATGACTACGGCAATATCGACTAATAAAGCCGGATCAAGCATAGAAACGGGCTGCTGCCCGAAGGAGGATTTTTATGGATTCTTTGGAACTGACCAAGCACACCGTGCAGATTCTGGATCGGAAAAAAGCTGAAAAAATTGATGTGATCAAGATTGATGATGTAACGACTTTAGGGGATTATTTTGTCATTGCCTCTGCTACGAATACGACCCATGTCCGTGCGCTGGCGGATGAACTCGAGTTTGAGCTGAAAAAGTTAGGCCGGCTTCCGCGGCAGGTGGAGGGTGTGGACAACGCCAGCTGGATTATCCTGGATTACCAGGATGTCATTGTCCATGTGTTCTATGAAGAAACACGGAATTACTATAATCTTGAAAAGCTGTGGGGGGACGGTGTTCAGATCCCGCTGGAAGAGCTGCTTGCGGAATAATAGGCAGACAGATTTGATTGAACAAGGAGTGTGTCAGCAAGTGAAATATAATTTTCAGGAAATTGAGCCGAAATGGCAGAAAATATGGGAAGAAAAAAAGGCTTTCCGTGCAGTAAACGACTATACAAAGCCCAAATATTATGCACTGATTGAGTTTCCTTATCCTTCTGGGAAGGGGCTTCACGTAGGCCATCCGCGGCCTTATACTGCGCTGGATATTGTTGCGCGGAAGCGCCGTTTGGAAGGGTATAATGTGCTTTACCCGATGGGATGGGACGCATTCGGCCTCCCGACTGAAAACTACGCCATGCAGAACCATATTCACCCCGAAATCGTTACGGCGCAGAATGTGGCCCATTTTAAGAAGCAGGCGCAGTCGCTGGGTTTTTCCTTTGACTGGGACCGTGAGGTCAACACTACGGATCCAGCTTACTATAAATGGACGCAGTGGATTTTCCTTCAGCTTTTCAAAAAAGGGCTGGCTTATAAAAGCGAGGCCTCTGTCAACTGGTGTACCTCCTGCAAGGTCGTATTAGCGAATGAAGAAGTAGTCAACGGTGCCTGCGAGCGGTGCGGCGGGGAAGTAGTGCATAAGGTAAAAAGCCAGTGGATGCTTAAGATTACAGAATATGCCCAGCGCCTGATTGATGATCTCGACAAGGTAGACTATATCGACCGGGTTAAGACCTCCCAGAAAAACTGGATTGGCCGTTCTACCGGTGCGGAAGTGAAATTTGTCACGACGCTGGGGGATGAACTGCTGATCTATACAACCCGGCCGGATACGCTTTTCGGCGCGACTTATATGGTTATTTCCCCGGAGCATCCGATGATCGCCCAGAAAGCGGATCAAATTCAGAATATCGAAGAAATCCGCGTCTACCAGGAAGCGGCGGCGAAAAAATCTGACTTCGAGCGGGCGGAGATCGCCAAAGATAAAACCGGCGTTTGCATTCAAGGGATCCGGGCGATTAACCCAGTCAATCAGAAAGAAATCCCGATTTATATTTCGGATTATGTTTTGATGAGCTATGGGACAGGCGCGATTATGGCGGTTCCGGCGCATGATACCCGGGACTATGACTTCGCCAAAGCTTTCAATCTTCCGATCGTGGAGGTTGTTGCCGGGGGTGATATCGAAAAGGAAGCTTTTACCGATTGCGCGACGGGAACAATGGTCAATTCCGGTTTCCTGAATGGCCTTTCGGTGGAAGAAGCGAAAGCAGCCATTATCCAGTGGCTGGAGGAGAACAAGCTGGGTTACCCGAAGGTCAATTTCAAACTGCGTGACTGGGTATTTTCACGCCAGCGGTATTGGGGCGAGCCGATCCCGATTGTCCATTGCGAAAAATGCGGCTTTGTCCCGATCCCGGAAAGCGAGCTTCCGCTGCGCCTGCCGGAGATTGAATCCTTTGAGCCAACAGAGGACGGCCAGTCGCCTCTTTCCAAACTGGAAAGCTTCGTTAATACCATCTGTCCGCACTGCGGCGGGCCGGCAAAACGGGAAACCGACACCATGCCTCAATGGGCAGGCTCGTCCTGGTATTTCCTTCGGTACTGTGATCCGGATAATGTTTCGGCTTTGGCAGCCAAGGAAGCGCTGGAGTACTGGCTTCCGGTAGATTGGTATAATGGCGGGATGGAGCACACCACCCTTCACCTGCTTTATTCGCGGTTTTGGCATAAATTCCTTTATGATATCGGCGTGGTTCCCTGTGAAGAGCCTTATGCAAAACGGACAAGCCATGGGATGATCCTGGGCGAGAACGGCGAAAAGATGAGCAAGTCCCGCGGGAACGTGGTCAATCCGGATGATATCGTAGCGGAGTACGGGGCGGACACCATGCGCCTGTATGAAATGTTCATCGGCGACTTTGAAAAATCGGCGCCCTGGAGCCAAAACGGCTTAAAGGGCTGCAAACGTTTCCTGGACCGGGTTTGGAACCTTCAGGATAATTTAACAGACGCGGAGGGCTATTCACCAGCCTTGGAGGCTTCCTTCCACCGCACGATCAAAAAGGTCAGCGAGGATATCGAGCATCTGAAATTCAATACCGCGATTGCGGCGATGATGTCCCTGCTGAATGAGATTCAGGCACAGGATGGCTTGACACGTACCGACTATCGTACCCTGCTGATGTTGCTGAACCCATTTGCACCTCATATCACCGAGGAGCTTTATCAGCTGAACGGGTATGAGGGACTGCTGTTTGAACAAAGCTGGCCGGTTTACGATGCGGATAAGTGCAAAGAGGATACCATTGAGGTGGCTGTCCAGGTAAACGGGAAGATCAAATCCAAGCTGAACCTCCCGGCGGACTGCCCGAAGGAAGAGGCAGTTGCAGCGGCGAAGGCGGACAGCAAGGTGCAGGCGGCCATTCAAGGGAAGCAGATTGTCAAGGAAATTGCGGTCCCGAATAAGCTGGTCAATATCGTGGTAAAATAGAAATTACTTCGTTATTTTTAGAAAAAGGCTTGACAATACGTCGAAATCTTACTATAATAGTTTACGTTGCAATATTGATTGTAAACCTCTGTCTCGGCGGCAAAGGGAGGGAATAAAGTGTCAGAAGTTCGCGTAAAGGAAAATGAATCGTTAGACAGCGCACTCAGAAGATTTAAGAGATCTTGTGCAAAATCTGGTGTACTGGCTGAGGTTCGTAAAAGAGAACATTATGAAAAGCCTTCTGTAAGACGTAAAAAGAAGTCTGAGGCTGCTCGTAAACGCAAGTATAAATAAGTGTTTGCAAATTAGGTTGAAAGGAGCCGCGCTTCTTTCAACCTATTTCATTTTTGAAGACTGCTTCGTATTCCAGCACCTGCAGATGAGCGAAAGGGATACAGAATTATCTTTTGGAAAGGAGGAGGCCCCATGTCTTTGTTTACCCCGGACCTGATGCTGAATAATCTTACGGAACTGGGATTTTCGGATCTGAAAAAACGTGGGATCAAAGGGATTGTGCTGGATGTGGATAATACCCTGACGCTGCACGGAAGCCAGGAGGTACTCCCAATTGTGCTGGATTGGCTTGCTTCTATGAAATCCCAAGGGATGAAATTGATGCTTGTCTCAAACAATACCAGAGAGAGAGTAACGCCTTTTGCCCAGCGGCTGGGCCTGGATTTTGTAGCGATGGGGTGTAAGCCGCTGCCGTATGGGTTAAAAAGGGCACAGCGTCAAATGGGGCTTTCCGCCGATCAGATTGGGTTGGTAGGCGATCAGATTTATACGGATATTTTGGGTGGGAATGCTGCTGGATTTTGGACGGTCCTGGTGGAACCGTTTGAATTGGAAAGCGGGTTTTTTTTCCGGTTGAAGAGAAGTCTAGAGCAGTTTCATATCCGTAAATACCAAAGGAAAAACGGAGGAAGGTTATGAGTGTACGTTTTGGGCCGGCCGGTACTCCAAACAGTTTTGCTGAAATGGGCTATAAAAAAACCGTTGAAATACCGGATTACCTTACCCGATTCGAATTAACCGCTTTTGAGTATCAATGCGGGCACGGACTGCGTGTGAATGAGAATACGGCCCGTACTTTGGGGGAACGATGCCGCGAAGCGGGGATCGCACTTTCCCTTCATTCGCCGTATTACATCTCTCTTTCCAGCGTGGAGGCAGAAAAGCGGGAGAACAGCATTGGCTATTTGGTGGAATCGGCCAGGATTGCGTCCTGGCTGGGTGCGGACCGGATTGTCGTCCATTCCGGCTCCTGTGGGAAGCTGAGCCGGGAACAAGCCCTTCATTATGCCCTGGATACACTGAAACGGGCGCAGGCAGCACTGGATGACCAGGGCTACTCGAAGATTCATCTTTGTCCTGAAACCATGGGGAAAATCAATCAGCTGGGAGATCTGGATGAAGTGTTAGCCCTCTGTGAGCTGGAAGAACGCTTTTTGCCTTGTGTGGATTTTGGGCATCTGTATGCACGCAGTCTGGGTGCCATTCAAATACGGGAAGATTATGAGAAAATCCTGGATGAGATCGCGAACCGTCTGGGTTCCGAACGGGCGAAGTCTTTTCACGCACATTTTTCCCGGATTGAGTTCACCGAAAAGGGTGGGGAAAAGTGCCATCTGGTATTTTCGGATTCCCGTTATGGCCCGGAATTTGAGCCGCTGATCGACCTGCTGACAGAGCGGGGACTGGAGCCTCGGATCATTTGTGAATCGGCCGGAACCCAGGCAGAGGACGCCGCTCAGATGCAGGCCTACTATAGTCAACGCGCTTGAAAAGAAGCCAATGCTTCTTTTCAATACTGCGGCATTATGCCGCAGTGGGCAGCGAAGCGGCCATGCGGTAGTGCTTCATAGACGGCGCACAGCGCATTTTATGTATGGACAGGCAAAGCCTGACTTGAAAAGCGGGTACCGATTTTCAAGTGTGCCGACTATATCGCTCGAAGAAAGCCCGATGATCCGGCATTAGCCGTCATCCTCTGTGGGATAAAAACGAATCTAAAAAAACACGGAAGGGGAAAAAGAAGCTCCATGAAAAAACATGTCATTGTCATCCATGGCCCGAATATCAATCTGACCGGTGAACGGGAGGCCTCCGTATATGGTCAGGAAAGCTTTGAAAGCATCAACCGGGAAATCCTGGAATATGCTGCGAGCCTGGGGTATCAGTGTGAAACCTACCAGTCCAACATTGAAGGGGAATTGATCAATAAAATCCATGAGGCCCGGCATCAATTCGAGGGAATTGTCCTGAATGCCGGAGCCTATACCCATTACAGCTATGCGATCCGGGATGCCATTGCAGCCGTGCATATCCCCTGTATTGAGGTTCACTTTTCCAACGTATTCAGCCGGGAGGAATTCCGGAGCAAATCTGTGATCGCTCCTGTTTGCGCGGGCAGTATTTCCGGATTTGGCAAACACAGCTATATGCTGGCTCTTGCCGGGCTTCAGCATTTGATGTAGAATGGATTCCAAGGCGATACCCGCCATTTCATCGGAAACCGGATAAAACAAAAAAGGGGACATCTTTTATGAAACAATGTTTGAAGACGCTGATGGAGCGTTTGCCGGAAGGAGTAGACGGCGCGCTGATTACCTCGGATGAAAACCGCCGCTATTTTACGAATATGAAGTCTTCCGCAGGCACACTGCTGGTAACGCGGGAAAAGGCACAGTTTATCATCGACTTCCGTTATATTGAAAAGGCTCGTAGTGTGATTACAGATTTCGAAGTGCTGCTTCAATCCACCGATTTTTATGGGCAGATCCAGGAATTCTTTTCCTCCTGCGGGGCAAAAACGATTGCGGTCGAGGCGGAAACCCTGACCCTCTCCCAATACAACCGTTATCTTGAAAAGCTTCCAGAGCTGGCCTGGGTGAATGATGTGCGTTTGAGTGAGCAGATCAACAAGCTGCGTGCAACTAAGACAGCGGATGAAATTGCGGATATCCAGAAAGCCCAGTCCTTTACAGATGCGGCATTTGATCATATTCTCGGTTTCATCAAACCGGGCGTGACTGAAAAGGAGATCGCACTGGAGCTGGAATATACCATGCGGAGACTGGGGGCAACTGGGATTGCGTTTGATACGATTGCGGTTTCGGGGGTCAACAGTTCACTGCCGCATGGGGTTCCGTCGGATAAGAAGGTAGAAACCGGGGATTTTGTGACCATGGACTTTGGGGCGTCTTATAACGGCTATTGCAGCGATATGACCCGAACCGTCGCTGTAGGAGCCGTTTCGGATGAGCAGAAAAAGGTCTATGATACCGTGCTGGAGGCCCATCTGATGGCGAAAGAAGCCATCGAGGTCGGCAAGCTCTACTGTGAAATTGACCAGGTTGCACGGGATCACATCTACAAAAATGGTTATGAGGGCTGCTTCGGACATTCGCTGGGGCATTCGCTGGGCCTGTTGATCCATGAAATGCCGGGCTTTTCACAGATCTGCAAAGAAGTGATTACCCCGAATGTGATCGTCACGGTGGAACCGGGGATTTATCTCAACGGGAAATTCGGCGTCCGGATTGAAGATATGGTGCTGATTGGAGAGAAAACCGCGGAAAGCCTGACCAAAAGCGAAAAGAAATTGATAACTTTATAAATTGGGCTTGAAATTAACGCCAGTTTACGGTAGAATAAAAACAGATAAGACGTTTATATTTACAATGGAGGTAATTTATGATTTCAGCAGGCGATTTTAGAAATGGCGTGACTTTCGATATGGACGGCGATGTATACCAAATCATCGAGTTCCAGCATGTAAAGCCAGGCAAGGGCGCTGCGTTTGTACGTACCAAGCTCCGCAATGTAATTTCGGGCGCTGTAACCGATAAAACATTCAACCCTTCGGATAAGTATCCGACTGCATTTATTGAGCGCCGCGAAATGGAGTACTTGTACCAGGATGGCGACCTGCATTACTTTATGGACAACGAAACCTATGAGCAGGAACCGATTGATTCCCACAAGATGGATGATAACTTTAAGTTTGTGAAGGAAAACATGATCTGTAAGGTGCTTTCTTACAAGGGCGTTGTATTTGGCGTTGAGCCGCCTACCTTTGTGGAACTCAAGATTACGGAAACCGAACCAGGCTTCAAAGGGGATACGGCGACAAATGCGACCAAACCGGCTACCCTGGAAACCGGTGCCCAAATTCGGGTTCCGCTGTTTATTGACGAAGGTACAGTAATCCGGATTGATACCCGGACTGGCGAGTATATGGAACGCGCATAAAGGAAAAAGGCATTCTGCCATCGCATTGGTTCCCGCTTTTTTCTGCGGGTTTGGAAAAATTGAGGCCGCTCTGGCAGCGGCAGATAGGACGGGAATTATGAGTATGAATGAAAGTGTCGCATACTTGAAAGGACTTGCAGAAGGCTTGGATGTCAATGCCGAAACGAAAGAGGGCAAGCTCCTGCTGGCGATTTTGGATGTTTTGGAGGAAATGTCGGAAGCGATTTATGATGTGGAAGAGGTTTGCGATGAATATGGCGAACTTCTGGATACAATTGATGAAGACCTGGGCAGCTTGGAAGAAGATTTTTATGGGGACGAGGATTGTGACTGCGAAGACTGCGGCGTAGACGGCGACCTGTATGAGGTAACCTGCCCGAATTGCGGCGATCAGGTATATTTGGATGAGGATACGTTGCTGGAAGGCGATATGGACTGTCCAAATTGCGGACAGAAGCTGGAGTTCGAGTACAACGAAGAGGACTGTTGCTGCGGCGAGAATTGTAACTGCGACCACGAATAAACAAATCAACAAAACAAAATAAAACCGAAATCTGTTTCAGGGCGGAGTGAAATTCTCCACCGGTGGTGATCGGGATTTTCCCGTAAGTCCATGCGCGCGTAAGCGCTGATTTGGTGTGATTCCAAAACCGACGGTTAAAGTCCGGATGAAAGAAACAATTGCGTTGGATTGAATGCAAAAGCGCCCATGGGATTCTATTATCCTGTGGGCGCTTTTATCTCTCAGACAGGGAACAGATTTTGGATTTGTCAGGAGGTATTTTTATGACAAAACCATCCAGGGCTTTTCTTTCTCATGGAAAATCCAGTCATTTTTCTATAGGATATATGGCTAAAATTTCAATTTTGAGTGCAATATCTGTCATCTTGATGTTTTTTGACATTCCTTTATGGTTTGCTCCGTCATTTTATAAAATTGATCTTAGCGAGGTATCTGTTTTGATTGGGGCATTTGCCCTCGGCCCGTTGGCAGGAGTTTGGATTGAATTGATTAAGGTCCTGCTGGAGCTGCTGCTGAAAGGTACTACTACAGCGGGGGTAGGGGAGTTTGCCAACTTTGTTATTGGCTGTTCGTTTGTACTCCCGGCTGCTTGGATCTATCGACAGAAAAAATCTGTTCAGAGGGCGATCCTGGGTATGGGTGTTGGCATTCTGGTTATGACGGTAATTGGCAGTTTGCTAAATCTATATCTGCTTCTTCCAGTCTACTCGGTAGCCTATGGGATGCCGATTGACGCGCTGGTTGCAGCGGGAACAGCCGTAAACCCGGCGATTACAAGTATGGAAACTCTTGTTCTTTTTGCAACTGCACCATTTAATTTGCTGAAGGGCGTCCTGTCCTCCTTAATCTGTTTGGTCTTGTATAAGCATATTTCCCCGCTTCTTCATCGATAAGCTGAAAAACCCCTTTTTTCAAGGAAACCTCTGCCATATTCACTGAACGTTCACATAAAATTGAAAAGGATGTACTATAATAGAACATGGATGTGTTTCAATTTGGTACATCCTTTTTTTACGAAAATTATGCGCCTTTCGGCAGAATGGGTGTTTGCTTTGACAAAACAGAAAAAACAGAATTTTGTATATGGTTCCACGGTGCTAATGGCTTCGATGATCATTGTAAAGCTGATTGGGGCTGTATTCAAAATTCCGCTGACGAATATCTTGGGCTTAACCGGGTTAGGTTATTTTACACGTGCTTACACTGTCTATACGACAATTTATGCGCTGACTGTAACCGGGCTTTCCGCAGCAGTGGCACGGATGGTTGCAGAAAATCTGGAGAGAAAAAGATACCGTGATGTTCGGAAAATTTTTCGGTTGGCAACACTTTTGTTTTTAATTTTAGGCGTTTTAGGAGCTGGGTTGATCTTTTTTTCTGCCAAAGGCTTTTCGGAGATGATCAAAAGCCCGAATTCTTACTGGGCCATTGTGATGCTGGCACCTGCGATCTTTTTTTGCTGTATGATGGCTTCCTACCGGGGATATTATGAAGGTCTGAGCAATATGACGCCGACTGCTGTAACGCAGGTAGTCGAGGTCGTTGCCAAACTGGTTGCCGGGCTAGGATTTGCGTTGATTGTGATGCAAATTGCGGAAAAGCAGTTCCAGGAAACCGGGAAGGTTTTTGGTATGGCCGCAGAATCCCTGGAGGCTGCCCAGATGATTGCCGTCCCTTATGGCGCGGCAGGGGCTATGCTGGGTGTCAGTGTGAGCACGCTGGTGGGACTGGTCTATATCTACTTCCGCCATAAACTGAAAGGGGATAGCATTACCAAAGAAATGCTGCGGAATGCCCCGCCTTCCCGAAGAAGCAAAGTATTGGTTTACCGTCTGTTGAAAGTAGCTCTGCCAGTCACATTGGGAGCGGTTGTGCTCCAGCTTTCCGCTTTGATTGACTCAACCACCATTCAGAACCGGCTGGACTATTGCTACAGCGCATCTCCAGAAACACTGAACAGTTTATATGGGTCTTTTTTGAAAGAAAATGAGGGGATGAGCGATTTCCTGTTTGGTATCTTCAGTTCTTGTGTAACACTGTTCAATCTTGTCCCAGCCTTTACTAATATCTTTGGGAAATCAGCACTGCCCAACGTAACGGCTGCCTGGACGGAACGGGACCGGGCGCGGATCAAGCTGAATGTGGAGTCGGTCATCCGGGTAACCATGCTGGTTGCTGCACCGATGAGTATGGGGATGGCCTTTATGGCCGAACCGATTTTAAAGCTGCTGTATTCTAAGCAGGAAGGGATTGAGTCTGGTGCTGTCCTATTGGCTATTTTAGCTGTTGCCTCCCTGTTTTTGGCGCTGGTCACCCCGATGAATGCGATTATCCAGGGGGTCGGCCGGATGGATCTGCCGGTGAAATATTTATTTTGCGGGGCGCTGACCAAGTTGGTGTTAAATGTGGTGTTGATCGGGATTCCCTCCATCAATATTCTGGGAAGCTCAGTCAGCACGCTGGCCTGTTATCTGCTGATTGCTTTTTTAAGCATCAATAAATTGCGAAAAATCGTTACAGTTTCACTGAATTATACAGGGATTTTTATTAAACCGCTTATTGCAGGGTTGGCCTGCGGGATTATGGCGCTGTTGAGCTATAATCTGCTTCAGGCGATAGGTCCAAGCAGGTTGATTACGATCCTCAGCATTGGAATCGGAGGGCTTTGCTATCTGTTGGTGCTGTTTGTGCTGAAAGGAATTGCACGGGAAGATGTTTTAATGCTTCCAAAAGGAAATAAAATCGCAAAAACACTTGAAAAATTGCACATTATAAGGTAAAATAGTTCCTGTCACGCTTTTGATCAAAAAGGAGGGATTGGATGGATTTTCAGCTGAAAAAACACTATGAAATCAGCGATTTACGGGAGATCATGCGGATCCTCCGAAGCGAAAACGGATGCCCCTGGGATCGGGAACAGACTCATGCCTCCATGCGGAAAAACCTGATTGAGGAAACCTATGAAGCTGTCGAGGCGATTGATTTGCAGGATACGGCTTTGCTCCGGGAAGAATTAGGGGATGTCCTGCTCCAAGTGATGTTTCATTCCCAGATGGAAGAGGAAGCCGGGAGCTTCTGCTTTGAGGATGTGGTCGATGAGCTTTGCCAAAAATTGATTACACGGCATCCTCATGTATTCTCCAATGTGCAGGCGGACAGTGTGGATGAGGTTCTTTCGAATTGGGAGGCTATTAAAGAAAATTCTAAGGGCCAAACAACGGCCGGGGAAACCTTGACATCAGTGGCACAATCCCTTCCTGCATTGATGCGATGTGAGAAGGTTCAGGGGAGAGCTAAAAAAGCCAATCCAGTGTTTGGCTATGCGGATGTTTCCGCTATGCTGAAGGATCTGCACAGCGAAGTGGAAGAGGCAGAAGAAGCTATTGGAAAAGGAGATTTGCCACAGATTGAAGAAGAACTGGGCGACGTTTTATTTTCGGCAGTTAATCTGGCGCGGAACTACCACCTTGATCCGGAAGAGCTGCTGACCCGTTCCACCGATAAATTTATTGCCCGCTTTTGTGCAGTGGAAAAAATGGTTTTAGATGAGGGCAAAACCATGAAGGACGCTGATGAAGCACTGCTGGACCGTTGTTGGAAAGCAGCTAAAGCAGCGGAAAAATTGAATTCAAGAGGTTAGGTCCTCATGAAGATATAATAAAATACAGGAGGTCAGATAAAATGACAAAAGTTGAATTGATTGCAGCTATTGCTGAGAAAACAGAATTGTCTAAAAAAGATGCAGAAAAAGCATTAAATGCTGTTATTGAAGCGATTACCGACGGCTTGAAAAACGATGGAAAGGTGCAGATGGTTGGCTTTGGCACTTTTGAGGTGAGGGAGCGTGCCGCAAGAGAAGGTAAAAACCCCGCTACAGGCGAAACCATCCAAATCCCTGCTTCACGGGTTCCTACTTTCAAAGCAGGAAAAGGCTTGAAAGATAATGTAAAATGAAGCTTCGTCTGAAGCGCGGGAGTCGCCTTTGATTCAAAGGCGATTTCTTTTTTATACTAGTATTATCGGTTTTTGCTTCAGCTCAGGAAAGGAGAATCCCTATGCGCTTGGATAAATATCTGAAAATAACACGGCTGATTAAGCGCCGTACCATCGCCAACGAGGCCTGTGATGCAGGAAAAATTGTCATCAACGGTATCCCGGCGAAGGCGTCTTATCAGGTGAAAGTGGGAGACATCATCGAAATTGGGATGGGTGCCCGCAATTTAAAGGTAAAGGTAGTTAGTATCAGCGAATATGCCAATAAAGAAACTGCCGCCGACCAATACATCATTTTAGAGGGATAAGAACCTGTATGCACAACCATCGAACACGATCTGCCCGGTGCTTTTTCATACAGACTGCGTTCATTGCCTGCCCGAAAAACCCCTCGGGCATCTGGCATCCTCTGATTGTGAATACAGGTTCTAAGTTTTTATCAATGCGTCATATCTTTCCGTTGCTTTCCATAAAATGAAGTAATGCAAAAGATGGAAGGAGTGGCGTTGATGCTGGAAGAAAAACGACCCTCAAAGCAGCCGCATAACCTGATTTTAGAGGATCGGAAATTCCTCTCGCTTTCCGGTGTGCGGGAGGTCGGAAATTTCGATGAAACAACGGTGACCCTGCTGACAGAGATGGGGGAGCTGACCATCCGAGGGGAAGGGCTGCATATCAGCAAGCTGAACCTGGAAACCGGGGAACTGACCGTGGACGGTGAATCCGTTGCTGCGCTGTTTTATAACGATGCACCGGAAAAGAAAAGTATCCGCGGCCTTTTCGCAAAGGTGTTTAAGTAGTCGATGGAATTGACCCGTCAAACCCTCATTTTTTTAGAAGCCTGTCTGCTGGGCTTTTTATTGGGAGGGGCTTATGATTTGTTCCGGATCCTTCGCCTAGCCGTCCCGCATGGGAAAGTATTGGTTTTTGTGGAGGATGTCCTTTATTTCTGTTTTTTAACCTTGGCCAGCTTCATTTTTGTGATGACAGAGAACAGTGGGCTTCTGCGGGGGTTTCTGCTGTTTGGAGAGTTGTTGGGAGCAGTTTTGTATTTTTTCACCCTTAGCTTTGTATTGATGAAAGCGGCTAAGGGCATTATTAAGGCAGTATATGGGCTGTTTCGTCTGCTCTATAAGCTGCTTCTCTTTCCGGCTTGGCGTTTCTGCCGTTGGATCGGGAAGAAATTGAAGGGTTTCCTGCGTAAATGGAGGATTTACTGCAAAAAACTTGCAGTAAATCTGCAAAAGCTCTTGCCATATCGCTTGAAACTGGTGTATAATAAAACCAATCAAATAATTAGGAGGGAAAGGTTTGGCAAAAAGAAGTGCAAACAGAAGTAAAATTTTTCGGTTGGCTTTTGCTGCCTTTTTCGTCTATGTAGTCGTTTCTTTTACGATCATGCAGGTTGATATCGCCAAACGGAAGGAAAATCTGGCTTTAGTACAGGCTCAGCTGGATGAGCAGGAATATCTGAATGAAGAGATTCGCAGCATTTTAAATTCGGGAGAAAGCGCGGAATATATCATGCGTATTGCCCGGGAAAAGCTGGAACTCGTTTTTCCGGATGAGCGGATCTATATTGATCAAAACCGGAAGAAATAAAAATTACAGGAGGAACAGTTTTTCCTATGCAACACGAAGTGGGTTCTATTGTTGAGGGTAAGGTTACAGGTATTACGAAATTTGGAGCTTTTGTCGAGCTTGAGGGCGGAAGCGTAGGTATGGTACATATCTCTGAAGTATCGCAGTCGTATGTCAATGATATTTCGGAACATCTCAAGGAACAACAGATGGTCAAGGTGAAAATTCTGAATATCGGCGATAACGGCAAGATCAGCCTGTCGATTAAACGAGCCCTGCCACAGCAGCAAAACCCGTTTCCCAAGCGGGAAAACCGTTCCTCAAATAGCGGGAACCGGGGTGGCAATGGGGGAGGGGGACGCCCTTCCTCAAAACCAGGAGGCAACCGGTCGGAGGGATATTCTCCTGCAAACCGGGGAGGAGCTCCGGTTTTTCAGTCCAGCCGTTCCGGCCCGGCCAAAGAGAATTCCTTTGAAGATATGCTTTCGAAGTTTATTAAGTCCAGCGATGAAAAATTTTCGGATATGAAGAAGCCGCAGGAACGCCGCCGCGGCGGACGGGGCAGAAAAGACAGCCGGGATTATAATTGATCCAGTTTCTTGTTAGAACCATTTCCCCGGATGTATGGAAATAATATAAAAAAAGCCATCTTTAAAAGGTGGCTTTTTTTATTCTTGGGATTAAACGCTTCCGACTGTAAGACGGAACTGGGATTCATAAAGCTCTCTGTAAAGCCCTTTTTGAGCAATCAGTTCTTCATGGGAGCCCATTTCCTGGATTCCTTCGTCGGTCAGCACCACGATCTGGTCCGCGTTTTTGATGGTAGAAAGACGATGTGCTACCACCAGAGTGGTGCGGTTTTGACTGAGCTTATTCAGAGCTTCCTGAATCATCAGCTCGGTTGTGTTGTCCAGCGCAGAGGTGGCCTCGTCCAGGATTAGGATCGGCGGGTTTTTGAGGAAAAGCCGCGCAATGGAAATCCGCTGCTTTTGCCCGCCGGAAAGCATAACGCCTCGTTCGCCGATATAGGTATCGTATTTCTCCGGCAGGGTCATGACGAAATCGTGGATATTGGCCAATTTTGCGGCCTGGATGACTTCTTCTTTGGAAGCGTCCAGGTTTCCATAGGCAATATTTTCCCAAATCGAGCCGGTAAAGAGGAAAACGTCCTGCTGCACAATGCCGATATTTTTGCGTAGGGATTCATAAGTGAAGTCCTGGATCAGGCGTCCGTCAATCCGGATTTCTCCCGACGAAATGTCATAGAAGCGAGGGATCAAGTGGCAGAGCGTTGTTTTCCCGCTGCCAGAAGGCCCAACGAAGGCAATCGTTTTTCCCTGGGGGATTTCCAGGGAAATATCCGAGAGAACATCTTTCCCTTCGCCGTAGGTAAAAGAAACATCCTGAAAGGAAATACGGCCGTCTACCTGTTCAACCGAAACCGCATCCGGGTTCTCCGGTTCTGGTTCAGCGTCCAGGATTTCAATATAACGTTTAAATCCGCTCATACCATTTTGGAACTGCTCGATAAAGTCAATAATTTTACGGATAGGGGTCAAAAACATATTAATATAAAGCAGATATTTGATAAACTCACCGGCGGAAATATAGCCGTAATAACAACAGATCCCACCGCCGACCATCACGAGCAAATTCAGCGAATCCGTTAAGAAGCCCATCCCGGAATGAAATTCAGCCATCGTACGATAGGCGAATTCCCGCGCTTTCAAGAAGGAAACATTGTTTTCTTCGAACTTTTTTTCTTCATGTTTGGCGTTTGTGAAGGCTTTTGCCACCCGGATCCCGGAAATACTGTTTTCCAGGCTGGCATTGACTGCGGCGATCTCGACCCGGGTACGGGTAAACGCACGGCCCATCCGTTTACGCATCAGGCTAGCGAAAAAAATCAGGATAGGAATCAGCGCGAATATAATCAGTGTCAATACCCAGTTGATACTGCATAGAATCGAAAAACTGGCAACCAGCATGATAGCCGAAATAAAGATATTTTCAGGGCCATGGTGAGCCAGCTCGGAAACATCCATCAGGTCGTTGACGATCCGGGACATGATGATCCCCGTTTTATTTTTATCGAAAAAGGTGAAGGGGAGCTTCTGCATATGTTTAAAGATATCCCGTCGCATATCAGCCTGCATACGTACGCCGACACAATGTCCATAATATTGGATAAAATAATTCAACAGTGCCTTGCTTAAAAAAATAAACAGCAGTACGCCTCCCCAAATCAACAGCAGCCGGATTTCACGGTTTGGAATATAAATGTCGATGATGTTGCCGCTGATAGCGGGAAAGAACAGGTCGCAAAGAGAGACCAGCAATGCACAGAACATATCCGCGCAGAACAGTTTCCAATGAGGTTTGTAGTAGCTTAGAAAACGTTTTACCATGGCCGCAAAAACCTTCCTTTTTCTATATTTTGTTTTATTATAGCATTTTCTGTATAAGAATGCAAGCTGACTGAATAATCTAAAAATCCATACCGCTTCTATAGGAACAAGCAGTATGGATTTTAGATCAGATATATTTCTTATTTTTATAGTCGGCACACTTGAAAATCGGATGCCGATTTTCAAGTCAGGCTTTGCC
>CANAQK010000002.1 GCA_947363605.1 uncultured Clostridia bacterium | reverse complement strand
TCCTTGCCATACGGCAAGGATGCCTGCCAAAAATGGCCTTGCCTGCCCGAAAAAACCCTCGGGCATCCGGCATCCTCTGATTGTACATGCAGGTTCTTACCGTACTATATCAAATCCCGATGTGTCACGACCCAAGTATACCGCCAATCCGAACGATGTTCGATCCCTTATGGGTCTGAGAAAGAGCGTCCAGAGGAGCCGTCCCCGCTCCCGGAGGGCGCACGATGCCGGCAAAGAGAACGGGGCGCCCAAGTTATCTCCAGACGCTCCCGCTTCGGTTCCCTCCTGCTGACCGATCACCGCCTTTCCGGCCTGTGTCATTTTTCTGCAAATGGAACTGTCAGCCATGTAATGTATTCGATGGTGAAACCACCGAATACATATATTACTTCCGAACTGAAAGGTCGGAAGTAATATATGCCATATTTTGCGGTTGCCGCCGGTTACGGCGGCGAGCAAAACGGCTCAAATCAAATGTATTATTTCCGAATTTTTAATTCGGAAATAATATCTCATGAAAGGCTCTAAGGGCACCCCGTCCCGCAAACCGATAGGAGTACCAACCCCCGGGCAGTCGGGACATTCCTACGGCGCAGAGCGGCATCGGCCTCGCATTGAAATCGCGGCCCTGCCTCCGGATCTTCCAGGACGGCAAAGCGCAACATCAGGAGCCCCCGAGTCGCACCCTGCCGCGCGGGGGCTCCTCCGCCAAAGGTAAGGTAAACCAAAAGGTACTTCCCACCCCCAGCGCGCTTTGCACGCCGAACCGGGAGCCGTGCGCGATCAGGACCGCTTTGACAATCGAAAGCCCCAGCCCGGTGCCCATCGCCTTCTGTTCCGTTTTGCGGTAGGGCTTATAATAACGATCCCAGATCAGGGGAAGGTCCTCCTCTGCAATCCCCTTTCCGGTATCCGCCACCTCGACCCGGACAGCCCCTTCCCAGAAATAAACCCGCAGGGTAATCCGTTTGACCTCACCGATATGGTTGACCGCATTGTTCACCAGATTATACACTACCTGGCCAATCCGAACCTCATCGCCAAATGCCCAAAGTTCCCGCTCCGCTTCCAGCCGGAGCTCAAACCCCCGGGTCTGTTCCAAAAGCTGGAACCGTGAAAGGATTTCCCGCAGCCGGGCTGTCAGCGGGAAGGGTGCCGGATTGATCGGGGACCTCCCTGCCTGAAGGAGGGAAAGGTCCAGCACATCGTTCACCAGGGTGCTCAGATGGTCCACCTCATCCACAATAATATCCAGCTGCTGTTCCCGCATGGGCTTGTTTTCACCCGTAATATCTTTGATCGTTTCCGCATATCCCCGGATCATGGTCAAAGGGGTGCGGATATCATGGGAAATATTGGCCACCAGCTCCCGCTGAAGCAGGTTGACTTTCGCAATTTCATGGGACATCCGGTTGAAGTTTTCGCCCAAATCCCCAATTTCATCATTGCTTCTGATCTCCACCCGGACATCGTTATTCCCGGCGGCAATCTCCTGCGCTGCATAGGAAAGCTGTGTCACCGGGCGGGTAATAGAGCGCGCGACAAAAAAGGCAACCGCCGTCGCCACCCCGATCAGGAAAAGTGAAATCAGCATCAGCTGATCCCGCACAACGTCCGCAGCTTCCTGCACCGGGGCCAGCGCTTGCGTAACAATCACCAGATAGCCTCCATCCGCCTCCGCCGTCTGGACAAAATACTGTTTGCCCTGCTTTGAATCGGCCAGCATGGAACGCGGCTCCTGGTTGAAATAGCTGCTCAGCACCTCCAGCCGGTTCCCAGATCCCTGATGAATATAACAATTATAGGGAAGCCCTTCATAGGTGACAATTTCCTCCCCAAAGGAGGAATTGACATCAATGCAAAGCCCATGTTCCCCTGCCAGTGAGAGCAGCGCCTGCTGAGAATCCACCAGCCCCTTCTCGCTGACTGCAGCCTGTGCCTCGGCTACAATTTTCCGAAAGTCTTTCGCTTTCATCCGGAGATAGTAATCCTCCAGGAACACCACCTGGAACAGCCAGATGGCCCCAATCACCGCTACTACGATCAGCATGATCGCCAGCCAGACCTTGGCCATGATCCCCAGCCGGAGTTTATTCCGTTTCATCATAGCGGTATCCTACTCCCCAAACGGTTTTAATCCGGTCGCGGTATCCTTCGCCCAGGCTGCTCCGCAGCATCTTGATATGGGTGTCCACCGTCCGGGAATCCCCATAAAAATCATACCCCCAAATCTCGTTGAGCAGGGTTTCCCGCGCCAGCACCATGCCCTGATGCCGGACAAAATAAAGCAGCAGGTCAAATTCCTTGGGTGTGAGGTTCAACCGTTTTCCCTCTACGGTCACTTCATAGGAAACCGGATTCACGGTCAGCCCGCCGCAGGTATAGGCCTCGTCGGATTTCGGCTCAGAGGGTGGAGCCGCGCGTTTGAGCACCGCCCGGATCCGGGCCATCAGTTCCTTGGGGGAAAAAGGCTTGACCACATAATCATCCGCACCCAAGTCGAAGCCGAATATCTTATCGTATTCCTCCCCTTTGGCAGTCAGCAGGATGACCGGAACCGAAGATTTCTCGCGGATCATCCGCAGGGCGGAAATCCCATCCAGGAAGGGCATCATCACATCCATCAAAACCAGGTCGAAGCGGTCCTGGAAAAACAGCTCCACACCCGCCTGCCCGTTGGCTGCCTCCGCGTATTCATAGCCCTCAAATTGGAGATACTGCCGGATAATATCCCGGATCCGTTCTTCATCATCCACGACCAAAATTTTAGCCATTCCAAAACGCTCCTTTCCCAAACGCAAAACAGGCCCTGGGCCCCGCAAGCCCAGAACCCGCCTTGAGGATTTTTGATATCATTGCCAAAGCCACACCGAACTGCGGCTTTTCTGGCCTGATTATACCGGATAATTGTGTGAATTTTGTGAGAGAGGATTAAACATTTATCCTTCGATTTTCGAACCCCTTTTCCACAACAGCCATTCCTTATCCGGCACAGTCGAATGCGGCTTATGCAAAAGCCCCTCGCAGGGGAACCGGCCGCACCGGCCGCAGGAATCCAAGCCCTTGCCCAGGATACAGCCCCGCGAAAAGCAGTCCCCTCCGTATGCGCCTCCATACAGCCGCCGCACTCCCCGCTGATACAGGCCGGGCAGGCGCCGTCTATGAAGCCCTACCGTATGGCAGCGAAGCTTCCCACTGCGGCATATCATGCCGCATTTGCCCAGCAATTCGTTCTTCATCTCCCGGTCTCCTGTTCGGCCATCATGCCGCGGTAGATTTCCGCTTTGGGGAATCCGGAAAGCCGGGCCGCCTCCCGGGCTGCTTCCGCCGCCTTCTTCCCGGATTCCGCCAGCTCCCGCCCCAAGGCAACTGCCTGCTCCAGGGTGAAGGCTTCCTCCTGATCGGGAGGCGCGCCCTCCAGCACCAGGACGAATTCTCCCTTCAAGGTCTGATCCGTGTATCGCCCGACGGCTTCCTCCAAAGTGGTGCGGACCACTTCCTCATACCGTTTGGTCAGCTCCCGGCAAAGGGAAATCCGGCGTTCCCCGCCGAAGGCTTCCCGTAAATCCTTCAGGGTCGAAAGCAGCTTATGCGGCGCTTCATAGAACACCATCGTCCGTTTTTCCTGCTTTAGCCCGCTCAAATGCTCCATCCGGCCGGAACGGTTGGTGGAAAGGAACCCTTCAAAGGTAAACCGGGAGGTGCTCAGCCCGCTGACCGCCAGGGCGGAAATCACCGCGCTCGGCCCCGGGATCACCGCCACCGGGATCCCTTCCTCCGCACAGAGCCGCACCAGATCCTCCCCCGGGTCGGAAATACAGGGCATCCCCGCATCGGATACCACCGCGCAGCTTTCCCCTGACTGGATCCGTTCCGTAATCTGGCGGCCCTTTGCCCGCAGGTTATGCTCATGATAGCTGACCATCGGCTTATGGATCCCAAAATGGCTGAGCAGCTTCAGGGTGACCCGGGTATCCTCCGCCGCGATAAAATCCACCTGGTTCAGGATCTCCGCCGCGCGGGGAGAAAAGTCACCCAGATTCCCAATCGGCGTCCCTACCACATACAAAGTCCCGCTCATCCCTGCTTCTCCTCTCTGTCCGGGCGCTGATAGCTTTCCCCATACATCCGCTGCATCTCGGGGGTATACCGCCCATTTTCATCATACACATGGAAAGGAGCTTCTACCTGCAAAAAAGGCTTCCCTCCTTTTTTCCCCTCCAGCAAAAAGAGCCAGGGCGGGCTGGACGCCTTCTTCGACACCATCCGCAGCCGTTTTGGCTCAATACCGGCGGCGCGCATGGCTATCATCACATCACAAAGCCGTTCCGGGCGCTGACAGAGGCAAAGCCGCCCTCCGTACCGCAGGAGCCGGAAGGCCGCCATGCAGACATCCTCGATCCGGCAGAGGGTTTCATGCCGGGCGATCTGCTCCGCCAGGCTGCGGCTCAGGATCCCGGAATGCTCCGCCTTATAGGGAGGGTTGCAGGTCACAAGCCCGAACCCTCCCGCAGGCAATTCTGCCGGCAGCTCCCGGAGATCCCCCAACACCGGGAGAACCCGGTTCTCCAGCCGGGACGCCGCGATGGACGCTTCAAACTGCCGGATCCCAAGCGGCTGGATCTCCACCCCGCAGCAAAATTCCGGCTTCCTGTCCCGCGCCCAGATCAGCGGGATAATCCCGCATCCCGTCCCCAGATCGCAGGCCGGCTCCCGGAACCGGGGCGCGGCAAAATCTGCCAGCAAAAAAGCATCCGTACCAAAGCTGTGCGCGTCGCTGACAGCGACGGATACCCGGCTGTTCAGTACCTGGAACCGGAATCCCGGCTCCTTTATTTCCTCATCCATGCCATCCTCCCGCTGTCATTTCCGCTTTTCCCGCTGGGCGCTGATCCGTTTCATCAACAGGTCATTACACCAGATTCCCGCAAGCCCGACCAGCCCGATCACCACAAAAATCAGGATGGTCTGGGTCCACTTCCCTTCCCCGATAGAAGCACCCGCAAAGGTAGAGGAGATGATCGACGGGATCCGTGCAATGGATACAATCAAAAAGAAAACCGCCGGCTTGATCTTGGTGAACGGCATAAAATAGGTCAGCATATCCTTCGGCGTACCCGGGATAAAAAACAGCAGGAAGGTCATGGTTTCCAGCCGCCGGGTATCGTGCAGAAAGCGGTATTTCTCCAGTTTTTTTTCATCCATGATCCGCCCGACAAAGGAACTGCCCAGCCATCGCACCAGATAGTAGATCATGACTGTCCCCATCAGCATTCCCACCGTACAGATCGCCCAGCCCCCGACCGTACCGTAGAGCAGGCCCGCCATCACTTCGATGGGCTCTCCTGGGATAAACGCCACCACGACCTGTAAAATCTGGATCCCCAGCAGGATCAGCACACCCCAGACGCCTTTGGAACGGATATACTGCTGGAGAGCCTCCCTTCCCGCTTCATCTTTCAGCGAGATAATCCAGGGCAAAAGAACGATCGTCAATAATACCATCAGAACGATCAGCACACCAAATATGACAAATTTTATAAAATCCCTGCGGTTTTCCTGTGCCGCTTTTTTCACTTTCCCTTTCATGCTGCCTCCTTTTCCGGCGCTGGTTCCCTGTTATTATATCGGGAATAAAAAAAGAATTCAAGGATTAATACTATTTCTTGATAAAAAGATAAAAATCTTTTTATCGTGGCGTGATACGCCGCCATGCCTGCGGAGCACCAAGAAAAGTATTGACAACATTCTTGGCGGCTGCGCCGCCGGACCGCATTCTGCGGCTCAATAAAACGACTGCATCGTTTTATTGAGAATTCGTATAAGTCCCCGGAAACAAAAATTTTTCCCTATATTCAGAAAAACGATTCTTTCCGCCCTTTTTCTTCATACAGAATCAGGCTATAGACGGCACACCCTCAAATCGGGTATCGATTTGAGGGTGTGCCGTCTATGAAGCCCTACCGCATGGCCGCTTCGCGCCCCACTGCGGCATATCATACCGCAGTGTTGAAAAGAAGCCAATGCTTCTTTTCAAGTGCGTTGACTATAAAAATACGGCGGCCAAGCCGGCCGCCGTACAAAATCAGGATTTATATTGTAAAATATTCCACACCGGAGAGGAAAATCTTCTGGTCCTTATTTCCCCATACGTTTTTGCTGATCTGATTCCCGGTGCGTTCACTGTGCGCCATCTTGCCGAAGATCCGTCCATCCGGCGAAGTGATGCCCTCAATCGCCTGGACGCTCTTGTTCGGGTTAAAGGCGGTATCATAAGTCGGGCAGCCCGAAAGATCGACATACTGAGTGGCAACCTGCCCGTTGGCGATCAATTCCTTCATCAGCGGCTGGGGGCAAATGAACCGTCCTTCCCCATGGGAAACCGGGACCGTATGAATCTCACCCGGCTGGGTTCGGTAAAGCCAGGGGGATTTTGTCGAGCAGATCCGGGTGTTTACCATCATGGACTGATGCCGTCCAATCGTGTTGAAGGTCAGGGTCGGCGCTGTTTCGTCCAGATCGCGGATCTCGCCGTAGGGCAGCAGGCCCAGCTTGAGCAATGCCTGGAAGCCGTTGCAGATCCCGAGCATCAGGCCGTCCCGCTCCTGAAGGAGGGCCATCACCGCCTCCTTCACCTGCGGGTTGCGGAAGAAAGAGGTAATAAACTTCGCACTGCCGTCCGGTTCATCCCCGCCCGAGAAGCCGCCTGGAAGCATAATCATCTGCACCCCGGCAATCCGGCGGGCAAATTCCCGCACCGATTCCTCAATATGTGCGCTGGTCAGGTTGCGGATCACAAAAATTTCAGCCTCCGCCCCCGCCTTTTCAAAAGCACGCGCACTGTCATCCTCGCAGTTGGTACCAGGGAATACCGGAATTAAGACTTTAGGCTTAGCGAATTTCACCGGGGAAGAAATCCGCTGGATCTTCCGGTTGAACAGACCGCTGCCTTTATACGTAATCGCGCTTGGCTGGGAGGGCGTTTTCCCCGCAGCGCGGCAGGGATAAACCGGCTCGAGCGTTTTCTGCCAGCGTTCCTCCAGCTGCGCCAGGCTGATCATCAGGGTCTTAGGCAGGCCGAGGATATACTTTGAAATCGTAGTGCCGATCACCTGGAAGCCTTCGGCCTGGGTGCCCGGCTCCAATTCCAGCACAAACCCGCCGTAAACCGGGTTGAACATCAGCGTTTTATCCAGATCGGCGGCGACCTTCACCCCAATCTGATTACCGAACGACATCTTGGCCAGCGCCTCGATCAGGCCGCCGGAGGTCAACGCCCAGCAAGCATGGACATTCCCTGAAGCGATCAGGGTTTCCACCTTGGAAAAGACCTCTTTCACACTGGAGAAATCTGGGAGCCCTTCCGGCGTGTAGGCCGGAAGGATCAGCGCAACCGGATGCCCATGCTGTTTGAATTCCTGCGAAACGGCACGGGAAGCCTTCGTCGTAGATACCGCAAAGGAACAGAGGGTCGGCGGGACATCGATATCCTCGAAGGTGCCGCTCATGGAGTCCTTGCCGCCGATCGAAGCGATCCCCAGCCCCCGCTGCGCACGATAAGCGCCTAAAAGCGCGGCCATTGGTTTCCCCCACCGGACCGGGTTATTCTGGGTGCGTTCAAAGTATTCCTGGAAGGTCAGCCAGCAATGGGTATGGCTTCCGCCCACCGCAACTGCTTTCGCTACAGATTCCACCACCGCATAGATGGCGCCATGATAAGGCGACTGCTCCGACAGATAGGGATTGAAGCCCCAGGCCATCACCGAACAGGTTTCCGTTTCGCCCTTCAGCACCGGTATCTTCGCTACCATCGCCTGGGTCGGGGTCTTCTGCCGTTCGCCGCCGAAGGGCATCAGGACCGTATTCGCGCCAATCGTGGAGTCAAAACGCTCTACCAGGCCCTTCTGGGAGCAAAGCTCCAGGCTGGAAAGATGCGCAATAATCTCCCGGAGGTTCAGCTCCCGCTGATGCACCGGATGCACCTCCGCCGCGGTAATCCGGATGTCCGTATGTTTCGCCGCCCCGTTTGAATTCAGGAAGTCCCGGGAAAGATCCACGATCCGGTTCCCGTTCCAGTCCATGGTCAAGCGGTTCTGATCTGTCACGGTCGCCACATGGGTGGCTTCGATGTTTTCCTGCCCGGCCATCGCGATAAACTGTTCCATATCTGAGCGGCGGATCACGCAGGCCATCCGCTCCTGGGATTCACTGATTGCCAGTTCGGTTCCGTCCAGCCCGTCATATTTTTTGGGGACAGCGTCCAGATTGATATGAAGCCCGTCAGCCAGCTCCCCGATCGCGACGGATACGCCGCCCGCACCGAAGTCATTGCAGCGTTTGATGAGCCGCGTAGCCTTCGGGTTTCGGAACAGGCGCTGGATCTTTCGTTCCTCGGGCGCGTTGCCCTTCTGAACCTCTGCACCGCAGGTTTCCAGCGAATCCAACGTATGGGATTTAGAGGAACCAGTAGCGCCGCCGCAGCCGTCCCGGCCGGTACGACCACCCAGCAGGATGACGACATCACCCGGCTTCGGGACTTCCCGCACGACATTTTCCGCTGGGGCAGCGCCTAAAACCGCACCGATCTCCATCCGTTTTGCCGCATAGCCATCGTGGTAGAGCTCGGCCACCTGCCCGGTCGCCAACCCGATCTGGTTCCCGTAAGAGCTGTATCCGGCTGCGGCGCCGGTCACAATTTTCCGCTGGGGCAGCTTGCCCTGGATGGTTTCCTCTACCGGAAGCAGCGGGTTCGCCGCGCCGGTGACCCGCATCGCCTGGTAGACATACGCCCGGCCGGAAAGCGGGTCACGGATCGCGCCGCCCAGGCAGGTTGCCGCACCGCCGAACGGCTCGATCTCGGTGGGATGGTTGTGGGTTTCGTTTTTGAACAGCAGGAGCCAATCCTCTTCCGTACCGTCCACATCCACTTTGATCCGGACCGAGCAGGCGTTGATCTCCTCTGATTCGTCCAGATCCGTCAGCAAACCGTCTTTTTTCAGCTTCTTCGCCCCAATGACCGCCAGATCCATTAAGGTCACCGGTTTGTCATCCCGGCCCTGGTAGAGTTCCTCCCGGGTATCCAGATAGTCCTGATAGGTCTCCCGGATAAAATCATCCTCAATTTCTACCTGGTCGATCCGGGTCAAAAAGGTGGTATGCCGGCAGTGATCCGACCAATAGGTATCAATCATCCGGATTTCGGTAATGGTAGGATCCCGCCGCTCAGTATCCCGGAAATAAGCCTGGCAGAACGCAATGTCGTCCAGGTCCATGGCCAGCCCGTAGTTTTTTACAAATTCCCCCAGTTCCTCCCGGGTTTTCCCGATAAAGCCTGCCAGGGTTTCCACCTCTGTTTTGATCTCATAGTCCTGTTCCAAAGAAGGAAAAGGCTCCAGCGATGCCTCCCGGCTCTCGACCGGGTTGATCAAATAGGCTTTGATTTCCTCAAACTGAGCGTCAGTCAGCTCCCCGGTCAGGATATAGATCCGCGCATTCCGCACCAAGGGACGGTCGCCCTGCACCAGCAGCTGGATGCACTGCGCGCAGGAATCCGCCCGCTGGTCAAACTGGCCTGGCAGGTATTCCACCGCAAACATCCGCTGGTTTTTTTCCAGCTTGGGCAGGTCGAAGCAGACCGTATCCACCGGAGGCTCAGAAAAAATTGTTTTTTCTGCCTTTTTAAAGGTTTCTTCGGAAATTCCCTGAACATCGTAACGGTTCAGCAGACGAACGGATTCCACCTCTGCGCGCCGAAGGGAGGTGCGCAAGTCTGCGAGAACCCCTTTGGCTTCCACGGCAAATTCCGGCTTCTTCTCTACATAAATGCGATATACTGCCATCATTTCCACTCCTTATTCCTTGATCAGGCCGGCGCAGGCATCTCCTGAACGCCCGCCTAATTCCACCATCTTAATACAGCCGCCCAGCTCCGCCGTACCGGGAACCAAAACCGGCGTATAGTTTTGGGTATAACCTGTCCACATCCCGTCGCTGCGGCGGCGTTCGAACAGGACCTCCTGGACCGTTCCCTTCTGGCTGTCCAAAAAGCCCGCCCGGAGCCGCGCCGCTGTTTCCATCATCGCCTTGCTCCGCTTCCCCTTTTCTTCCGAAGGGACCTGGTCCGGGAAAGAAGCCGCGCGGGTGCCCTCCCGCACGGAATACGCGAACACATGGATCTTCGCAAAACCAATCTGCTCCGCAAAGGCACGGGATTCTTCAAATTCCTCTTCGGTTTCTCCGGCGAACCCCACCATTAAGTCAGTGGTGATCGAAGGGTTTTCAAAACGCGCCCGGATTCGCCCCACAATCCCGGCATATTCCTCTGCCGTATAATGCCGGTTCATCCGGCGAAGCGTCCGGGTGCAGCCGCTTTGCAGGGAGAGATGGAACTGCGGGCAGAAGCCAGGCAACGCCGCCAGCCGGTCGAGGTCCTCCTCCGTCAGAAGCTCCGGCTCCAGCGAGCCCAAACGCACCCGCTCAATCCCCTCTACGGAGCAGGCCAGCTCTACCGCATCCGCAAGCCGGAATGTGCCGGTATCCCGACCGTATGAGCTGAGGTTGATCCCGACCAGGACTACCTCCCGGTAGCCGTTTGCCGCGAGGGCCTCCAGCTCTTCCCGCAGATGGCAAAGCTCCTTGCTCCGGATCGGCCCCCGGGCCTTGGGGATAATGCAGTAGGAGCAGTACCGGTCGCAGCCATCCTCAATCTTGACAAAGGCGCGGGTATGCTCGCTGAGCCGGTCCGCCTGCATGGGCTCAAAGGGCTCCCCCCGGGTATGGGGCAGGATATGCACCTTCCGTTCCCGGGAAGCCAGCACCTCCCGAATGTCCGCCAGCAAGGTCCGGCGGTTATAGGTCCCCGTGACCAGATCCGCCTCGGGAAGCGCCCCCGCTTCATCCGGGAACGCCTGGGGATAGCAGCCGGTTAAGGCGATCAGCGCCTGGGGATTCCTCCGGCGGAACTGCCGCAGAAGCTGGCGGGTTTTCTTATCCCCCGCCGAAGTCACTGTGCAGGAATTGACCACGTAGACATCGGCTTCTTCTTCAGGCGGGACAAGGAGAAACCCATCCTCCCGGAACTGCTTTTGCAGGATCTCGGTTTCATATTGATTCACTTTACACCCCAGGGTGCAAAACGCAGCTTTCATAGCTTCCTTTCTTTTCGCCCTGTGTCGGCAGGGCTCCCGTTTGGAGCCTGCATCCTCATAATGGAACAGACCGAAATCCAATTCCATCAGTTTCAGCATTAAAAAATGGCGAATTTTGGGATAAATCACAAAAACCTGCGAAAAAAGGAGAAATTCCCCTATCCTTGCCCGCAGAATCGTGACGAAACTGAAAATTTGATCCCAAACCTCACCAAAATCGCTCAAAAACAAAGGGATTTTAAGATATTTCTTACAAAGTAATTATAAGGGATTTTAAAGATTTTTACAATTAGCAGTTGACGAAAAAGGAATTGCCTGTTATAGTTTAATTATAGTGAAATATTCTAAAAACCACATACAGGGAGGATTTAACCATGAAATCAGCAACCATTCGATTGAACACTATTAACGACGTAAAACTCTTCGTCAACACTGTGGCAAAATGTGATTATGACGTTGACTTGATTTCCGGCAGATACGCCGTTGACGCCAAGTCCATCATGGGTATTTTCAGCTTGGATATTTCCAAACCGATCCGCCTGGATGCACATACCGACAACGCAGACGCTTTCTTTGCGGATATCAAATCCTTTATTGTCGAAGAGTAGTCCCCGCGCCGCGCTTTCACATAGCACATACAAAAAAGCCCTGTCATTTGACAGGGCTTTCCTTTTTGCCCCTTTTTACCGGGAAGCCTGTTTGGACTACACATGGCCAGTGCAGCTTTGGATACGGTTTTTCAAAAGCAGAACCCCGTTTTCCGCATACCGGCCGAACAATCCGGACAATGCCTCAAGCAAGGCTGGACGCCCCGGATCCCCCTCCCGGAAGAAATCCGCAAAAACCTGCCGCCCCACACAAAAGCCATTGCCAAACCCGTAAAAGCCCGGGCAAAAGCGGCGGAAAACCTCCTTCAGTTCCTGAACGGCCGGATCTTCCTCATCCCGGCCGTTCCAAACCAGGGGCACCCAGCCATCCGGAACCAGGATCCGCCCTTCTGTCCGTTTTAAGCAAAAAGCCGAAAGCATCCTGCTTCCGGCAAAAAACATCTTATTCTGCAAAACCGCTTTCAACCAGGTGAACCAGACCGTCAACAGCAAGCTGTTCATCCGAACCGTCAGCCATAATCCGGATCGTAGTTCCGCCTACAATCCCCAGGGACAGTACGCCTAACAGGCTTTTGCCGTTCACCCGGCGCTCTTCACGCTCCACCCAGATATTCGCTTTGAACTCATTGGCTTTCTGGATAAAAAAAGTTGCTGGGCGCGCGTGCAAGCCAACCTGATTCTGGACTGTGACTTCCTTAACGTACATAAGTATAACTCTCCCTCTTTTGTAGTTCAATAATTCTTCCTTGATTGTGAACTCATTATAGCCAGATTCTTGCGCATCGTCAACGCATACCCGGCAAATTCAAAGGGTTTTCAACGAAATTCTGCTTTTTCCCTATTTACAAACACCGTAAGTATCCTCACTTGTGCAGTTTTTACAGGAACTTTTCCACATATTTAAACAGTATGCACAGCTCTAGACCCTCTTGCTCTGAGCCTTGATAAAAAAATTCAAGGACGCCGTGAACCGGCATCCTTGACCTCTTTCCAATAGGGATTTTCCAGTACAAATCCATCTGAACCGGAAGATTACCAGTTGATGTCTATTTCCTTGCCATCCAGGAGGTTTTGTGTTTCTTTCACGATTTTATCCACGTAACCGGCCCTGCTCAGGAAGCCCTTATTCCCATTCAGGGAAAGGACTGCCGTGCGGTCCGCCAGGAGATAAACCTCAATGGTATCTGTTTTCCCGCTGCGGTAATGGTAATCGGCACGGAAAACCGGCTCGCCTGTCACTTCCCCGGTATAAATATCCTGGATCGCCGTCCCCATAATCAGCTGGAGGTAGCTCCGCACCGGTTCAATATCATGGGCTTCCCCGTTGAGGGCCGCCGTTATATCCGCAGACTTTGTCGGGTCCTCGCCCAGAGTGAAGTCCACAACCGTTTTCCGGCCTTCCACTACGGTTTCCAGCGACTCAATATCCAGGATATTCGGAAGCACTGCTGCCGAAGAAATAATGTCTTTCGGCTGCATTTCCATCCAGGTCACCATCTGGGTCGGAACCACATAAATCTGGTTAATCCCCTCCTTGATGACGTAATAGCAGTCGGTTTCATAGGTATTGCCGTTCTCGTCCGGATAAGACTGTCCCCGCACTTTATAGCCAGTGGTCAGCTTCACGGTGCTCGTTTCGTTATAACGGAGCTCATAGGTGGAAGACGGTTCGTCAAACCCATATTGGGTAAGCTCTTCCGGTGTAGGATTCGCCGCTACAACTTCCGAGCCGGTCATGCCGAACAGGGCAAAGACATAGGTTTGAAGCGGTGTTTCGCTCAGCATGGCGTTGACCGGGCTTTTCAGCCGGAGGTTGGTCTGGATGACGGCGTTCGGCCCCAGCTCTTCCTGGGTCATGCTCTCCATAATAATCGGCTGCTCCAGATCCGGACGGTCAATCTTGACATAGTCGATATGCGGAACCGTCGAAGGGTCTTCCGGATCAAAGGTTTCAATTACGGTTTTTTCGGTATACTCATGCCGGTTATAATACAAATTGGGGATACTGGTAGAAGGCAGCGCATAGACAGTGCTGTCCCCTTCCTGCATGATGTATTGCGCCCCGCTGCCCGGCGCACGATTACCAACCGTCAGATGATATTCGTTCCCGTTGACATAGGTAACATCAATCACCAGCTTGGGACGGTCCAGCCCGAATTTACTGAGATCCGTGCAGTTTTCTTCGATCACTTCATTGGCATTAATATTGCTGGCCTGCCCCAGGGTTTCCAAATAAAGGTAATCCTGCTGGGCGAACTCGGCAATTTCCGGAATCCGCCACACCCCTTCACCCGCCCGGGTGATCGTGTATTCATCCAGCTCATTTTTGATATGGAGGGATTCCACATCGCTGCTCTGCTCATTAACCAGCGTGACCAGCTTGGCTGCCAGGCTGGAGGCGTGCCTGTCGATCTCCTCCTGCGGGTCCGCCTGGGTCAGCATCAGCACGGCCACCGCAATCCCCAGAACCACAATGATTCCGGAACCCCAAAGAATGGATTTTACTTTTTTGTTCATCAGCTATGCCTCCGGCGCAGCCAGACGACAATACCGAAAATAACGGTAGCCGCCGGGATCACAAATACAAAAATAATGGTATTGGTACGGACCTGCGCGTCTGAAATGGTAATGGTTTTGGAAGACATATTCACCGGCAGGATTACAACAGAATCCTTTTTCTCTGCAATGTCATTGGTAATCGTCATCATCAGGTCGCCGTTGGCAAACCCGCCGTAATTCAGCATATTGGCCGACAGCATCTGGGTGGAACCAATTGCCAGCAGGTTGGAATAGCGCATACTGTTGTTCAGCGAACGGGCCTTGCTGGCTTTTACAATCACCGGATAGCTGCTCTGCGGCGCGGAGGAAAAGTCGAAATCCTCGCCGGCATCCAGCGGCAGCAAACCGGAGGTTTCGTTGGTCTGAACCAAAACCGTCGTGCTGCGGTTGTCCTTATTTTCAAAGAGAGGCTGAACCGGGCGGCTGTACGAGCTGATCACCGGCAGGGTCGTTTTCTTCATCCCAGCGGCAATGTCCTCATCCACCAGCTGAGCGCTCATGGTAAAATTGCTCTGATCCATCATCGTCGTGTAAATATTGGCCGCCTCTGTTTCATAGATGACGCCTTCCCCCAGCTCAAGCCCCCAATCGGCCAGGAAATTTTTCAGTACCGGGCCGACATTTGCCGTCGGGGAAGCCACAAAAACCAGGGACTTGCCAAATTCAGAGCCGTTGTCCAGGAAATTCTCCAGCTTCGCCACCTGTGCGGCAGTCAAATCAGCAGACGGCTGCGGCAGGATCAGGAAGGATGCCGAGGAATCCAGCTCCTCCGTCATCAGGTCCTGGGTTATCACTTCATAGTTATTGCTCTGAAGCAGCTCTTTATACGCGGAAACATCCGCCCCGTCAAAACCGGTCAGCAATACGACCTTCGCCGGGTTGGAATCCGTTGCGTACATCAGGGCAGAAGTCATGACCTGCTCTGCCTGGGAACTGTAGGCATACCCGCCATACTGGGTCTGCGTAGCGGTGAACAGCGAGCTGGAAGCAAATTTCTTATAACGCTTGCCCGTCTGGACGATGATGTCGGCTTCGTTCAGGGATTCATCCGGGTATTTGCTCGCGATGGACGGATCCTTTTTCATATCCACAAACTGCACTTCAATCCGGCCGTTATTTTTTTCATAATCCCGGATGATTTCATACGCCTGCTTGTACAGGTCCGAATTCCCTTCAAAGGTGGATTCATCCGCCAAAACCAGGATGGTGACATCCTCGTCGATGGATTTGACAAATTCCACGCTCTCATCCGTCAGTTTAAAACGGTTGTCGCTGGTCAGGTCAATGCTCAGCGGATAGCGCTCCAGCAGCAGGGTGCAGACAACATTCAGCAGCACCACCGCTACAATAAAGCCCACGGTAATAATGGTCGCCAAGGAACCGTATTTAAAACGGCGGCGATTCAACAGGTTTTTTTTCATCGCTTTTTCCTCCTTAGCCCCATCTCTTCTTTTCCAGCACGCGGATTGTCAGGAAGTTAAAGACAACCACAAAGCTGACGAAGAAAATGATATGGGAAACGTTCAAAATGCCGCTCATAAAGTCATTGTAACGGGAAAGGAAGGAAAGCGCCCGCAGCACCGGCTCCAGGAAAGACAGCCCACTCGGCAGGGCCGTGACAATGGTGTCAAACAGCATGATAAACATCAGGATGGCGTAGGAAAGAATCGCCGCGACCATCTGACTTTCCGTTGTGGAAGAAACAAAAATACCAATCGCCAGCATCGCCGCGCCCAGCAGGGCCAAAGCGAAGAAGTTGCCTAAAAAGACATTCCAGTCCGGGGTGGTAAACGTCGCCAGGATAATGGTATACAGGATCGTCGGCGCAATCCCAATCAGATAAACCGCGCAGGCCGCCAGGTATTTGCCGAGCACCACACCGCCGATGCTGACCGGAGCGGTCAGGTAAAGCTGGTCGATCCGAAGCTTTTTATCCTCGCTCATCAAGCGCATGGTCAGGATCGGGATCAGCATGGTGACAACGGTAAACATGGAGCTGAACACCAGCTCAATCTGTGCATAGCTCAGCGCCAGCAGGGTCGAAAAAAACTGCCCTGAAAAAAAGAACATGACCGCTAAAAAGATATAGCCCAGCGGGGAACTGAAATAGCCTTTGAATTCCCGTTTGAATACTGCCGTCATTTCTGCTCGCCTCCTTCATTCGTCAGCTGTAAGAAGATATCCTCCAGCGAAAGCTCGCTGGAACGCAGGCCCAGCAGCGGCCAGCTCCGCTCGGAAAGCCGTTTGAAAATCTCGCGGCGGATATCCACATTTTCCTCCGCCTCGACCTGGTATTCGTACACGCCCTCTTCCCGTTTGCCAAGCGTCTGGACTTCACGCATCCCAGTAATGCTCTTCAGCGCAGAACAAACCTTTTCCTCCGGGCCGTCGACCAACAGGCGGTAATGCCGGTCGGTCGAAAGGTTCTTAGACAGGTTGGCTGTGGTATCATCCGCCACCAGCTTGCCTTTGCTGATGACCACTACCCGCTCGCAAACTGCCTGGATCTCCGGCAGGATATGGGAAGACAGGATGATCGTGTGCCGCTCTCCCAAAGACTTGATCAGGTTCCGGATCTCGATAATCTGCTTAGGGTCAAGGCCCACGGTCGGCTCATCGAGGATTAAAACCTCCGGGTTGCCGATCATTGCCTGCGCCACGCCTACACGCTGGCGGTAGCCCTTGGACAGGTTCTTAATCAGGCGGTTATAGACCTCGTTAATCCGGACAACGCCGCAGATTTCCTTGATATGCGCTTCCCGCGGAAGCTTGACCTTTTTCAGGTCATAGATGAAATTCAGGTAATCCTTTACCGTCATATCCAGATAAAGCGGGGGCTGCTCCGGCAGGTAGCCGATCGCTTTTTTGGCTTCGATCGGATCCTCCAGGATATCATGCCCGTTGATGGTACAGGTCCCGTCTGTTGCGGACAGATAACCCGTCAAAATATTCATGGTCGTGGATTTCCCAGCGCCGTTCGGCCCCAGGAAGCCTAAAATCTCGCCCCGGTTGACATGAAAGGATACGTCGTCCAGTGCGAGGTTCTGGCCATATCTTTTGGTGAGATGTGAAACCTCAATCATGGTGTCCCTCCTAAAAACGTGCCGCCGGAAACGGGCTGTCCGTCGGTTTCCGGCAACTTGAATAAAAACGCTGGGAACATTATAACACATTTTCAATGATTGTTCCACTGCTTTTGTGATAAAAATGTGACATCTTTGCTCCCGAAGTGTTAAGTTTCCACATCGAAGCGGTAAACCGTGCGGCTCTCATAAATCTCCCCAGCTTTTTTAACGCAGGAGGGGAACTCCGGACGGTTGGGTGAATCCGGGAAATACTGGGTTTCCAGGGCGATCCCGCTTCGTTTGCCGTAGCGCGCGCCAGACTTGCCGGACTCGCCCTTCAGCATATTCCCCGCATAGACCTGAATCCCAGGCAGGTCGGTATAAACCGTCAGCCTCCGGCCGGTATAGCTTTCCTTCAGACAGGCTGCTTCCCGCAGGCCTTCCCCGTCCAACACGAAATTGTGGTCATAGCCGCCTACCGCCTGCAAATCGGGATCCTCCTGTCCGATCCGCTCCCCGACCGGGTGGAATTCCCGGAAATCGAAGGGGGTTCCCTCCACTGACGGGAGCTCCCCGGTCGGGATAGCCTCGGCGTCCACCCGGGTAAAGCGGCTGGCGCTGATCCGGAGCTGATGCCGCAGGATATCCCCCCTGCCATGGCCGTTAAGGTTGAAATAGCTGTGGTTGGTCAGGTTCAGGATGCTGTCCTGATCACAGATGCCCCGGTAATCGATGACCAGTTCGTTCTCGTCTGTCAGACGGTAACGCACCTCCACCCGCAGGCTCCCGGGAAACCCGCCTTCCCCGTCCGGGCTTTCCAGCCGCAGGATGAGCGTGTCCCCCTCGGTTTCCCAGTCCCAAAGCCGCTTGTCAAAACCGGCGGCCCCGCTGTGCAGGCAGTTGCCATGATCGTTCTGATCCAGCTGATACGCCTGCCCGTTCAGCTGGAACTGCCCTCCCCGGATCCGGTTGGCATACCGGCCAACCACAACCCCGAAATAGCAGTCCTGCTCCTCATAACCAGCGGCATCCGAATAGCCCAGGCAGATATCGGCCAGCTTCCCGGATTTGTCCGGCGTCCGGACAGCCGCTACAGCCGCTCCCAAATTGAGGACGTCCACACTGACCGTCCCGTTTTCAAAGCGGAAAAGCCGGACGATTTCGCCCGACTTTGTTTTTGAAAATTTATGCACCGTAAGGGTTGCCATACTTTTCATCTCCATTATCTTCAGGCTTGTTTGAAAATCGGGGAAATCCAAACAGCCCCTTATTTCAGCGCAGGAATTTCCGCGCCGCCTTGGCCAAATCCTCCGCCGCATAGGCGAAAAATTCCCGGAAAGCCGGACATAAAAAGTTCGGCGTATTCTCCCCGAGGGAGATCGGCTCCCGATTCCGGCGGCATCCGCCTCGGCAAAGCCGGTAATAGGGGCAGCTCCGGCATTCTTCCGCCACCTGGCGGGAAATTTCCACAAACCGTCTGGCCGTATCCGAAGCGCTCATTTCCGCCCAGCCATCCGTCTGCACCCGGCCGATCCGCCACTCATCCGTAACATAGAAATCGCAGGGGTAGACGCTCCCGTCCGCCTCAATCATATAATAACAGCTGCATGACCCCGACATCCCGCAGCTTTCCGGCGGATAGCCCCCCAGCATCATGACCAGGTTGTCGAAATACCGGATGCTGACCGGGCGCTTGGTGTTCAGGTCCACATACCACAGCCGGAACAGCCGCTTGAGAAAATCGCCGTAGGCTTCCGGCGTCAGGGAGTAGCCATTCTGCCCGCCTGGCTGGTTCAGCTCGTCCAGGCAGGGAATAAACTGAAGATAGGAGAAGCCCTGCTTCCGGAAAAAGTAATAGATCCGCTCAATATTCCGCGCAACGTCGATATTCACCGTCGTCAGGATATTAAATTCCACCTGATGCCGTTCCATCACCCGCGCCGCGGCCAGCACCCGTTCAAAGGTACCCCTGCCCTCGGCGTCCCGACGGTAGCGGTCGTGGATATCCGCCGTCCCGTCCAGGGAAAGCCCCACCAGGAAATTATTTTCGTGCAGGAATTCCGCCCATTCGTCGTTGATATTCAGCCCGTTGGTCTGGATCGCGTTGTTGACCTGGATCCGCCGGGTGTTGTATTTTTTCTGGAGCTCTACCACACGGCGGAAAAAATCCAGCCCGGCCATGGTCGGCTCACCGCCCTGAAAACCGAACGCTGCCAGGGTGTCCGCATAATCAAACGCCTTTTGGACGATGATTTCCAGCGTTTCCTCAGACATAACCCCGTAATTCGGTGTTTCCCGCTGGCTTGCTACATCCGCATAAAAGCAGTACTCACACCGCATATTGCAGCTGGAAGAGGCAGGCTTGATTAAAAGTGAAATCGCCGGCATATCGGCCTCCTTATCGAATCGTTGTCCCGGTATAATAATGGGTCAGGATCTGCTGATAGCCCCAGCCTTCATTGGCCGCATAGCCCTTGGCTCCCAGCTGGCTCAGGCCGACGCCATGCCCGTAGCCCCGGGTGGAAAAACGGAAGCTGTTCCCGTCAAATTCAATCCCATCAATTTTTACGCTGTAGAGCACATTCGCTCCAAAGATTTCCCGCAGCTTTTTCCCGGCGGCCGTCTTACCGCAGACCAGGATCTGATCGATGAAGCCCCCGTCCGAATAGGTTGCGTTCGCAAGGTCGAACCAGTCCTGGGGCGCCGAAGAATCCACATCGAAGCCATTCTCCCGAAGCTTGGATTCGACCTTGTCATAAGACAGCGTCGTGGTTTTCGCGTAATCATCATAGGCGCTCTCCACCCCTGCCAGGTAAGGAAGGTCTGCCATCCAGACATACCCGGAATTCTGGGTATGCCCGCCGGAAGCCGCATGATAGGTTGCGTTGATTACCTTCCCGTTGTAATAAATCAACTCAGAGTATACTTCCCGCACCAATTCCACTGTTTTGGGATCGGGGGTTGAATAGGACATACTGGGATATTTCCCGGTATTCTGATAATGATATTCCATATAGGTATGGGCGGCTACCGCTTGTGCCTTATACGCTTCGTAATACTGGGAAGAAGGCGGTGTATTGGTGCCGACAATTTCGCGCTGGACAGCTCCAGCCAGGATATTCAGCAATTCCGGATCCACCTCTGACGGAAGAGATGTTTCTTCTGAGCTTGCCTCCGAGGAGCTTATTTCTGAGGAAGGCTCCTCTTCAGGCAGCTCCACATCAGAACTTTCCTCTGAGGATACCGGCTCGCTGGAAACCGTTTCCGAAGATTCCTCCTCGGAGGATTCCGTTTCGCTGGGCTCCTCCCTGCTGGAAACCGGTTCCGAAGAAACCTCTTCACTGGAAGCCGGCTCGCTGGAAGCAGGCTTGGACGGAACCAGTTCGGATGAAGCCTGCTCTGATGAAACCGCTTCCGATGAGGCCGGCTCTGAGGAAGCTGGTTTCGACGGAACTGGTTCCGATGAAACGGCGTTCGTCCCTTCGTTCGGCGCACTGCTTTCCGGCAGGCTTTCGCTGCCGCTGTTCCCCGCCTTGCTCGAAGCCGCCTCACTGGAGACCGGTTCGGACGAAGCAGGCTCCGACGAAGCCGGCTCCGATGAAACCGGCGGCTTTGAGCTCTCTTCTTTCCGATCCTGTTCCAGCAAATCAGCAATCCCGGCTTCCCCGCCGTCCTGCAAAAAATGGTCGTCGAACCCGACCCAGCCATGGTTCACACTGTCTGCAACTTCAATTTTCCCCGCCGCATAGACTACAGAGCCGCTGCAAACCGCTCCCGCACAAAAGAGTGCAACCAGGTTGATAAAAAGCCCTCTTTTCAAATTTCCACCTCCTTTTCATCCATCTGCCGGGAGGGCAGCACACTGCCCTCAATATAGTCGGCACACCCTCAAATCGATACCCGGTTTGAGGATCAGGCTTTGCCTGTTCGCGCATAAAATGCGCCGTGCGCCGTCTATGAAGCTCTACCGCATAGCCGCTTAAGAAATCGGGCCGGTCGGCTCTTTACGGTCTGAATTCACTGCGGCCTGCGAAGTGTCCACACTGGAAGACTCACCCGAGCGCACTTTTCTTGCTACCAGCGCATAACGGAAGTTTTTGCTCGTTGTTGAATAACAGGTCGAAAGAGTGATGAAGCGATCCCCGGACTGCACATCCACAGGCGTATCGATAAAGCTGCGCTTCCGGACATTTTCGACAAAATAGTTCATGGTTGCGTCGTCCATATCAATATAATTATGATAGGGGAAGGTATCCGCCGTATTCACATTTTCCAGGAAGAAACCCAAAACCTTATACTGTGCGTCCCCATAAACCGTATTGAAAGTGATGACCGGATGATTTTTATAAAAATCCAGGTTCTTATAATTCTTGATTGCAGAAAGCTGTAACCCGCGTTTATCATCCGAATGCCCATAAATCAGGGTGTTCGTGCTTTGATATTCCGGGCTGATCGTGACGTTAAAGGAAACAAAAGGCACACCCCACGCATTGTATTCCTTATAGATAGTGTGGTTCAAATAATAATCATTGTTGTTTGTCTGAGGGACATAGTAATCCACACTGGTTCCCGGGACAATCAGCCGGCCCTTGACTTCCTTGTTGCTTTTGTACATATTGGCAAAGCTTTCCTGATAACCGTCTGGAAGCGCTGCTACAGCGTCCGCCGCAGGAGGGGGATCTGCTGCCTTTTGAGGGGTCGATGCTGCGCTGCTGACCGCTTCCTTGCTGCTCGCCTGCACAGAGGACACCTCGGAGGATTCCGGTTCGGAGCTCTCCGGCTCAGAGCTCTCCGGTTCGGAACTTTCCGGCTCAGAGCTTTCCGGCTCGGAAGAAGGGAGGGAAGAAGCCTCGGAAGAAACCGGCGCAGAGGAAGGGACCTCTACCGGCATCTCAGGCTGACGGAACAGAAAATACCCGCCAGCGGCAAGCCCACAGACAAGCAGTGCGGCGCCGCCGGTAATAATGGCTTTGCCGCTGGACGGAATCCCGCTGAACCATTTAAAAAAATCAAATTTCTTAGCGGGAGAATTAAAACCCTTGTTTTCTTTCAACTTCATGATTGTCTCCTTCTGAATCGTCATCGATTAAAACCGGCAGCGCACAGGCCGCGCACCGCCTTATTTTATAATCAAACAACTTGAAAAGAATCAAAGATTCTTTTCAAGTGCTGCGGCTTATAGCCGCAGCAGGCCGCTTTCAGCGGCCTTGGTTTAGATTTCATAGGCAAATACAGCGTGTTTCACACGCAGGCGGGCAAAGCCCGCCTGAAAAATAGCATTGCTATTTTTCAGGTTATTTGACTATATCCAACCCAAGATAAAAGAGGTTCGGATTGGATTTCAGCATGAACTGGGATTGAAATAGGGGCTTCTATGCAAGCATGACAAAGCGTTCCTGCCGTATTTCGAAAAATCAGACAGAAACGTTCGTCAGTTAAAAATTAGGAAAAGGGATTGGCCTTGCCGTATTTATCTACCCAGGCCTGCGGCATAATCATATTAGGATTATTCGCCGCAGCGGAAGTATCGACTTTCGCGCTTTCGCCCGGGCGAACCCTTCTGGCTACAACTACCATACGGTACGGAGTGCTGAGCGAAGAATCAATCTGATCGTCACAGGTCGAAAGGCTGATCATGTAGTCGCCGTACTTCACATCTACACCAGTGGTAAAGTAGGTGCGCTTATTCATTTCCTCCAAGAAGAGGTTGAATTCACCTTCGGTTACGTCGATATAGTCGTGGTAGTTAAACAGCTCGGGGCTGCTGATATCGGTATTCGCGATAAATGCGCCGATGATTTTATATTTACCCTTGCCGTAAATCGTATCGAAATTGATGACCGGATGCTGCTGATAATAAGAAACATCACGATAGGATTTCAGCGCGGTAAAATAGGAACCGTCTTTCGACGCATGGCCGTAAATGGTAATATTTCTGCTGTTCAGCTCCTCATCCTGATGGATGGTCGCACGGTAATCAGCGAACGGTACGCCCAACGCATTTTTCTTGAAGAAGGTATGGTTGAGGTAGTATTCGTTATCGCTGGTCTGAACCACCGGGGTATTCAGCTTGGTGCCGGCAATGCTCAAATGGCCGATAATATCCTTATTCTGCTCATACAGTTGGTTAAAGTCTGAAATAACGCCGGTGTCCGGGTCGACTTCCTCCTTTTCGGTCGGGGCAACATAGTCCTCGTCATTAGAGGCGTCTTCGATCCCCTGTGCCGGTGTGTAAAGCTCATTCGCTTTTTGCTGATTGGACTGGATCGTATTGTATTTATTCCATACCAAAAATCCCATCACGGCGGCAAATACCAGCAGCACCGCTACAACGCCAATAATAATCGCCTTCACGCGGCTGTTATTTTTCTTTTTTGCCGGCGCTTTTCCCGGAGCAGCGGGGCGGACCGTTTTTTTTCCGGGAACTGGTTTCTGATCCATTTTCATCTGAAACTTCAATCCTTTCTCTTTCCAACCGCCTGTGCCCGAAGGCCGGCGATTTTTTATTTTATTCCAAAACGTATATTTTTAATTGAGTATACATTTCGTTGACTTTTTTATTCAAAAGGGGTTTGCTTTTTATATTTCTTGACCCATTCCTTCGGCATCTCTACATTCTTGTTGATCGACGCTTTGGAAACATCCACCTCTTCGGACTCACCGGGGCGGACTTTGCGGGCGATCAGCGCCATACGGAACGGGGTCGAATTGCTGTTCTCGACTTCCGTGTCACAGGTGGAAAGCGCCAGCAGCTGGTCGCCGTATTTGACATCCACTCCGGTGTGGAAATAACTCCGCTCCGAAACCGTCTTGATATAATATTCAAACTGGGCCGGATCCATATCCACATAATCATGGAAATTGAAAAGCTCCGGATTGCTGTCCATATTGATGTCGGTGTTGAGCATCATCAGGCCGATGACCTTATACTGTCCCTGTCCGTAGATGGTATCGAAGGTGATAACCGGGTGTTCCTTATAAAAATCAAAATTCTTATATTCTTTTACCGGTGCAAAATAGGAGCCATCCTTGCCGGAATGCCCATAAACCGTGATATTGTTGCTCTGGATCACCGGCGAGAAGGTTGCGCGGTAATCGGCAAACGGCACGCCGAAGGGGTTGCTCTTATGATCCAGTGTATGGTCCAGGTAATAAGCGTTGTCGCTCCCCTGTACAACCGGCAGGTTCAGCTTGGTGCCGTCGATCTTGATAAAGCCGACTACATCCTCATTCTGCTTATACAGCTCATTAAACGAAGGGATAACCCCTGTTTCAGGATCCAGATCCCCTCCCGGTTTCTCTTCGTCCTCTTCTTCCCCGCTGCTTTCGCCGCTGGAGGCTCCTTCCGCCGAGCTGGCCTTGTCGGACGAAGGATAAAGGTTTGCGGCAGATTCTGCATTATTGCCTCCCACCGCATATTTGTTGATGACGACGCAGCCGATCACAATCGCTGCTATAACCAAGACAGCAACACAGATCGCAATGATTTTCCCCATCCGCTGACGCTTGTCGTCGTTTTTGTTCGGCACAAAGATATCACAGAACCATTGGCCGACGCTTTTTTTCTGTTCGTTGGTTGGTTTGTTCTCCTGCATATACTTCTCTCCCTTTTATCAGGCTGCCGGAAAGCCCGGCCTTGCCTGTAATAAACGTTTCTTTTCCGGCTGGATTTCAGCCGCCCGCTGTTTCCCCCGCTTCGGCCAGCACCGAAAGCGCCAGCTCCAGCAGCCGGAGCACCGCTGTTTCCCGGATAGCTTCACGGTCATTCCCGCACTCATCCAGAAGGTCCAGCTGCCTATGCCGCGCCTGGCCCAGCAGCCAGACACAGATATGCACCGTTCCCACCGGCTTTTGAGGGGTGCCCCCTCCTGGCCCGGCAATACCCGTAGTGGAAAGGCCCATTTCTGCCGGCGCTTTCCGCGCCGCGCCCTCTGCCATCTGAAGCGCAACCGTGCGGCTGACCGCCCCAAATGCTTCCAGCGATTCACCGGAAACACCCAGCTCACGCTGCTTAACCGCGTTGGAATAGGTGATTACCCCATAGTCCAGCACGCCCGAAGCGCCCGGTACCGAAGTCAATGCCTGGGTGACCATGCCCCCCGTGCAGCTTTCCGCCGCCGCCGTTTTCCATCCGCGGCGGAGCAGCTCCTGAACCAGCCGTTCCGCATTCTGTTGCAGCTCCCACCTCCGCTCTGCTGTATTCATCCTGCCGCCTGCTCCATCTTAATGGTTTTCCTCTCAATCCCGGCAACGGCCTCCTCCAGCAACGGTTCAAAATCAAAGCTGGCCTCTGCCTTCTCCACCTGGTTCAGGCTGGGCCGGGTCTTGGGGCGCTTGGGTGTAAAGACGGTACAGCAGTCCTCATAGGGCAGGATTGAGGTTTCAAAGGTATCAATCCGGCGGGCAATCTGCACGATATCGCTTTTATCCATCCCGATCAGCGGACGGAATACCGGACGGTCGGCCGCTGCGTTGGTCGCTGCCAGCGCAAGCACCGTCTGGCTGGCCACCTGGCCAAGGCTTTCCCCAGTAATCAGGGCGGGAATCCCTTCCCGCTCCGCCACCCGGATGGCAATTTTCATCATTAGGCGGCGCATCAATATAGTAAACAACTCTTCCGGGCAATGATCCCGGAGGGCTTCCTGGATTTTGGTAAAGGGTACGCAGTAAAAGGTGATATCACCCGCATAGCCGGACAGCTTTTCCAGCAGGGTTTCCACCTTCGCCAATGCACGGCCGCTGGTATAAGGGGGGCTGACAAAGTGCATCGCCGAGAGCTTCATCCCGCGGCGGGCCATCAGATAGCCGGCCACCGGCGAGTCGATCCCGCCTGAAACCAGCAGCATGGCTTCACCGCTGGTGCCTACCGGCAGGCCCCCCGCCCCCGGAAGCTGCGCCCCATGCAGATAGGCCGCCGTATCCCGGATCTCGACCGTCACCGTCACTTCGGGATGATGGACATCCACCTTCAGGTGGGGATACGCCTCCAGCAGCGCGCCGCCCAGCTCCTGCTGAAGCTCGGGGGACTTGAACGGGAAAGTTTTATCCGACCGCTTGGCGTTTACCTTGAAAGTTTTAGCCTTTTGCAGGGCATCCTTTAGATAGACGGCGGCATCCCGTTTAATCGCGTCCAGATCCTTTTCCGTCACCAGCGCCCGGGAAAACGCCGCGATCCCGAACACCTTCCCGACCTGCTCCACCGCTTCTTCCAGATCGGCTTCCCCGACCGGGCGGACACAGATCGTCGACTGCGCCTTCGTGATCTCAAATTTCCCGAGCTTTTTCAGCCGCCAGCGGATATTCTTCATCAGGACGTCCTCAAAGCTTCCCCGGTTCAGCCCCTTGAGCGCAATCTCTCCATTTTTTATCAACAACACTTCATTCATCTGTAAATTGACCTACCTCCGGCTTTCCAGCAGGAAAAGCCCATTCTCCTTTACTGCGGCATTTCAAAAGAGACAAGCTGTCCCTTTTGAAATGCCGCAGAAGCCGATTATACGGCCCTGCTTTAAACTTTACAGGCAGCACTAGGCGCAAGCATTTTTTCAACTGCGCTGCCTATATCATACCTGATTAAGCGCAAAAAAGCTACAGGATTTGACTATCTTTGCTTCGCGAGCGAAGAAATTCCCTCTTTCACCCGGAAAACCAGTTCCTCCAGCATCTCTTTTGTCGTGTCTGCACAGAAACTGACCCGGACCGTTTCGTCCGCTGTCCGCTGGTCCACGCCCAGCGCTTCCAGTACCCCGCTCGGTTTCCCTTTAGAGCAGGCGCTCCCGCTGGACACATAAATCTCAAACTGCTCGAGATAATGCAGCAGGATTTCGGAGCGGATCCCCCGCACCGCCAAGCTGACAATATGAGGGGCGCAGTTCTCCCCGGAATGGACGGTAACTTCTGGGATGGAGGCCAGCTGCTCCAGCAGCCCCTCCTTCAACGCACGGTAATGCTGGAGATTCTCCTGCAAATGGGGAAGCTGCGCCTCTGCCGCCGCGCCGAACGCCGCATACAGCTGTACCGGCTCGGTGCCGGAACGCAGGCCCGCCTGCTGCCCGCCGCCGAAGCTCCGGGGCAGGAGCCGCACCCCTTTGCGGATCCAAAGCGCACCGATCCCCTTGGGCGCGGCAGCCTTGTGCCCGCTGATGCTGAACAGGTCAAGCCCCGAGGATTTCAGCCGGACCGGCAGCTTCAAAAACGCCTGAACCCCATCTGCATGAACCAGCGTCTGGGGATTTTTCGCTTTAACCGCCTGGGCAATCTGCTTCACCGGCAGAATCAGGCCGGTTTCATTATTGACCATCATGGCGGAAACGAGGATCGTATCCTCGTCCACGGCTTGGGCGAACTGTTCCGGCGTATAGCCCTCCGGCCCGGCAGGAGGAAGGATTTTCAGCCGGAATCCCCGGCGTTCCAGCTCCTGCGCCGCCTCCAGCACAGAAGGATGCTCCACCGCCGTCGTCAGGATGGTTTTCCCTCTCCGCTTCAGGGCTTCGGCCGTGCCAATCAGCGCCAGGTTATTCGCCTCGGTCGCGCCGGAGGTAAACAGCAGTTCCCCCGGCGCGCAGAAAAGCGCCGCCGCCAGCTGTGTTTTAGACAGGTCCGCCAGCTGTTCCGCCGCAAACCCTTTTTTATGTAACGAGGAGGGATTCCCAAAAACGGTTTCCATGGCCTGGCAGCAGGCCGCAGCCGCTTCCCGGCAGACCCGGGTCGTTGCGCTGTTATCCAGATAAATTTCCAAAAGATCCGCTCCTTTCTCCCTCAATCTCTACTCATGTTTTTTTATTATACACTACCTTGATCAAAAATTCTACATTTTTTTGAGGAAAAAGAAGCTCCTGACGCGAATATTCTTTCCAATCCAGGAAAAAATAGAATGCGAATACAGTCTGTACCCAAAAAACTTCCGGATTCCGGCAGTTTTTCCAGGCAGGGCGCAGGCTCTTTCGGAAAATCCCATACAAAGGAGTGCTTCCCTTATGACTCTGACCCTTTCCCGGCGCGGGGTGATCCGTACCGTCAGCTTTGCCGCGGCGATCGCCCTGACCGCCGCCGGGCTGACCTGGGTTTCCCGCCGCGAAGCCGCCCAAGCCCGGCAGGCGCTGGAATACCGTTATATGCAGAGCGTCAACGACCTGACCTCCCACGTGCAGAACATCGAAAGCGGGCTGACCAAAGCCCTGTATGCCAAAACCCCCGAAATGCTGACCGGTATTTCCAGCAAGCTCTGGCGGGAGGCCGGCTTCGCCAAAAACTCGCTGGACAGCCTCCCCGTGGAATACCTGGAGCTGCAAAATACCAACAAGCTCCTCTCCCAGGTCGGCGATTACTGCGTCAGCCTTTCCAAGGAGTTTGCCCGGGGCCGGGAGATCACCCCGGAACAGCGGGACAACCTGCTCCAGCTCAAGCAATACTGTGAAACCATGCTGGGCGATGTCCTGGCGGTCAGCGACGGGCTCCGCACCGGTTCCATCAGCCTGTCGAAGGTAGAGGATCACATCAACCATGATTTTGATGACAGCCCTCAGCCCGCCAATATCGCCGAAGGCTTCCTCGAATTTGAAGAAGGCTTCACCGCCTACCCTACCCTGATTTATGACGGCCCCTTCTCCGACCATATTTTGCAGAAGGACCCGGAGCATCTCAAAGGGAAATCCAATATTTCCCGTGCGGACGCCCGGACCAAGGCTGCTGAGGTATCTGGGCTGGAAGAAGCCAGCCTGGCAGACAGCAACGACGAAGATTCCCGGATGCCTTCTTATGTATTCACCGCGGAAGGTGCCGAGGTTTCGATCACCAAAAAAGGCGGATTCCTGTCCTATATGCTGAAATCCCGGGAAATCGGGGAGCCGTCCCTTTCCCATGAAGAAGGGATGGCTCGAGCTCAGGAATTCCTGAACCGGCTGGATGTTGCCCCCACCCGCTCCACCTATTACGAGGTTTCCAGCAATATCATGACCATCAACTTTGCCTATGACCAGAAGGAAGACCAGCTGCTGGTCTATCCGGACCTGATCAAGGTCAGCGTTGCGCTGGATAACGGGGAAATCACCGGGTTTGACGCCCGCGGATTCTTGACCAACCATATCTACCGGGAGATCGTCAGCCCCAAGCTCACCGCTGAGGAGGCGCGCGGCTCGGTCAGCGAGCTGCTGAACGTAGAGAAAAGCCAGCTCTGCCTGATCCCGACGGGCGGCCTGGGCGAGGTGCTCTGCTGGGAATTCAAATGCAAGTCGGACGACGGGGAGGATATCCTGGTATATGTCAACGCCGCTACCGGTGCAGAGGAACAAATCCTGATCCTGCTCATCAGTGAAAATGGGCAGCTGACCCTGTAAGTCTGCTGAAATTACCCTGCTGTAAATTAGAATGAAATATAGCACACCCTCAAATCGGTGCCCGCTTTGAGGGTCAGGCTTTGCCTGTCCGCACATAAAATGCGCTGTGCGCCGTCTATGAAGCCCTACCGCATGGCCGCTTCGCGGCCCACTGCGGCATAATGCCGCAGTGGTGAAAAGAAGCCAATGCTTCTTTTCACGTGCGTTGACTATAACAAGCTCAAAAGGCCGTTCCCCGCTTACCGCAGGGAACGGCCTTCCAGTTTCTTCACAGCCGGGATCAGTCGTCCAGTTCCTTGTTCCAGGAATACATCTTCCGCAGTTCCCGGCCAACTTCTTCCAGCTGATGCTCCGCGTGGATCCGGCGCTCCGCATTGAAATGCGGACGGCCCACCCGGTTCTCCAAAATCCAGTTCCGGGCAAAGGTGCCGTCCTGGATCTCTGTCAGCACTTTCTTCATCTCTTTCTTGGTTTCCTCGGTGATAATCCGCTTCCCGATCTCATAATCGCCGTATTCCGCCGTGTCCGAAATCGAGTACCGCATCCGGGAGAAGCCGCCCTGATAGATCAAATCTACAATCAGCTTCATCTCATGGATACATTCAAAGTAAGCATTCTGCGGATCATAACCGGCTTCCACCAGGGTTTCAAAGCCCGCCTGCATCAGCGCGGTCACGCCGCCGCAGAGCACCGCCTGCTCCCCAAAGAGGTCGGTTTCTGTTTCCTGCTTGAAGGTGGTTTCCAGCACGCCGGCGCGGGAACCGCCGATCCCTGCCGCATAAGCCAGCGCCGTATCCATGGCATGGCCGGACGCATCCTGATAAACCGCCGCCAGCGCGGGAACCCCTTTCCCCTCCTGGTATTCATACCGGACGGTATGGCCCGGGCCCTTCGGCGCCACCATGACAACGTCGATGTCCTTCGGCGGGACGATCTGGCCGAAATGGATATTGAAGCCATGCGCGAACATCAGGGTTTTCCCGGCCGTCATATATGGTTCAATGCTTTCGTAGTAAACCGCTGCCTGTTTTTCATCCGGCAGCAGGATCATCACGATATCCGCCGCTTTGGCTGCTTCAGCTACTGTGCGCACCGTCAAGCCCGCCTTTTTCGCGCGCTCCGCCGATTTACTGCCCTCGTACAGCCCAACAATAACCTCCAGACCGCTGTCATGCAGGTTCAGCGCATGAGCATGCCCCTGGGAGCCGTAACCAATAACGGCGATCGTCTTGCCCTGAATAAAGTCCAGATTACAGTCCTGCTGATAAAAAATCTTTGCCATTGGAATCTTCCTCCTGTTGTTTTTCAAGTATGTTGATTCTATAAACTCTGTCCGGTTGGACAGGAATTCAGCTTGATTCAAACCCGGATTACGCTGCCGCCCTTTTCCAGGGCGATTGTGCCGGTCCGGACGATTTCCAGCACCTGATACGGCTTGAGCAGTTCGCAGAGGATCTCCAGCCGGTCAGCCGTATCCGAATGCTCGATTGTAAGGGTTTCACAGGAAATATCGCTGACCCGGGCGTCCATCACCCGGACAATATCCATAATCTCGCTCCGGGTTTTGGGGGAACAGGCCACCTTGACCAGCATCAATTCCCGGGAAACCGTATCCCCTGCCGGCAGGCGGCGGAGCTTGATGACGTCGATCAGCTTATTAAGCTGCTTTTCTACCTGTTCGACCATATAGTCGTCCCCGTTCACAACGATGGTTACCCGGGAGACTGTCGGGTCGTCCGTAATTCCCACGGCCAGGCTGTCAATATTAAAGCCGCGCCGGGCAAACAGCCCCGAAATCCGGGACAAAACCCCGGCGTGGTTCTCCACCAGGATCGAAATGGTTTGTTTCATCCTCCCGCCTCCTTTACAGTGTGGGTTCCGCCGGGTCAATCCGGCATTCCAGCAGGAAGGGGACGTCGCTTTCCAGCAGCTCCTGCACACAGCGGTCGATCTCGGACGCATTTGAAAGTGTCCGTGCCCGGATGCCATAGGCCTCCGCCAGCTTGGCAAAATCCGGGTTCCCATCCAGCAGAACGCCAGCCTGACGGCCCCCATAATGCAAGTCCTGGAGCTCCCGGACCATCCCGAGCCGTCCGTTATTCATCACCAGCATTTTCACCGGGATGCGGTTTGCACAAAGGGTTGCCAGCTCCATCATCTGCATCTGGAACGACCCATCCCCGCAAACCGCAATGACCTGCCGTTCCGGCGCGGCCAGCTTGGCCCCATAAGCCGCTGGGATCGAATAGCCCATCGTCCCCATGCCGCCCGAGGTCAGGAAGCGTCCCCGTGCCAGCCGGTATCCCCGAGCCGACCAGATCTGGTTCTGACCGACATCCGCCGCCAGCACAGCATCCTCTTCCGCCTGGCGGAAGAGCGAGGCCATAACGGCTTTGGCACAGACACAGCCTTCCTTCACGGGAACGGGCTGGACCGGGGATGCCGGGCGGTACTCTGCCGTCCAATCCGGGACCGGAGGGCTGTCCAGCTTTTCCAGAAGCTGGAGCAGGATCTGCCTTGCGTCCCCGACCAGCGGGATATCCGTCCCCATATTCTTCCCGATTTCCGCCGGGTCGATATCAATATGGATAATCGTAGCGGACTGGGACAGCCCCATTGGGGACATAATGGCCCGGTCACCGACCCGCGCCCCGATCAGCAGGAGCAAATCTGCCGCATTCATGGCCCGGTTGGCGGAAGGCGCTCCGTGCATCCCGATCATGCCGAGATTCCGCGGATACTGGGGCGGTATGGAAGAAATCCCCATCATGGTCGTAACCACCGGGATCCCAGACCGCTCGGAGAAGACCCGCAGCTCCTCCTCCGCCTTGGCGGAAAAAACGCCGCCGCCCGCACAGATCAAGGGCCGTTCAGCCTCCTTCAAGGCGGCCAGCACCCGTTTAATCTGGCCGGGATGCCCCTGGCTGCTGGGCTTATAGCTGCGGATTTCCGCTTTTTCCGGATAGGCAAAATCCAACTCGGCTTTCTGCACATCCATCGGGACATCAATCAGAACCGGGCCGTTCCGCCCAGTCGAGGCAATATGGAACGCCTCCTTAAAGATGCGCGGGATGTCCTCCGCCCTCTTGACCAGATAGCTGTGTTTGACAAAGGGCTCGCAGGAGCCGGTGATATCCGCTTCCTGGAACACATCCCGGCCCAGCAGGTCGCTGACAACCTGCCCCGTAATCACTACCAGCGGGATCGAATCCATGTAGGCAGTGGCAATACCGGTAATCAGGTTCAGCGCACCCGGCCCCGAGGTGGCAATACAGACGCCGGGGCGGCCAGATATCCGGGCATAGCCGGAAGCGGCATGGGCGGCGTTCTGCTCCTGGCGTACCAGGATATGCCGGATCTCTGTTTGGGAAAGTGCATCGTAAAACGGGCAGATCGCCGCTCCCGGCAGCCCGAACACCACCGGGACAGCCTCCCGCTGTAAGCATTCTGCCATCGCCTGCGCCGCTGTCATTCTCATCCGATCCCATCCTTTCCTTCCTGTTTTCAGGCAAAGCGCTTTTCCAAACCGGCGGCTTTGCCCATTGTTCTTTTATTATAACGCATACTGAACAAAGCCAGCGAGCCTTGAAAGCCTTGCACCTCCTGCTGCAGTATGGTCATATTATTTCCGAATTAAAAATTCGGAAATAATACATTTGATTTGAGCCGTTTTGCTCGCCGCCGTAACCGGCGGCAACCGTAAAACATGGCAGATATTACTTCCGACCTTTCAGTTCGGAAGTAATACTATATAGTCGGCACACCCTCAAATCGGATGCCGATTTTCAAGTCAGGCTTTGCCCGTTCGCGCATAAAATGCGCTGTGCGCCGTCTATGAAGCCCTACCGCATGGCCGCTTCGCGGCCCACTGCGGCATGATATGCCGCAGTAGTGAAAAGAAGCATTGGCTTCTTTTCAAGTGCGTTGACTATAGCAGGAATCCGCATTGTAACAATATCTGAATTTCGGTAAAATGGCATATATATGCCATTTTACCGAAATTGCAGGCCTGCCGGCCCGCGAATAAACCACGCTGCGGTTTATTCAACTGACATTATTATAAGTCGAAACGCGGTTAAATGCAAACCTTTTTAAGTTAAAGCGATAAAATTTTTAGCAAAGAGCTTTCCGTCTTCTGGAAAAAACGTGAAAAATCCCCTTCCCCAGTTGAATTTGCCCGCTGTTCATGGTATCCTGAAAGAGATTCGGCGGCGTAAACAGGCCGCCGCGCTGAAACCCGTCCCTTTTGGCGGACACCAATAAAGGAACTGATTGCTATGAAAAAAAATCTCCGGGCCTTGCTGGCCCTGGCCCTATCCCTGCTTCTGACCCTCCCGCTGGCCGGCTGCGGCGAGGAGCCCGTCCCTGAAATCCCGGATTACCCGGTAACGGCCTCCGGCGTTTCCATTGAAAAAGCGCCCCGGGTGGTGGGATCCCTTTCCTCCGCACTGACCGACCTGCTGCTGGAGTTGGGGTACCAGCGGCAGATTATCGCTTACTCGGATGAGGACACCATCCCCAACCCGCTGCCGGAGGAACCGGAATCCGAAGAAAAAGACGAAAAGCAGAAAAAGATCGATGCGCTTTACGTCAATGTCCCTACCGAGATCGGCCAGATCGGCACCGCGCTGAACCCCAATCTGGAGGAGATCGGCCGCCTGATGCCTGAGGTCGTTTTCACCACCCTCCCCATGAGCACAGAGGAACTCCGGCTGCTGAACGAGGTCAACATCAAAGTCGTTGTCTGCGACCTGTCCTCCATCGGCGGCCTGAAGGAAACCTACCGGAACATCATCTTGGTCATGGAAGGGCAGAACGCCGAAGCCGGCAAAGCCAATCCCCTGATCGCCCAGTATGAGCAGGATGCGGAAGAAATTTCCGATTCGGTATCCTCCGCCCGGAAAAAGGCGCTTTATTTCAAAGAAAACCTCTCCCTGATCGCCACGGAAGATACCTACGAGGGCGCTCTGCTGGAGCTGATCGCCGATAACGCCGCGCCGGGGATGACCTGCTACACCTTGGAAGAAGAGCTGATCGCCGGAATGAACCCGGACGTCATCCTCTACGACGAGGGGATGGATCTGGAGGCGCTGAAAAACGACGAACGCTTTGCCGAATGGAGCGCGATCCAGAATAATGCCTTTATCCCAGTGCTGGGCAGAGGGATCTCCCAGAAGAGCTTCCAGGTTCTGAACTCCCTCAAGCTGATCCGGAATCAGATGTATCCCAATGCTTCCTCCTCCGCCCCGGCCGGAGAAGGTTCCTCCTCGGAGCCGGCCTCCTCCGGAGAAGAAGGCGAACCCGCCGGGGAATAGCCAAACCGCTTAAAACGTATACGCCGGTTTGAACAAACTCTTCCGCGAAAGGAGTTTCCGACTATGAAAGACATCCAGATCCTGGATTCCACCCTGCGCGACGGGGCGCAGGCCGAGGGGATTTCCTTCACTCTGCACGATAAGCTGGACATCGCCCGGCGGCTGGATCAGCAGTCCGTTGCCTATATCGAAGCGGGGAACCCGTTTTCCAATCCCAAGGACATGGAATTTTTTTCGATTGCCGACCGTCTGGCCCTGGAAAATGCCAAGCTGGTGGCTTTCGGCTCCACCCGCCGGCGGGAACTGCGGGCGGAGGAGGATCCGGGGCTTCTCGCCCTGCTCCAAGCCAATACGGATACCGTGGCCATCTTCGGGAAATCCAGCGTGATGCAGGTCACAGAGGTGCTGAATACTTCCTTGGAGAACAACCTCCAAATGATCCTGGATACGGTGCGCTTCCTGAAGCAGCAGGGGAAAACTGTCTTTTTCGATGCGGAGCACTTCTTTGACGGCTATAAGGGCAGCGCAGAATATGCGCTTTCCTGTCTGGAGGCCGCCCAGACAGGCGGGGCGGATCTGCTGGTCCTCTGCGATACGAACGGCGGCTGCTTCCCGGATGAGATCGCCCGGATTACAGCAGAAGTATGCAGTGTGACGGCCACCCCGATCGGGATTCACTGCCATAACGACATCGGCTGTGCAGTGGCGAACTCCCTGATGGCGGTCGAAGCCGGCGCCGTCCAGGTGCAGGGGACTTTTCTTGGGTTCGGGGAACGCTGCGGCAATACCAACCTTTCCTCCCTGATCCCCTCCCTCCAGCTGAAACGGGGATACCGCTGCATCAAAGAGGAATGTATGGAAAGCCTGACTAAAACCGCCCGGTATATTGCAGAAGTCGCCAACATCACCCTGGACAACAGCCTTCCGTATGTTGGTTCCTCCGCCTTTTCCCATAAAGGCGGAATGCATGTGGACGGCGTGCGGAAAAACCCCTCTTCCTTTGAGCATATCGCCCCGGAAAGCGTGGGGAATAAGCGGAACATCCTGGTTTCCGAGGTTTCCGGCCGGGCGGCTCTGCTCTCCATGATCCGGGAGGTCGACTCCAGCATTACCAAGGATTCACCCGAAGCCCAGCTGCTGACCGACTCCCTCAAAGCGCTGGAAAAGGAGGGCTTCCTGTTTGAATCCGCCGCCGCCAGCCTGGAATTGCTGATAACCAAGAAGCTGGGGCGTTTCCATCCCTTTTTCCAGCTGGAACGGTTCAAGGTGATCGGCGAACAGGAAGCCGGGGCGGATTCCGGGCTGTCCTCGGCTTTAATCAAGATCAAGGTGGGGGAACAGTCCGAGATCACAGCGGCTGAAGGCGACGGCCCCGTCCATGCGCTGGATCTGGCGCTGAAAAAAGCCGTGTCCCATTTTTATCCCAAAGTCTTGAGGCTCCGGCTAACCGACTACAAGGTGCGGGTCATCGAGTCCAGCGACGCCACCGCCGCCGTCGTCCGGGTATTGATTACCACCACCAACGGTGAGGAAATCTGGACCACGATCGGGGTTTCCCGGGATATTGTCGAGGCCTCCCTCCACGCTCTGATGGATTCGATTGAATACCGCCTGATGAAGAGCAGTTCTTAAGAAATCCCCCCAAACGAACCTGAAAGCCCTGCGGGAATCCCGCAGGGCTTCTTTTGGCTCAGGCCAGCTTTTCCAGGGAATACCCCTGCTCCCGGAGATTGTCGATCACATCGCCAAGCATCTCGGTATTGTCCTTCGACACGGCATGAAGCAGGTAGACCGCACCCGGATGCGCGGCCCCTGTCACCCGGGGGAAAGCTTTCTCGACCCCCATCTGAGCGTCAACGTCGTAATCCTTATAGGCAAAGCTCCACAAAACGGTCTGATAGCCCAGCCGTTTAGCAATCACCGCAGTACGGGTGGACCATTCGCCCATCGGCGGGCGGAAGAGGGTCATGGTATACTGATATTCCTCCAGCATATAATTATGCAGGTCGGTAATCTCCGTGACTGCTTCCTCTGCGCTCAAAGTCGGCATGGATTTGTGATGATTGCTGTGATTGCCGACCACATGGCCCTCGTCAATCATCCGGCGGATCAACCCGGGGTTCGCCTTCACATAGGAAAGGGTTACAAAAAAGACCGCCGGGCATTCCTTTTCCTTGAGGGTATCCAGGATTTTTTCCGTATAGCCGTTTTCATAGCCTTCATCGAAGGTGAGGTACATCTTTTTCTCATCGGCTTCTTTGATAAAAAGCGCCCCATACTCCCCATATTTTTCCTGATACAGGTTACAGGAAGTCGGACGGTTCAGCTCGTCCACCTCGTAGCCTTGGCCCCAGCCCTTTTTTTCGTTTTCATACTGGTCCAAGTCGGAGAGGTCCACGCCTTCGACTACCAGGGGTTCCGCATTCGCGGGCTGTTCCGGTTCGGATTCCGGCTCAGAAGAAGGCTCCGGTTCAGATTCCGGCAGGCTTTCAGGCTCGGAGGAAGGAGCCGGCTGAGAAGACGGCGGTGCCGAAGAAAGCGCCGAAGAGGGCGACTCGGGCACCGGATTGGGTTTACAGCCGGCAAAAAGCATACAGGCCAGCAGCAGGGAAACAATCAATTTTTTCATGGGACGAACCTCCTTAGGAAGTATCAGTAGAGTTTTCTATCAATCGAGCGGCCCATCGTGGGGAAAAGGACGGCTACAGGTCGCCCATTGCGAACAGATTGTCCTTCCCCATTCCGCAGACGAAGCGGTTCGAGTCATATTGACAGCAGAAGTCTAAAAAGTCCTCCCGCTGCTGGGGATCCTTCATGATTTTGACCAATATTTCACGGGGAAGGGTTCGGGCATACGCGCCCGGGCCTGCCAGTTCGATATTTTTCACCCCGAAGCTTTGCAGCAGGCTTTCCAGCTCATCGGGCAGGAAGGTATACGTAATACACCAGGGCGCGCCTCCCTGCTCATACTCCTCAATCTCTGTTTCCCCTCCCAGCAGCCCGTCAAGCGCCAGCTGTTCGACCCGGCTTTTCTCAAACCGGAAGGAATCAATTGCGTTTTGCCGGTTCGATATACACCATTGTACCCAGGAATCCTCCGAATTTTCATCCAATATAAAAGAATTTTTCTGGATGGGGTTCGAAAAGTAGGGAAGCGTCCCCAAACGGCTCGAAACACTGAACATCACGCGTTTTTTGGCAATCCGCACCAATTCCCCGATCACCCGCTCCTGATTGGGATAGGTGTATGAAATGGGAGCGTCAAAGGAAACCACCAGGTCAAAAGAACGGTCGGCATAACCGCTTAAATCCTCCAGGGCGCCTTTCACAAAATCGATCCGGTCGAGCACGCCCGCCTGTTCCGCCAGCTCCCGCGCTTTGTCCAGCATGGACTGGGAAATGTCAAAGTGCGTGACCTTGCAGCCCTGCTTTGCCAGCAGGATCGAAAAGCGCCCGCATCCTGCGCCGCCGTCGAATACGGTCTGAATCCCCTCTAAACGGCTCAGCAGTTTTCTTTCAATATGATCCTTTTGGATGATATCATCCATGAAGGTTTCCTCACGGCGGCTTTCGGCCTCCCCCTTATCCGGCAGGTTCCACATCCGCTCCGCGATTTTTTGACTGTAGCTTGCTCCCTCTTTCATGTCCAATCTCTCCTTCTTGTTAATTGTCAGTTTGCCCCGACCGGGCCCCTTTTATCCCCATTCCCGGCGGACGCAGGCGTCCCAGGAGATCAAAAGCAGGATGCCGCCATGCAGAAGCAACAGGACGATCGAAAGCAGCGGCGGGTTCTGAAAATACATCGAGGTATCCTGGAATACCCGGGATAAGTCCAGGTTCCCAAAGAGCAAAACCCGCGTCCAGCTCACCAGCTCTGCGTAAGCAATCCGGCTTTCCAATGCCTTGCAGAGAAAGACCAGCACTGCTGTCCCTCCAGCGGCTGTCCAAGGGTTGCAGAGCAGCCAATTCAGCGTCCAGGCCAGCATCCCAAACAGCAGATAATAAGGGAAGTCCAGCAGCTGCTCCCAAAGCAGGGGAAGCACCCCCGGAAGCTCCCGCACCCCGCTTTCCGTCCAGATCAGCGCCGGGGAAAACAGGCCCCCAAAGCCGAAAAAGCTTCCGGCCGCCAGGATCGAACCAAAAAAGTGGAGCAGCCCTACCCCGACGGTCAGCAGGCCCCACAGGCTCAGCCGGGCGGAAAAAATCCGGCCCCGCCGATAGGGATAGCCAAACAAAAGAGCCATCCGTCCCGAGGAAAAATCCCGCCCAAACAGCAGGCCACAGAGGAGCGCCAGCACCAGCATGGGCAGGCGGTATTCCTGCTGGATTAGGTAGGCCGCCGACCAAAAGGGCTCCGAATCCCAGTAGTCCGCAGAGCCGGGGTTCGCAATCCGTTCACGGCCCTGCTCCAACCGGTAACAGTCCAAGGCAAATTCCCGTTCCAGACGCTGATATTCCCTCTGATATCCGCTGTCCAAAAAGCCGGCATCCGCCATCCGCTCCAATTCCCGCATCCGGTCAATATTGCCGGACAGGACGGAAAACACCGGATATTTCCAGTGGTTTTCCTCCTCGGCAATCCCATATTCCAGCTGGTAGTCCAGCTTCCAAAGGGCCAGCGCCAGGTCTTCTTCACTTAAATCAGGATTCTGCTGCATTTCCGCCCGCTTTTTTTGCAGATAGGGTACAGGATCCCCGGCACGGATCAGCTTCTCGTCCCTGCCCAGGCTGGCCAGCCGAAGGGTCAGCTCCTGTTCATCATCCAAACCATTTTTCAACAGGGAAAGCAGCTGTTTCCGTTCCGACGCGAGCCGCTCTGCCGCTTCCAGACGCCAGTTAGGCTCGGATAAAGGAACGCCTTCCTCCAACAGGAAACGGAGCTTTTCCAAGTCGATCTCATAGCCCTCCGGCTGTTCGGCCTGAAGCCGTTCCATCTCCCTCCGGGCATCAGCCGCCAGGGTTTCAGGGCTGGTATACCGCTCCATCGAACGCGCCCAGAAAAATTCCCGGCCTGCCAGGACAAACAAGCCGGACAGCAAAATTACCCCGCACAGGAACAGTCCCCAGCCTCTCCGGCGGAGGCGGAGCCATTCGCTTTTCATCAGCCTTTGCTGTCGGTTCATCCTGTTTCCTCCCTATTCAAAGCCATCCTCATCCTGAAAGCGGAGAGGCTCTACCCGATGCAGATGGATCCCCTGCTCTGCCATCATCCGGTTCAAGCCGCCCCATTCCTCCGCGGTCAGCAAGACTTCCATACATTCCCCATAGAGGGCCAGCACCTGGCCCAATCCGGCTTCTGCCAAGCAGGCCCGTGCAGCCTCGATAGGAAAAGCCGAGATCCGGTAAGGCCGCCGCTCCTCCGGTGAAAATTCCTCCCGGAGCATCCGGAAGCCGCCCAGGCGGCCATCAGCCAGCACTGCGATCCGGTCGCAGACGGCTTCCGCCTCTGCCACGCTGTGTCCGAACAACAAAAAAGCCCGTTCCTCATGCCGTGCACAGGCGCGGATAAATTCCCGCGTCCGACGGATCTCCGCAGGACCATACCCCGCGTTCGGTTCCTCGCAGACCAGCAGGCGGACTCCCTCCGCCAGCGCGCGGACCAACGCCAGCTGTTTTTGCTCCGCTAAGGAAAGACGGTCACAACGCTGGTCCAGCTTTTCGGCAAGCCCCAGCTTCCCCGCCCATTCCAGCACCTGCCCGTGGGGGAACGGCCCCTCCGTCCCGCGCAGACGACGGGAGAACTCCAATTCCTCCCATCCAGCCCCTCTTGGCAGGAAAAACACCGGATGTTCCGGCAAAAAAGCCACCCCGCTCCGCGCCTCCTCCGGACGGGCCGCCAAATCCCAGCCGCCAAGGGTAATACTGCCCTCATCCGGGAAGGACGCCCCGGACAGCAGGGAAAAAAGAGCCTGCTTCCCCTCTCCCTGCGGCCCCAGAATACCGACCACTTCCCCCCTGCGGCATTCAAAAGAAACGCGGCGGAGCAGCAGCTGGCTGCCCCGTTGTTTCGTCAAATTCTGCACTGACAGCAGCCGTTCCTTCATAAACAGAACCTCGCCCTTTCCCCGTTTCAGTTGTAAATGACATTGGCATACAGCACCTGGTCAATCTTCCAGCTGCCCTTTTCCCGCGTCAGAATAGCCGTGACATCACCGGTAGGGCTCAGCTTCCGGAGAGGATCCCCTTCCAGATTCCGGCTGTTCGCATAAACCTGCACGGCCTCCGGCACCAGACGTAAAGGCCGGAATACTACTGACTGCACTGTCCCGGTATACCGCACAGAACCTGCATAGGTAAACTGCACCTCCAGCGTGCGGGGCCCCAGCTTCCGGAAGCTGTTCACACTCTGGACAGCGGCAGTCGCGCTCTCGATAGCCCCGGCGCCCTGCCCGTTCAGCCAAAGAAGCTGTTCCGTCTTTTCCAGCAGTTCTTCCCCCTGGCCGCTTTGACTGCCCTCTTTCCCAAAGCACCAATATTGCCGCAGAAACTGTTCGTTTTCTTCCTGCTTGGCAGCCAAGGTTTCCTCATCTGCCGGGCGGCCTGTCCGGTTATATGGGGCGGGCAGGAACGCCATACCAACGGACTGTTCCGTATAGCTCCGGATCATGGCCTCGGCTTCCTTTTTCTGCCATTGGAACTGAAAGAAATCCACCCCGCCATACAGGCAGATCCCCAGGATCAGCAGCCCGGCCAGCCAAATCCCGCGGTTCCGAAGCAGACTGTTGCTGATCTGCCGCATCTTCGTCCCCCTTTTCCCCTTCCGGATCAATCCGGTTTCTTCTGCGGATCCACGATTTCTTCCACCCGGTATTTCGGGCGGGCCTTGGTTTCAAAATAAATTTTTCCAATATATTCCCCGATTATTCCCAGCGCCAGCAGCTGAACCCCGCCTAAAAACCAGATTGAGCACATCAGGGAGGTCCACCCCTCCACCGTAAAGGAAAACCATTTTGAAACCAGGGTATAGACCAACGCCGCAATGCTGCACAGGATAATGACAAAACCCAGCAGAGTAATCAGCCGGATCGGTTTCACGGAAAATGAAGTGACCCCCTCAAAGGCCAGGGCAAGCATCTTTTTTAATGGGTATTTGGATTCCCCCGCAAACCGTTCGCCCCGCTCATATTCCACAATCGAGGACCTGTAGCCGATCAGCGGGACGATCCCGCGTAAAAACAGGTGAACTTCCTTGTACTCGGCCAGCCCCTCCAGCGCACGGCGGCTCATCAGCCGGTAATCCGCATGATTATACACCAGTTCGACCCCCATGAGATGCATCAGCCGGTAATAGCCCTGGGCTGTCCCCCGTTTAAACCGGGTATCCTTCCGGCGGGAGCTCCGCACGCCATAAACGATCTCGCTGCCGCCATAATATTCTTCGACCATCCTGTCCACGGCGTCCACATCATCCTGCAAATCGGCGTCCATCGAAATGGCAAAATCGCAGCGCTCCTTGGCGGTCATCAGCCCGGCCAGCAGCGCATTCTGATGCCCCCGGTTCCGGGTGAGCTTGATGCCGGAAACCCAGCAGGATTCCCCGGCCAGCCGGGAGATCACCGCCCAGGTCTGGTCGCGGGAGCCGTCGTCCACCAGGAGCAGACGGCTTTCCGGTGAAACCTTCCCCCGCTGCCGCAGGGATTCCAGTTTGCCGGTCAGCCGTGCGGCCGTTTCCGGCAGAACCTCCTCTTCGTTATAACAGGGAACCACAATATAAAGTGTATCCGGCATAGCAACCTCCTTGGTTTAACCGAAGCAATACGGATGGGTGCCTCACCTGCGAAAGGCAGGATCAAAGCCGCCGCAGGCAAACTATAACTGCATTATAGAGGATTTTCGGCAAAAAAACAACCCTTCCAACCAAAAGAGCAGGGCTGAAAAGGGTCAAGCTTTCAATCGGATCCCGGCCGGCCGGCGCGGCGCAGGCCAAAACGCTTTTCTATAGTCAACGCATTTGAAAAGAAGCCAATGCTTCTTTTCAACACTGCGGCATGATATGCCGCAGTGGGCAGCGAAGCGGCCATGCGGTAGGGCTTCATAGACGGCGCACAGCGCATTTTATGCCAGGCAAAGCCTGACCCTCCAATCGGGTATCGATTGGAGGGTGTGCCGACTATATTACCGAAACAGGCTGTTCCGCCAGGAATTGCCGCAGCGCCGGAAGCATCGCCCGTATATCCCGCAAACCAGATTCATACAGCGCGGTAATTTTCTGCACATCCCGTTCCATCCGCCCGATAGCGACCGGCTCCCCGGGGCGGATTACAAAGGCTGCCCCGGCTTTTTCCCGCTCCAGCACCTCAGCCAGTGCCCGGTTATACTCCTCATGCCGGCGGGCAAGGGCTTCGGCCAGCTTGGGATAGCGGGGATACCGCAGCCGTACAAGGGAAGCCGTACGGCTGGGATTCTTCTGGTAAGAGGCATCCCGGGTCAGGATCACGACATTTTTTTCACAGCCGTCCTCCTCCGCACGCCGGATTGGGATGGAATCAGAAACCCCGCCATCCATCAGCAGCCGTCCCCGGTAATGCAGAACCGGGGAAACCAAGGGCAGAGAACTTGAACCCTCAACCAAGGGCAGCTCAGACAATTCGGTAATCCGGTCGTAACAGGGCTTCCCGGTCAGGCAGTCCGTCGTCACCACCCGGAGCTCCCAGTTTGGCAGTTCCCGCTCCAGCCCGGCAAAATCCAGCGGGACCAGGTCATACGCAATATCGTCAAAGACAAACCGGTTCCCGAAGAAGTAACCGGTTTTCATCAGGGAATACCAGCCCATATACCGCTTGTCCCTCAGGTAATCGGTGACTGCATGATAATACCGCCCCCGCTGCTTTGCAATATAGGAAAGCGCGTTGCAAGCCCCTGCTGATACACCGATACAATACGGAAAAACGATTCCCGCATCAATCATCCCATCCAGCACGCCGGCGGTATAGCTTCCGCGCATCCCGCCGCCTTCCAAAACCAACCCTATTTTCTGACTCATTTTCGGCTCTCCTCCCGTTTCCGGCTCTGCATCCGATAGGCCATCCGCAGAACCATTCCCTCGCTCACAAACCTCGACCCAAACCTTGCCAGTTTCATACTCACGCCCGGCACCAGCACCCGTTTTCTCCGGAACATCCCCCGAACAGCAAACCGGGCGGCATATTCAGCTGAAATCCCCGGCAGCGAGAAGCGGACGTCCGCAACATCGTTGAATTCCGTTTCAACCGGCCCGGGGCAGAACACGCTGACCGATACCCGGCTGCCCTCCCGCCGCAGTTCCTCCGAGAGGGCCTCCGACAGCCGCAGGACATAATTTTTAGTCGCATAGTAGGTCGCCATCAGCGGCCCGGGGAAGAACCCTGCCGAAGACGCAACGTTCAGCAGATAGCCCCGGTTTTTCTTCCGGAAATCCCGCAGGAAAAGCTTGCTCAGGATCTGCACGGCTTCGATATTCGTCCGGATCATCTCCAGTTCCCGGTCCAGATCACTCTCCGCAAAAGGGCCGAACAGCCCGAATCCGGCGTTATTCACCAGGATATCCACATCCTCTTCCTGCACCGAGCGGTAAAGCGTCAAGCAGCCTTCCTTGCTCGAAAGATCCGCCGGCAGGATCCGCACCGGGACGCTCAATTCCTTCGCCAGCGCCTCCAGACGGTCCACTCGGCGGGCGGTCAGTACCAGTTCTACCCCCTGCCCAGCCAGCACCCGGGCAATTTCCCGGCCAATTCCGGAGCTTGCCCCGGTCACCAATGCTTTCATCCAATCACAGCCTCCCTTTCGATTTGCCCCCGCCAGCCCCGGCAGGAAAACGCATTCACCTCCTGCCATACCGAAGGCAGGAGGTGAGGCAGAAGATTTCCCTTCTGCGGGGACAGATACTTATACTAATGCAGCCGTTTTATTGAGCCGCAGAATGCGGTCCGGCGGCGTATCACGCCGCGATAAAAAGATTTTTATCTTTTTATCAAGAAATCGTATTACTCGAACGAAAGCACCTGATTCTTTTCAGCGGATTCAAACGCGAGCTCCATCAATCTCATGACCCGCATCAGCTCCGGATGAGTGATCTTCTGAGGCTCTTTGCCCTCGATCGCTGCCATCACGTTGCGATAGAAGTCCTTGATATCCGATTTCACCCAATCCAACTCCTCAGTCTTGATGGTTTCATCTGTGCGGGGCGCCATGGTTTTCGTCAGGCCCGCCGCCGTTTTCACCGGAACCGCGTCGTTTTTATCCCAGTCGGTAATCCGGACTACCCGGCCATGATGATAGAAGTCGTCAATTTGGGCCGATCCGTTTTCACCGTTCATATACCAGCGGGGCAGCTCAATGAAGTTCGAGGTCCCGACTTCCAGCAGGGCGCGCTTGCCGCTCTCAAAGGTGAGGGTCAGGGTAAAGCCGTCGTCTACTTCATAGTTGGTGACATGGTAAATCTGGCAGTAGAGGGAGGTCACCTTCTCCCTGACCATCTGGAGCATCTGGTCGATGATATGGACGCCCCAGTCCAGGATCATCCCACCGCCCTTTTCTTTAATACCGCGCCAGTCGCCTGGGATCCCACGAGAGCCATGCACCCGGGACTCGATATTGAACACTTCACCGAGCATCCCCTCGTCGTAGATCTTTTTCATGGTGAGATAATCCTCATCCCACCGGCGGTTCTGATGCACGGTGAAGATCTTCCCGTTTTCATTCGCCGCGTCGATCATCTGCTGAAGATCCGCGCAGGAGAGAGTGACCGGTTTCTCGGAAACCACGTTTTTCCCGGCACGGAGCGCCTGTACGGCAATCGGGCGATGGAAATCGTTCGGGGTCGCGATCAGGACAATGTCGATGCTGTCATCCGCCAGCAGGGCTTCCAGGCTTTCATAAGCCCGGTAACCCAGGCTGCGGGAAAGCTCCTGCTGGGATTCCTTGATGTCAAAGGTGCCGGCCAGCTCTAGACCCTCAATGCCGCTTTCAATCAGCTCGCGGTGCCAGTTGCCCATACCGCCGAAGCCAACAATTGCCAGTTGAAATTTTCCGTCTTTCATAAACATTCACACTTTCTCTGTCATTTTATAGTCAACGCACTTGAAAAGAAGCATTGGCTTCTTTTCAACACTGCGGCATATCATGCCGCAGTGGGCCGCTTCGCGGCCCTGCGGTAAGGCTTCATAGACGGCGCACAGCGCATTTTATGCGTGAACAGGCAAATCCTGGCCCTCCAATCGGGTATCGATTTGAGGGTGTGCCGGCTATATCGGGCGGAATCCGTTATGCCCACCACATCTCACCGAGCTTCTCGGAAATCAGCACCTCCTTCAGGAAGCTGATCGCTTTGGTCAGACCCTCGTTCACGCTCATCAGGCTGTCCTCGTGCTCAATGGAAAGCGCACCCTCATAGCCGGCCAGCATCAAAGCGGAAACCATATCCTTCCAATAGTTATAATCGTTCCCGTAACCGCAGGAACGGAAAATCCAGCTGCGGTGCAGTTCGTCACTGTACCGTTTGGTGTCCAGCACACCGTTCAGCGCCGTATTGTATTTGTCTACCTTGGTATCCTTGGCGTGGAAGTGGAAAATGGCTCCCGCCTCGCCCAAAGTACGGATCGCCATGACCGGGTCAATCCCTTGCCAGATCAGGTGGGACGGGTCAAAATTGACGCCGATCTCAGGGCCAACCGCTTCCCGCAGGCGGAGGGCAGAGGCCGGATTGTAAACGCAGAAGCCGGGGTGCATTTCCAACGCGAATTTATGGACATGATGCTCCTTGGCAAAAGCAACCTTCTCTTTCCAATAGGGGATCAGCTTTTCATTCCACTGCCATTCCAGGATTTCAAGGAAATCGTCCGGCCAGGGGCAGACGATCCAGTTGGGACGCTCGGAAGCATCACAGTCGCCCGGGCAGCCGGAAAAACAGTTGATGACCTCGACGCCCAGCTTTTCCGCCAGCAAAACGGCATTGGTGAGCGCGTCGTCGAATTCCTTTGCGATGGCTTTATTCGGATGCAGCGGGTTCCCATGCGCGGACAGGGCGCTGATGCTCATCCCATGGTCTGCAATCGTTTTCTTGAACGCTTCCAGCGCCGCTTCATCCCGGAGCAGGACTTCGGGGTTCGCGTGGGCATTCCCAGGATAGCCGCCGCAGCCGATTTCTACCGTCTGTACGCCTTTGGGCGCCAGATAATCCAACACCTCGGGCAGGGGCTTCTCACCCATCAAATTGGTTAATACACCGAGTTTCATAAGGGAATCTTCCTTTCAACAAGCCGGGGCAGCGGGATTATTCACCCAGCATCCGGCAGAGATTTTGATAATCCGTGCGGATCGAGCGAAGCTGATCCTCCGGTTCTTCGCAGGCTTCGCTCTCGATAACCGCCCAGCTGTAGCCGCTTTCTTTCGCGTAGCGGCAGACCGCCTGGGTATCCACACAGCCCTCGCCGAAGGCCGTCCCTTCGGTTTCGGTGCCGTCTTTCGCGTGGAAGATCTCGACCCGGCCCGCATATTTCCGGAGATAGCTCAGCGGATCCTCGCCGCCGCGGAACACCCAGTAAACATCGAACTCCAGTGAGAGGGTTTCCGCCGGAAGCCGCTCGGCCAGCAGGTCGATCAGGCAGGAACCGCCTGCCTTGGCAAATTCATGCGAATGGTTATGGTAATACAGCTTCATCCCGGCCGCGTGGTATTTTTCAACAACCGCTTCAAATTTCGAAGCCAGCAGCTCCACATCCTCCGCCGTATGGAGGTCGAACCAAGGGCAGATAATCCGACGGTTCCCGATGATGCGGTGGAATGCGATGGTTTCCTCCGGGTGGTCAAAAATTTCCTCCGCCGGGACATGAGCGCCCAGCGCTTCCAGGCCATATTCCTTCAGCCAGGAGGCGACCTCCTCCGCTGAATGGCCGAAAAACCCGGCGAATTCCACCCCGTCGTAGCCAATCTCTGAAACGGCCTTCAGCCCGGCTTTCAGGTCATCCTTGCAGATACTGCGGACCGCATACATTTGAACGCCTTTTTTCATTTCGAATCCTCCTTTTGATCCAGCTGTGTACGGATATAGTCCGTGACCACCCGCTCCCCGGTTTCCGGCATCCCGGAGCCATTGAGCACCAGGTCGGCATACCAGCGGGCAGGCTCAACAAATTCATCATGACGGTAACGGACCAAATCCAAATAGACATTGGTGATCTCATCAAAGCTCAGCCCCCAGGCGGTATTCCGGCGGATCCGGCGGACCAGCCGCTCATCCGAACGGCAGTCCACAAATAATTTCAGGTCGAACTGTTCCCGAAGTGTTTCCCAGGAAAGCGCCCAGGCGCCCTCCAGCAAAATCAGGTCATATCCCCCGGAAGCCGCAGCCTCCGCCAGATCGGCAGCCGCCCGGTCCAGATCCAGGGTATGCGCGGGATGGTTATCATCCCGGTAAGGCTTCCCAGTGAACGGGGCTTCCACTGTAGGGCGGTCCTCCCGAAAATATTCATCCAAATGGAAGGCTCTCACCCGCCAGCCGGAGAATACCTGCTCCAGCCGGGCGCAAAGGGTGCTTTTCCCGCTGGCCGTGCCTCCGCCGATCCCAACAATATAGGGCTTTTTCATCGGACGCCCTCCTTACCGGAACATCAGCTTCCGCATCATTTCAATGGTATAGGACACGCCGGCATCCCCCAATTCACCCTCTTTCCAGATGGCGGAATGCGGCTCAATCGACAGGTTCCCGTCATAGTCTGACGCATACAGCGCCGCCATAAACGCGCCCCAGTTGGTGTCATCCAGCCCGGCGGGCGGATCGTCGAAACGTTCCCCGTCAATAATCAGGCTGCCCTTGATATGGACATGGGCAAACCGCTTGCCCCATTTTTTCATCTCGGAGAGATAGTCCGCACCCATCGCGTAACGACAATGGGAGGGGTCATATTTGATATACAGCTCGGGCAGATGGCCATGGATGACCTCCCAAGCCGGGTCGGAATGGACATAGTTGTTCCAGCGGCAGTTATAGGTCGCAATCTTGATGCCATAGGGCTTCGCGAAGTCGATCAGGGCCTGGAAGTATCCGATCGCGGCGGAATAATTCTCGTAGAGGGAGAGCCCCTCGACATAATTGCAGCCGGTGACGTAAACCGGGCAGCCCAGCTTCGCTGCCGCCTGGATCAAGGTCTGGTCCGCGTGCAGCTCTTCCTGATGGACCGAGCCGTCGGGGTTGATCTTATCCCCTCCCCAGCGGCCGACCGAACCGGTGGACAAGCCCAGCTCATCCAGATCCCGGCGGATGCCTTCCGATTTATCGTAAAATTCCTGGAACCGGTTTTCCTGGTCGCAGTTGACGCAGAACTCGACAAAATCCAGCCCCTGCGCCTTGACCTTTTCAAAGCTTTCCCGTTCGAAGCTGTAGGATATAATCCCTAATTTCATGGTTATTTTCCTCCTGCCAAAGGCGTCCTAGTCAAAATAAACCGGTTTTCCGGTACGAGCGGATTCATAAATGGCCTCCAGGATCTGGGTGACAACCGCGGCCTGCTCCGGCAGGACGGTCAGCGGAGTGCCTTTGGTTACTGCATCGATCCAGCAGCGGCACTCCACATCCTGGGGCTCTGCAACCGCGCCATCAAAGAAATCAACACCGCCAGCCGCCAGGTCCGGTTTTTCCACATACTGCTTATTGTATTTCACCCCGTTGATCCGCAGCCCGTCAAGCATATCCGCCCCAGCCTTGGTACCGCTCAGCGAGGTTTTTGCTTCATGTACATCCAGGGTATTCAGCGCCCAGCTGGTTTCCAGGATGATGGTCGCGCCATCCTCCATGGTGATAAAGCCGAAAGCGGAATCCTCTACCGTGAATTCCTCCGGATCCCAATCTCCCCAGGCATTGGCAGCCTCACGCTGCTGGCCCAGCTTTTTGTAGGTCGTGCCGACTACCATTTGGGGCTTATAGTTGTTCATCATCCAGAGGGTGAGATCAAGGGAGTGGGTGCCGATATCGATCAGCGGGCCGCCGCCTTGCTCATATTCGTTCAAGAATACGCCCCAAGTCGGGACCGCGCGGCGGCGAATGGCGTGTGCCTTCGCGAAGTAAACCTCGCCCAGTTCCCCGTTTTCACAAGCGCGTTTAAGGTAGAGGGAATCCGGACGGTAGCGGTTCTGGTAGCCGATCGTCAGCAGCTTGCCGGTTTCTTTGGCAGCCTTCAGCATTTCCTGCGCCTCGGCATAGGTTTTGGCCATGGGCTTCTCGCACATGACATGCTTATCTGCGTGCAAGGCATCAATCGTAATAAAGCTGTGCTCCCGGTTCGGGGTGAGGACATGAACCACGCTGATGGAAGGATCCGCCAGCAGTTCCTTATAATCGGTGTAAACTTTTGCATCCGGGATGCCGAATTCCTTCGCGGCTTTGATGGCCTTTTCCTCAATAATATCGCAGAAAGCAACCATTTCTACCTCGGGCATTTTTTTCAGGGAGGGCATATGCTTGGAGTTCGCAATCCCGCCACAGCCAATGATACCTACTCTGACTTTTTCCATGATGACAACTTCCTTTCGGGAATTTTAATTTTTGGGGGATACAGATTCACGTTCAATGATTCGATGCTCTAATACAAGCCGGTTCGGGGAAGGCTCTTCGCCGCCAATCAGGCGAAGCAGCATTTCCATTGCTTTGTAACCGATTTCATACTGCGGCTGCCAGGTAGTGGTGATCGAGGGCAGGAAAACCTCGGAAAGGCGGATATTGTCAAACCCCATGACCGAGATATCCCGCGGGACTAAAACCCCTTCCCCCGCCAGGCAGCGGATCGCGCCGGCCGCGCAGGTATCCGATACACAGAAAACCGCGTCCGGCAGGGAACCGGATTCCAACAGCCGCTCAGCCGCCCGGATCCCTGCACCAACGCCGAAGCCTTCGTCCAAGACCCATTCTTCCCGGATGGGCAATCCCGCCCCCTCCATGGTCAGACGGAAGCCTTCCTCCCGCTGGCGGGAAGAGCCATAGGTGTCCCCAGCGCCGAAAAAACCAATCTGCCGATGCCCTTTTTCCACCAAATAGCGGGTGGCTTCGCAGGCGGCGCGCCGGTTGTCGATCGACACCCAGGGGGTCGGGAAGGTGCTCTGCACTTCGCAGGCCTGCACCACGGGGATTCCCTGGAGCTGGGCAGCGAGCTCCGCTCCATCCAGCTCACTGGTGAGAAAAACCGCCCCGTCCATCAGCTTGGTTTTCAGCATTTCCAGAAAATTGCGCTCCAGCTTGGGATCCCCATGCGTCATCCCAATCATTACGCTGTATTCCTGCTCAGCCGCACATTCTTCGATCCCGCGGACAACCCGGGAATAAAACTGGTTGGAGATAGTATTCAACAGCACCAGGATTTTCCGGGTTTCCCGGCGTCGAAGGTTCCGCCCCAGAAGGTTTGGGGAGTAGCGGAGGGCTTTAATCGCAGAACGCACCTTTCTTTCCGTTTCCGGCTGCACGTTTTCGCCCTGGTTCAGCACCCGTGAAACCGTTGCAACCGACACGCCAGCCAATTTGGCAACGTCCTTGATTGTAGCCACTGGCCCCTTCCCCTCCTCTTTCGGATATCCGTTATGTAATCCGTTACATTACAGATGCTATTATACGCTTTTTTCCGTAGATGTAAAGTAGTACGGCAAAAATATATTGCACAAAGTTAAACCATATTTTTTGTCAGATTGCACAAAGAACACCTCTATCGTCAACGCACTTGAAAAGAAGCGGCCATGCGGTAGGGCTTCATAGACGGCGCACAGCGCATTTTATGCCAGGCAAAGCCTGACCCTCCAATCGGGTACCGATTGGAGGGTGTGCCGACTCTAACAGCAGAATGACCCCGTTCCACCATATAAAAAGGAGGCCCCTTGGGGGAGCCTCCTTTTTATACTAATTTTCAATAAAACGATGCAGTCGTTTTATTGAACCGCAGGATGCGGTCCGGCGGCGTATAGCGCCGCGATAAAAAGATTAAAACCTTTTTATCAAGAAATCGTATTTATTCCTCATTTTCACGCAGGATCCGCTCGCGGTAAGCACGGGCGGCCTGCTCATTCTTATTCTCGCCAAAATGATAATATACCCGGCCAAGCAGGTCGTCAGGCAGATACTGCTGGGTTACATAGTGGTTCCGGAATTCGTGCGGATATTTGTAAAACTGGCCCTTCCGTTCCACTTCATCCCCGTCAAAGTGCTTATTTTGCAGGCAGCGCGGGAAGCCTTTCCCTTTCCCGGCCCGGACATCGTCCAGCGCCTCGTCCATCGCCAGATAGGCAGAGTTGGATTTCGGTGCGGTAGCCAGCAGACAGACGGCATCCCCCAACGGGATCCGCGCCTCCGGAAGCCCTAGCTGAACCGCTGCGTCAATACAGGCTTTCGTAATCGGGATCGCCTGCGGATATGCCAGCCCGATGTCTTCACAGGCGATGACCATGATCCGGCGGCAGGGGGAAAGCAGATCGCCCGCTTCCAACAGCCGTGCCAGATAATGCAGCGCTGCATTTTCATCCGAGCCCCGGATCGACTTTTGCAGGGCAGACAACAGGTCATAGTGCTGGTCGCCGTCCCGGTCGTACTGCATCGCCGACCGCTGGGAGAGCTGATCTGCCAGCCCGGCTGTCACCCAGCGCCGCCCATCCGCATCCCGCTCTGCGGAAAGATAGCAAAGCTCCACGGCGTTCATCGCCTTGCGGACATCCCCGCCGCAGGAATAGGACATCTGCTCCAAAACGCCCTCCTCCAGCCCGGCTTCTTCCCCGTATTCCTCCGCCAGCAGACGGAACGCCCGGAGGATTGCCGGCTGCATCTCCACAGAAGACAACGGCTTAAATTCAAACACGGTACACCGGCTCAAAATGGCGTTATAGATGTAGAAATAGGGGTTTTCCGTAGTGGAAGCGATCAGGGTAATATCCCCGTTTTCGATATGTTCCAGCAGGGATTGCTGCTGTTTCTTATTCAAATACTGGATTTCATCCAGATAAAGCAAAATCCCCTGATAACCGGCAAAGGAACCGATTTCCTCCACAATGGCCTTGATATCAGCCGTCGAAGCCGACGTCCCGTTCAGCTTATGCAGCCTCATATGGGTCTGTTCCGCAATAATCCGCGCTACCGTGGTTTTCCCCACACCGGAAGGGCCGTAGAAAATCATATTCGGGATCCGGCCGGACTCAATGATCCGCTGAAGCGGTTTCCCGGCACCCAGCAGATGGGTCTGCCCAAAAACCTCGTCCAATTGCCGGGGACGGATTTTCTCTGCTAAAGGGGCCGCCATGCTTCCATCTCCTTGTTGTTATTGTTAGAAAGAATGTGTCGTTCAAGTTCCCGCGCGGAACGGCTGATTTCTTGCGGTTTACGCCGCACGGGCCCTCAATACTCGGAAATTCTAGATATTACTTCCGAACTGAAAGGATGGAAGTAATATCTGCCATGTTTTGCAGTTTCCGCCGTAAACGGCGGCAACCGCAAAACGGCTCAAATCAAATGTATTATTTCCGAATTAAAAATTCGGAGATAATACAATCATCGTTTAGCTATCCCAACAATGTTGTATCAATAATTGCTCAAATGTTAATGATCTGTCCCGTTGGTCCCTGCTATTTAAAATCACAATCCCGTTTTTCTGATCGGAGCTTACATCAACAGTATAAGCTTTTAGCAAAAGTTTTTCAGACATACTAGCTTTAGGATAAGACGGCTTGCGATAACCAATTAAACTCAATACTTGCTGCGCTTCAGAAGAAATGATACTCCACGCATTGTATCCCTTTTTGATCTGCAGGATATTTCCTTCCCCTTGGAATTTCCCGTAATCGCAGCATGAATAGCCATACCATCGATCACCATTTTGCATCCAACTGTCATCACCCAAATACCATTGTATATTTCTCGTATCATATTGTGCAAAATTATCGTTATGAAACAGGAATTCATTCACTCCTAATACAGGAATATGCGCATCATCATACAGATGTGTCCGCCACTTTCCGCGTGTGCCCGTGCTTATATCATACCAATCGCAGTATTCTTTGCTTTCCCGTGAATTAATAAAGTCCGCTCTTATACCTCTCCAATTAATGTTCCAAACGAATATATTGCCATACAGCTGAACGGTTTCTGTATCTTTGTATCCGCAAAGCATATTTATTGGAGATTCATGCGGAATCCATTTGCGTTGAATAAAAAACATATGCACACCCTCCCCCGAATTAAAACCGAGTAAAAACTTTAATGCCGCTGCTGCGAACAAAGCCAAGTGCGGGATTTTTACTAAAACGAGGAAATCATCAATGGGCGGGAATATCACCTACAAAAACAAAATAAAAGCCCTAATCTTCCCGTTCCGCCAGAGGCGTGGGATTGCCGCCCAGCTTCTCCCCCATCAGATGGGACAGCGCCAATTGCAAAGAGGTATCCCAGAACATCCAGGTATGGTCCCCTTCCCATTCCTCATAGCGCAGATCAAACCCCAGCTCCTGCATCCGGTCCCGCAGCTTATGATTCTGGGGCAGCAGGATATCCTGATCCCCGCAGGTCATCAGGAAGCGGGGCTGCTCCTTCTGCTTCGAGCACTGCTCCGCCAGGAAGAACAGATCGTCCTCCTCCGGGATTTCCAGCTTTTCGCCATAGATGGCCCGGTTTTCATCTTTTCTCGCCTCACCCAACGGGCCGTGTACCAGCTCCTGGATATCACAGGCAGAAGAAAATGCCGCACATCCGGCATACCGTTCCGGATAGGTGAGCGCACATTTCAACGCGCCGTATCCGCCCATCGACAGCCCGGCTACGAACCGATGCTCCCGGTCATTCGGCACCCCGAACATCTGGCTGATGAACCGGGGCAGTTCCTCGGAAACATAGTCGAAATACCGCAGGCCGTATTTCATATTGGTATACATACTTCTTTGTACTTCTGGTACTACCACAGCAATTTTATACTCATTGGCATATCTCTCCAGGCTGGTCAAACGGAACCAGTTGGAGCAGTTATCTGACAGCCCATGCAGCAAATACAGCACACGGGTGTCCTTCTTATCGATATATTCCGGCATCACAACATGGATGGTAGTCACCATCTGCATCACCTGAGAGGTAAAATCCCCACGGAAAAAAGCCATTGCTCTGTCCTCCTTTTATTCGTAAAGCGGGTATTTCGCGCAAAGTGTGTCCACGGTTTGACGAAGCTCCTCCACGGACGCCTCGTAATCCTCTGCCGCCGCACGATAGATACAATCTGCGATAACCCTCATGTCCTCTTCGACCATCCCGCGCGAGGTTACGGCCGGCGTGCCGATCCGGATGCCGCTGGTAATGAAGGGGCTCTGCGGATCATTCGGGATAGCGTTCTTATTGACAGTGATATAGATCTCATCCAGACGATGCTCCAGTTCCTTGCCGGTCACACCGAATTTCCGGAGATCCAACAGGATCAGATGATTATCCGTACCGCCTGAAACCATATCGAAGCCGTGCTCTGCCAGCGCAGCAGCCAACGCCTGTGCATTCTTGACGATCTGGCCCTGGTAAGCCTTGAATTCCGGCTTCAGCGCTTCGCCGAAGCAAACCCCTTTCGAAGCGATAATGTGCATCAGCGGACCGCCCTGTGTTCCTGGGAAGATCGCTTTATCTATTTTCTTGGCCAGCTCCTCTTTGCAGAGGATCAGACCGCCCCGCGGGCCCCGGAGGGTCTTATGGGTGGTGCTGGTCACAACGTCTGCATAGGGCACCGGGGAAGGATGCAGCCCGGCGGCTACCAGCCCGGCGATATGCGCCATATCAACCATAAAATACGCACCCACTTCTTTAGCGATCCGGCTGATCCGCTCGAAGTCAATTATCCGGGGATACGCACTCGCACCGGCCACGATCAGCTTGGGACGGATCTCTTTGGCCTGAGCCTCCAGCTTGTCGTAATTGATCCGGTGGGTTTCCTCATCCACGCCATAGCCAACAAATTTATAGTATTTCCCGCTCAGGTTTACCGGGGAACCATGCGTCAGATGGCCGCCGTCTGCCAGGCTCATCCCCAGCACCGTATCACCTGGCTCCAGCAGGGCAAAATAGACCGCCAGGTTCGCCTGTGCGCCGGAATGGGGCTGTACGTTGGCGTGTTCCGCCCCAAAGAGCTGTTTCGCACGGGAAATCGCCAGATCTTCGGCCAAATCCACACACTGACAGCCGCCGTAATACCGTTTCCCAGAGTAGCCCTCGGCGTATTTATTGGTAAGAATGCTGCCCATTGCCGCCATAACCGCAGGGGAAACAATATTTTCACTGGCAATCAGCTCAATATTCCGGCGCTGGCGGGAAAGCTCTTTCTGCATAGCCTCCGCCATTTCGGGATCATATTGGCGGACAAAACCGATGCTGTCCATCATATCCTGAAACATCTTTTATTCTCCTTTTTCTGTATACAAATCTTCCGAAAGGGAAAAAGCGGGCTGCCTGGACTGTTGGCGGCCCGCCTGATCCCGATCCTATTTTGCCATCCCCAATAACGCCGCGCCGATAATCCCCGCCGCATTCCCTAAGGAAGCCGCGACAATTTCGGTATTTTTGGCGCTGTTGCGGGAATAAACCTCGCGCGCAACGATCTCCTTCAAGGGCTTCATCAGGTAGTCCCCTTCATGGGAAATCCCGCCGCCCATTGCCAGCAGATCCGGCTGGAAGGTATTGATGATGTTGGTAATCCCGCAAGCCAGGTATTTGATGTACTCGTCAACAACCGCTTTACCGGCTGCGTCACCCTTGCGCATGGCGTCAAACGAAGTCCGGCCGCTGATCTTGGACAAATCCCCACCAACCATTTCCCACATGATGGAATCCTTGTTTTTCTCCATATGTTCCCGGGTGGTTTTAATCAGTCCGGTCGCGCTGGCGTAGGCTTCCAGGCAGCCCTTCCGTTCGCAGGTACAGGGCCTGCCGTCTACAACAATCACGCTGTGTCCCAGCTCCGCCCCTGCATAGTTGGAACCGGAATAAATCTCGTTATTGATGACAATGCCGCCGCCAACCCCAGTCCCCAGGGTAACCATGATGAAGCTTTCCGCATCCTTCGCCGATCCAGCGACATATTCGCCATAGGCGGCGGCATTCGCATCATTTTCAATATAAACTTTTTTCTTCAGGCGGTCTTCCATCATCTGGACCAGCGGGACGTCATACCAGCCGATATTGTTGGAATATTCGATCACTCCCGTCGCCTTATTGGCAGTTCCGGGCGCACCAATCCCAACCCATTCCACCTCGTCCAGTGTAATGCCAGCTTTTGCCGCCGTATCCCGCGCAACCTGCGCCATATCGTCCACTACTTCTTCAGCGGGACGGGAACCGTTGGTTTTAATGCTGCACTGCGCGATAATTTCATAGTTTTCATTAACAACGCCGGCCGCAATATTGGTGCCGCCGAGGTCAATCCCAAGATAGTATTTCATCTGCTATCTGCTTCCTTTCTTTCCAATTATACCGTTGTAAGGACAACTTCGCCCGTTCCTTCCAAACGATAAGCGCCGTAACCGGCTTCCAGGAAGATGCTGTCCCCTTTACCGAATTCCAAATCCCCCCGCTTGCTGAGCAGCTTGAAGCTGCCGTCCAGGCACATCAGTGAATGGAAGGACTCCGGGCCTGCCTGCAGGTTCGCGCAGACCTCTACATCCAGCGCATGGACTGTAAAATATTCACAGGAAGAAAGCAGGGTGCGGACATAGCCGTCTTTCTGCTCGGATTCACCCTGGGGCCGTGTCGGCCGTGTCGGCGGAACCAGGTGGGTTACATCCTTGGCTTTTTCCACGTGCAGTTCACGGGGCTTCCCATCGTTGCCCACCCGGCCGTAATCGTAGATCCGGTAGGTCGTATTCGAATTCTGCTGGATCTCCGCAATCAGAATCCCTTTGCCGATGGCATGAAGGGTGCCTGCCTCAATAAAGAAGCAATCGCCTTTTTTCACCTCAACAAAGTTGGTGACTTCCAGCAGGGTATTATTGGCGATCCGATCCGCAAATTCCTCCTTGCTGATCTCGCGCTTGAATCCATACAGCAGGCCCGCGCCCGGCTCACAGTCCACGATATACCACATCTCAGTTTTGCCATATTCGCCTTCTACCCGCATGGCGTACTCGTTGTTCGGATGAACCTGAACCGAAAGGTTATCCTTTGCATCGATCAATTTAATCAGCACCGGAAAGTTCTCAAACCGTTCGCAGTTGGTTCCCAGCACTTTTTTCCCGACAGACTCAATGAATTCCGGCAGCGTTTTGCCGGCGAACCTGCCGTTTTCGATCACCGAACTGCCGTCTTTATGGCAGGAAAGCTCCCAAGCCTCCGCCACCTTCTCCAAATCGGAAGCCTTACCGAATTCCTCTTTCAGCTTGGTGCCGCCCCAGATGTAATCCTTCAGCGGCGCGGTCAATTTCATTGGATACATACACCATTCATTCCTTTCAAATCTGTCTATTCTGCACAAGATAAACGCAACCCTGCCTTTTCCAATTTAGGGAAACAATCTATTTATTATTATACCGTCCCTCCGGACAAAATGCAAGGCCGTATCTGCGAAAAAGATTGTTGCATCCGCCTTTCCTTTTTGCACGGAATAGGGATAAGCTCTTCAAACAGCACACGGCTCCTGCAAAAGATTTCCTTGCCTTCGCTGCTTCCGCGTGATACACTGTATCCAGAGCCTGTATCCGCAAACCCCCGAACGACCCTAGAAATAAGGGCTCTTAGAATTCCGACCGAAAGAAGGCGATTGGCATGAAAGCATATCAAAAGAATATAAGCCGTGATAAATCCGAAAAATATGAGGTGATTTCATGTTGACGGATCGAAGCCTAGGGCTTGTTTGAAAATAGAGAAATGACCTGTTTTTTCGCAAACAGCAGGAGAATGCAAGGCAAAAAACGCAGGAATCCTTGCCGGATTCCGAGTATTTTTAACGCAGCATTCACCGTTGCTTGTAGAAAAAGACGAAAATTTCGATTTTTCAAACAGCCCCTGCGCTTCAGAAAGGACTTATATGCTAAAATTAAAATACCTTTGCGAAAATTATGAGCTTGCAAAATTCGCCTTGAAAAACTGGGACCACGATACGGACACGCTGGACGGGGCTTTACAGCAGTTTCGTATTTCGTCCAATGCGGTCTACCCTTTCTCATGGCAGGGAACCCGGTACTTCCTGCGCCTTTCCCCTGTATCAGAAAAAATAGAAAATAATTTGAAAGGCGAATTGGAATTCCTGTGTTATCTGCAAAATAGGAATTATCCCGCCGTCATTCCAGTTCCGTCCCATTCGGGCGAACTCGTGATCACGCTGGATTCAAATTGGGGAAGCTATTATGCCAGTGCTTTTAAAGGCGTTGACGGAATTCCTATTGAAGATACCGACTGTAACCGCGCGATTCTGTACGCATATGGAAAAGCTTTGGGTCGGCTTCATCTGTTGTCCGCCGAATATACCCCGGGGATCAGGAAATGGGCCTATCCCGATATCCTGTCATGGATCGGAAAAACACTGGAAAAATACCATGCACCAGGCAGAATGCTGACAGAGCTGGAGGAAGTCCGGCAGGCATTGGACGAACTCCCACAGACGGGCGATACCTTCGGATTAGTTCATTATGACTTCGAACCCGATAATGTGTTTTGGGATGAAAACAAGCAATACTGCACCGCGATTGATTTTGAAGATGGTATGTATCACTTTTTTCTGGTTGATTTGGAGCAGGCGTTGGACGGGCTGTTGGAGAACATCCCCGAAGGCAGGCGGTCAAGTACGAAGGCGGCTTTCCTGCAAGGATATCAAAGTATAAAAACGTTGGAAACCGATTATGCCGAAAAATTAAAACTGATGCGGCGGTTTTGCAATTTGTATTCCTATGCAAGATTGATCCGCTGTGTCGCTGAAGAATATCCCGACGAGCCGGACTGGATGATGGAGCTGAGGAAGAAACTGCATTTCAAAATTCAACTCTTAGAAAATAGTGCGGCTAAATAATACTGTTTCTTGATAAAAAGATTAAAATCTTTTTACTCCGCCATGCCTGCGGCACACCAAGAAAAGTATTGACAACATTCTTGGCGGCTGCGCCGCCGGACCGCATTCTGCGGCTCAATAAAACGACTGCATCGTTTTATTGAGAATTCGTATAAGCCGTTGACGCCAGACGGCCACAACTGGAACAATATTTTTAGACACAAAAAAGCGGACGCCGAAGCGTCCGCTTTTTCTGAAAAGAAGGAATATTTTATCAGGAATTCTCAAATGTGTATGTTCGGCTTAGAACAGGCTGGAGAACAGGCCCGAGAAGATGGAGTCGCCGGTCTGTGCGTTGTTGGTTGCACCCGGTTTGCTCGGTTTGGAATCGCTCGCACCTTTGACGCTGACCGAAATCTTCGCCAATTCTACACCGTCAACCAAGATGGTTACAGTGGTGCTGCCTGCTTTCACACCAAGGATCTTCAGGCCTTTGTTTGTGTCGTTGACCATGACTTTTACCATGGACGCGTCGTCTGCTTTCCACTCTACTTTCGAGTCTGCATCTACGTTTTTCAGGTCAATCCACTGGCTGGAACCAACAGAAACCGTAACGTCTTTTGCCGAAACGCTGCTGTCAGTGTCTTCGATTTTCTGGCCGTACGGAACAACCTTCACAATCGTAGTAGCGGTCGAGCCGTTCTCCAGGGTAGCTACAATCTTATTGGTACCGACAGCTACACCGGTAACAATCCCGTCCTCAACAATTGCATAGTCCGAAATATCGGAGTTGTCCATGGATTCCTCTGTCCAGGAAACCTTGCTGTTAACGTTCGCGTCGGATGCGCCCAGTTTGAGCAGCTCGCCCAGGTTCAGCTTGTCGCCGACATGGATGGTCTTGCTGGACGGCAGGCCGATCGTATCGTATTTCTTCGCCTCGGTGAAGGAGAACTTCGTTACTGCTTTGACGTTTTTCGGATTGTTGTATTCCTGGCTGGTGAAAGTAACGTTGGTCTGTACATCCTGGTTTTTGTTCACATCAATGCCGTTGAAGGAAGAAATCATGTTCTTGTCATTGTAGTTCAGCATCGCATTTGCTGCGTTCTCTGCACCTACTGCGTCGAACAGAACCTCTGCGTCAATCTGGAATACCATTGCGTTGTTATCATCTGCGTCGATCTCTTTGAAGTAAACGCCGGTCTCATAAGTGTTGACTTCACGGCTGCCATTGGTAAACGCAACCGCCGGAGCTGCCGGAGCAGTGATGTTCTTATCCGGTTTGCCATAGCTCATGGATACCGGAGAACCGCTGTTCAGCAGAGTGCCGCGGTAAGGCGCCTCATTCTCCGCAACCAGGTTTACCTGTGCCGGAGTGGTTTTGTCTACTTCTGCGGTAAATACCAGGTTGTCAATCTTCCGTTTGCCAAATGCTTTCGCAAATGCTTTCGCCAGGTCTTCTTTACCCATTTTCTGGCCTGCGGTTACAGCGATGCTTGCGCTGAAATCGCCCATCGTCATTTTCAGGATATCGTTTGCAATGATCTGATCTGCTGCGATATCTTCAAAAGTAACGGTTGTTTTTGCTTTTGCTGCGGATTTGTTCGCCGCCGGCGTACCGCTTCCCAGACCCAGAACAGCATTTACGCGGTTCTCAATCTCGCTGCGGACAGCGTTCTCATTCACGCCCCAGGAAGAACCTGCCGGAATCGGATATACACGGAAGGTGTAATCCTGCGCATGGTCGCCAACCGGGATTTTATTGGTGGTCGAACCGAATTTGTAAGAAGTCGCATACTGTTTGATCGGGTTCGGAACAGCGGTCAGGGTTACTTTCGCGCTGATTTTTCCGGTTTCACCGTCTTTAACGGTCAGGGTTGCGGTGCCGCTCTTCTCCAGTGCGACTACGCGGGAACCCTCGATTGAGAAAGCGGTGGAATCGCCTTCCAGCTCCCATACCAGCTGGTTGTTGTCCAGGATCAATTTATCATCGGTCTCGTAAACACGAATTTCTTCTGCGAAGTCTTTTTCAACGTCCTGTTTCATTTCATAGGAGTTTTTGCTGAATTCAATCCGGGTCACTTTAGAGGGATCGCCTGCCTGGGTGGAGGTGTCGCTCGCGAAAGCGGGAACTGCCATAGAAGCGATCATCATAGCGGCCATTACAGCGGAAAGAACTTTCTTTTTCATACTCAAATACCTCTCTTTTTCTCTTTTCAGATTTTCTTTTTCATTGAGTTCGAATGATTCAGAGTTCTGTTTTCTGACCTTCTGTTTTCCGTCTCCCCCGGGGGTGTTTGTTTGTGTCCCCCGAACAATTACGGAGTATATCAGGTTTCAATCCGCTTGGCAACTATCTATCTCAATTTACATTTATTTCTCAGCGATCCAATCCCGAATCCGGCAAAAATTTTTCCAAACACGCAAAAAAGGCAGATACTTGCGTATCTGCCTTCTCTGTTTACCGGATAAATCCGGATTTGTTTGAGTTCAATTAGAACAGGTTGGAGAACAGGGTGTCACCAGTCTGAGCGTTGCCGGTTGCGTCCGGTTTGCTCGGAGTGGTAGCTGCGCCTTTAACAGTTACATTCAGAGTAGCTGCTACGTCGCCGTCTACAGTCAGAGTCAGAGTAGCAGTGCCCTCTTTCAGACCCCAAACTTTAGCGCCTTTGTTCTCGCTGTTGCCAACGATCTTAGCAATTGCCTCGTCAGAAGATGTCCATTTAACGATGGAGTCAGCGTCGATGTTGTACATATCGATCCACTGGGTACCGCCAACGGTAACGGTTACATCTTTAACTTTCAGAACTGCGTTGTGATCATCGATCTTGTCAACGGTGCCTTTCGGAACAACGGTTACGGTGCAGTATGCGGTCATGCCGCCGTTGGACTCAACATAGATTCTATTCTTACCAGTCTTAACGCCGGTTACAACGCCGTCATCATTTACGATCGCGTAGTCGTCAACAGAAGTAGCATTGCTCAGCGGAGCTTCGTACCATCTCCTAACGCCTTTCAGAACGTTAGCTTTGGAGTTGCCCCAGCCCAGAGTATCACCCAGTTTGAAGGTTTCACCAACTTCGATAGTTTTGTTCGGCAGAACAGAAACTTTCGTGGTGTTGATTGCTTTCTTAACGATCAGGTTGGTCTTAGCAGTTACATTCTTGATCGGATCGCCATTTTTATTCTCGAAGTCTTCCTGTACAGCAGTAATGCTGAGTTTCTGACCTTCTTTCAGATCCTCATAAGTGTCTGCATCCAGATATTTTTTGTCGATTTTGAAGCGAATAGCACTATCTGACGTATCACCATCCGGACTATTATAATCATCCCACAAAATATCATTGATAGTCATACCAGCCGGCAGTGCAATTGTTGCAGTAGCCTTCGGCACCTTAACAGTAGTTACTGTAACTTTAATATCTTTGTGCAGACCCAGAGCCTTGGAAACATCTGCAGGATTCAGCTTTTCAACTTTCTCACTAAAGGTCAGGATCAGGGTATTGCCAGCCTTATCAGTTGTATCCTTCTCAACCTTCAATGCATAGTTTTGGCTACCAAAGCTGAAGAGAAGAGTATTCTCGGAGGTTTTATCCTCAAGCGCCTTCATAGCCAGATCAGCTTTATCCTTGGTGCCAACGAGTTCAAAGCTGAAGTAATCTGTAGAAGTTGTCTTAGTTGCAGTTTCACGTGAAGTAGGAACAATACCAATGTTGATCTTGCCATTAACATTGTTCAAGTCCAGAGCAATTCTGGTTACCTCTTCGGTCTCCGCAACGCTGGAACCATCACCTACAGTAATTTTGTCAGCAAGTGCTGTTCTTACTGCAGATACAATCGAACCCTTGTTGCCATCTGTCAGGATCGAACCATCCGGAACAGAAACGATCTTCAATTCCAGACCCTCAGAATCCTGTTTGCCATCCGGGTTGTCAAATACGAAATCGTAGTTTGCAGAGCTGAATTTCCAGGAGTTTGCATAGGTGTCGCTGTTGTTCGGCTTTGCGTTTACGGTCAGCTTTGCAACAACCTTCTCTTTTTCGCCATCGCGAGCGATAACAGTAGCGGAACCTTTCGGCTCGGTTGCTACGATGTGGCCTTCGCTGTCCATGGTAAATACGGACTGGGTGTCACGGATTTCCCAAACGATCTGGTTTTTGTCCAGAACCAGGGTATCTTTGTCTTCCCAAGCCATCAGGTAGTCGAGCAACTGAACTTCCTCGTCCTCTTTGATGTCGATGGAAGTCAGCGGTTTGCCATCTTTTCTGAACTCGAGCATGGTGATTTTAGCCGGGTCACCTTCCTGAGTAGAAGTGTCCTTCGCGAAAGCCGGTACAGCTACGGAAGCAAACATTGCTACAGCAAGAAGAGTAGAAAGAATTTTCTTCTTCATGTCAATTACCTCTTTCTTCATTATACATTTACATAACGCCAACTGGTGTATGTAAACCGTCTTGCGGATGGTTTATCCAAGCAAAGAACCTGAATCGTCTGGGTACGAACAAAACCTGTCCTTTTCTTTGACACCCCGTCCATAAGATGATCTTACCACACATTCCCAAGTAATGCAAGCGTTTTTTACAGGTTTTCTCTCTGTCGCTGTAAAAAAGCAGGCGATTCTTTCATGGCGTTATTCCCATGTTCAAGAGCGATTCCCTTGAACTTGCATTTACTATACCACATCCCGGAAAGGAATGCAAGCGTTTTTCATTTTTTTTTGCAAGTTCTGGCGGACTTGGCGGTTTTGCCTAATTCTTTTTCCATGGAAGAGGACTTCCCATTTAAAACCCCTAACTATCCAAGGGCGGCGGCGGCTTCGCGCAGGATTTCCAGGGCGGAGGCCCGCGTATTCGGGGCGGGTTTGATGTGGATGTAGGGCCGGTTGGAGGCATTTACCAGCACCCGGCCCCCCAGGGCGGCGGTAAGTTTTCCGGTAATTTCCAGATCGAGCCGGCGGGGATAGAGGAAGACGCCCTGGGGTTTTTCGCCTATTTCCTCGAAGCCCTTGGCGGCAAGGGTATTGCGCAGGAGGGCGACGTCCAGCAGGGAGAGGACAGAGGGGGGCGGGTCGCCGAAGCGGTCGATGAGCTCGTCGGTGACGTCGAGGGAGTCCTCAGGGGTTTTGATGGCGGCGATTTTTTTGTAGACGTCGATCCGCTGGGCCGTTTCGGCGATGTAATTTTCGGGGATATGGGCGTTCAGGCGGAGGTCTATCAGGCATTCGGCGGATTCGAGGGCGGGTTTTTCACCTTTTTTCTCGGCGATGGCGTCGGAGAGCAGACGGATATAGAGGTCGTAGCCGATGGCTTCCATGTGGCCATGCTGTTTCGCTCCGAGAAGACTGCCGGCCCCGCGGATTTCGAGGTCGCGCATGGCGATGTGGAACCCGGAGCCGAAGCGGGTGAATTCGCGGATAGCGGAGAGGCGTTTGGCGGCGATTTCGGAGAGGGTTTTGCCGCGGGTGAAGGTGAAATAGGCAAAAGCGCGGCGTCCGGATCGGCCGACTCTTCCGCGGAGCTGGTAGAGCTGGGAGAGGCCCATGCGGTCGGCGTTTTCGATAATGAGGGTGTTGCAGTTGGCGACATCGACGCCGGTTTCGATGATAGTGGTACAGATGAGGATATCAATTTCGCGTTCGAGGAGCTGCCGCCAGATTTCGGAGAGCTCATGTTCTTCCATACGGCCATGGGCCACGGCGATACGGGCTTCGGGGATACGGCCATGGAGGGCGGAAGCGCAGAGGTCGATGGTTTCGATCACGTTATGGATATAGTAGACCTGGCCTCCGCGGCGGAGTTCCTTTTTAATCGCGTCACTGATAACGCCGAGGTCATATTCCAGCACATAGGACTGGACGGGATGGCGGTCCTGCGGGGGCTGTTCGAGGGTGGACATATCCCGGATGCCGGAAATCGCCATATTCAGGGTGCGGGGGATGGGCGTTGCGGAAAGGGTGAGCATATCGATAGCGGTAAACATTTCCTTAAAACGTTCCTTGTGCTTGACGCCGAAGCGTTGTTCCTCATCGACGATGGCTAGCCCAAGGTCATGGAATTCCACATCCCTTTGGACGAGCCGGTGGGTGCCGATGATGATATCGATCCGGCCCTCCTTGAGTTTTTTCAGGATGGATTTCTGCTGTTTCGGGGTGCGGAAGCGGGAGAGGACTTCGATCGTCACCGGGAAAGCATCGAAGCGTTTCAGGAAGCTCTGGTAATGCTGCCAGGCCAGGATGGTGGTCGGGCAGAGGACCGCGCACTGTTTGCCGTCCATGACGCATTTGAATGCGGCGCGCATCGCGACTTCAGTTTTCCCGAAGCCGACGTCCCCGCAGAGGACACGGTCCATCGGATGGTTTTTTTCCATATCCGCCTTGATTTCCTCGGCGGCGCGGAGCTGATCCTCGGTTTCGTCGAAGGGGAAGCGCTGCTCGAAGTCCTTCTGCCATTCGGTGTCCTCCGAGAAGGCAAAGCCTTTGGCTTCCATCCGGCGGGCATAAAGCTGAATGAGTTCATCCGCCATATCCTCCACCGCTTTTTTTGCACGCTGGCGTGTTTTCTGCCACTCGCCCGAGTGGAGGGAGTTCAAACGGACTTTCCCATCCTCCCTTGCGCCGATATACTTGGAAACCAGATCCAGCTGAGTCACCGGGACATAGAGGGTATCCGACCCCGCGTAGCTGATCTTGATATAATCCTTGGTCACGCCCTGAAGCTCCAGTTTATGCACCCCCTCGAACACACCGATCCCGTGGGAAACATGGACGACCAGGTCCCCAGGAGAAAGGTCGGTCAGGCTCTGAAGGGATTTCCCTTTTTTGAAACGGGCGGCTTTCTTCCGGGTTTCGGCCGGACGTCCGGTAGTAATTAAAGCAACCTTTATCTCAGGATATTCAAATCCGGCGGAAAGGTTATTCGCAAACACCATCACCTTGCGGTAGGAAATAGCGTCCGCATCCTTGGCGTATTCGGCGGGCAGCCCCATCCCCTGAAGGTCATGCGCCAGGGCGACAGCGGCCTTCTGCGTGCCGGCAAAGAGAAGCACCGCTCCCCCCTGTTCCAGCAGAGGGGAAACGTCTTCCCGGAGCAGCTTTAATTCCCCGGAAAAATACGAAGTCTGCACCGGATTGACCGAAAGCAGATCGGCAAACTGGATTTCCTGGCTGCTCCGGGCAAAAGTATCCATAAAAACCGTCCGCCGCTTAGGGATCTGGTTCAGCAGATAGGGAAGGGATTCGTCGAAGGCAATCAGGGGCCGCGTCAGCTCCCCTTCCTCCAAAAGCTGCTTCTGATCCTCCTGCTGCTGCCAGAGATAGGTCTTGACCCGGTCCTTGCAGCTGGCATACTCGCTGAAAATGACCGGCGCGTCCGGCAAATAATCAAACAGGGTGGCCGGATGCTCATAGGCCAGCGCCAGATATTTGTCCAGCGAAGGCAGCGAAATACCGGCCCGGATTTTTTCCAGATCCATTTGGAAGCTTTTCCCAGCGTCTGCATTCCGGGTTTTCTGCACCAGCCCTTCGAGCGCCTTCTCCAGCTCTGCCGGGGAATCGAACAGGACCTCGCTGGCAGGCGTTACCGTAATCCGGCTGACCGGCTCGGTGCGGCGCTGGGTTTGCAGGTCGAAGCTGGCCATGGTGTCAATCTCGTCCCCCCATAGCTCGATCCGGACCGGAGCGCTGCAGTTCGGCGGATAGAGGTCAATGATCCCGCCCCGCACGCTGAACTGGGCTGTCCCTTCCACCTGCACCCGGTTCTCATAGCCCGAACGGATCAGCCGCCGGGTCAGCTCCTCCACCAGGCAGGGAGACTCCGTATCAATAGTAAAGGTTCGTTCTGCCAGCTTTTCCGGAGGGAGAGTGTGCTGGAGCAGCGCTTCCATGCTGGCCACCGCCACCCGGCACTCCCCGCTCTGGATCCGTGCCAGCACCCCCAGACGGATCTGTTCATATTCCCGGGAAGCCACTTCCGCCTGCCGCAGCACGAAATCCCGGGCCGGATACAGGAACGCGATCTCTTCCCCGCCGTTCATGGCGTTGATATCCTCCGTAATCCGCCGGGCTGAAGCCTCGTCATGGGTAACAGCCAGCAAAGGCTCCCCCAGATCCTCCGACAGACTGAACAGGAAATGGGCCTTGTGTACCTCGGACGGGCCGATCAGCAGGGTGGGGGTTCGGCCCTCCTCCAGGTTTTCCCGCAGGCGCGCATAGGACGGAAGCTCGTTGGCGATCCGTTTCAAAAGCTTCATTATAATACAGGCTCCCTTCTGCCCCCGGATGGAAGACGAAAATCCCCGGGAGGATGTTTATGAATTATACTGGTTCATGGCCAGGTCTATTTTCCCTTCCAGAATCAGCCGGACGGCTTCAGGACAAACGCCGCAGGCTTCCTCCAGACGCTTCAGCTCATCGCTGCCAAACCGTGAAAGCACCCAGTCCGCCAGATCATAGTCCGGATGAGGTTTTTTCCCCACCCCCAGCCGGATCCGGGGGAAACTGTCCTTCCCGGTCAAATACAGGATATTTTTCAACCCGTTGTGGCCGCCGTCGCTCCCCTTCCGGCGGATCCGGAGCCGTCCCGGCTCCAGCGAGATATCGTCGCAGAGCACCACTACCCGCTCAATGGGGACTTTATAAAAATTCATCGCTTCCACTACAGCCTGGCCGCTCAGGTTCATGAAGGTATCCGGCTTCATGAGCAGGCAGCGTTTCCCGGAGATCTCCGCCTCCCCGACCACCGCCTTGAATTTCAACCGCTTGATCTGGGCTCCATATTCCCGGGCAATCCCGTCTAATGCCATAAACCCTGCGTTATGCCGGGTATTCTCATATTGCCTTCCCGGGTTCCCCAGCCCGACAATCAGCCATTCCATCGGGCCGCCAGTGGTTTTTTTTGAAAAGAACATTTTTCCGTTCCCCTTTTCGTTTCATTCCACGCGCCAACGGGGGTAGGATGTCTCCCTACCCCTGTCGAATCCTGCGGTTCTGTTCGCCGCCTATCGCAGGAATATAGTAACATTTTCCAGCGCCGGTGTCAATTATATTTTTGTTCCCGGCTGAATATCTTATACCGGGGGCCGGAGGTCTGCAGGCTTTCCCTTTCTGTCAGCATCCCGGCAACCCCCTTTTTGCATTTAATCCCGAACTTCGCCTTAAAAAGATTGCGGAGCCCGGAAAAATGTGCTATGATGAACTGGATTATATCATCTGCAAATCATCTGTAAAGAAAGGTCTGTTTCTTATGGAAAAAATCAACCTTGGTTTTTTATTCGGCGGAGCGTCCAGCGAATACGAGGTTTCCTTGATGTCGGCGTCTTCCGCGCTGGCCTATCTGAACCTCGAAAAATATAACCTCTTCCAGATCGGTATCACCCAGGACGGCCGCTGGCTGCTTTACCGCGGCGGCACGGACGCCATCCGGCAAAATACCTGGCAGGACGGCGACTGCCTTCCCTGTCTGCTCAGCCCGGACCGCTCCCATCATGGGATCCTGGTCTGGAATACCCCGGATCAAGCTCCCGAGCTCATCCGGCTGGACTGCGTCTTTCCCATGCTGCACGGCAAAAACGGCGAGGACGGTACCATCCAGGGCCTGCTTACCGTCGCCGGGATCCCCTTCGTCGGGTGCGGGACCTTGTCCTCTGCCGCCTGCATGGATAAGGTTGTCACCCGCACCCTGCTGGAATCGGCCGGGATCAGGGGCGCGCGCTGGGTCTGGACCAACGAAACCAACTACCAGGCCGACCCGGACGCCTTCTTCGGCCGCGCCGAGAAAGCCTTCGGTTACCCCTGCTTCGTCAAGCCTGCCAACGCCGGCTCCTCCGTTGGGATCAGCAAGGTCAAAAGCCGGGAGGAATTCCCCGCAGCCATGGCGCTGGCATTGAAAAACGACAGCAAAATCCTGGTGGAGGAATCCCTCTTCGGGCGTGAGATCGAATGCGCCGTCCTGGGGAACGAGCATCCCCGTGCTTCCTGCCTGGGGGAGATCCTGCCCTCCAACGAGTTCTACGACTACAATGCCAAATATCTGGATGGGAAATCCCGCACCCTGGCGCCGGCTCCCATTTCCCCGGAAAGTACGGAGGAGATCCGGCAGACCGCTGTCCAGGCCTACCGGGTCATGGGCTGTACCGGGCTGGCCCGGGTAGACTTTTTTCTGGGTGAGGACGGCCGGGTCTTCCTCAACGAACTCAACACCCTTCCCGGCTTCACTCAGATCAGTATGTATCCTCAGCTTTTTGAAAAAGACGGCTTGCCCTACAGCAAGCTGATTGACAAGCTGATCGCCTGCGCCATGCAGGTCGAACGTGGCCGGGCCTGAACCTCTGCCATTGAAAAAAGAAAGGAGAGAATCCGTATGGACTGCCGCCCGATTGGCATTTTCGACTCCGGATTGGGAGGGCTGACCACTGTCCGGGAGCTTCAGCGCCTGCTTCCCTCTGAACAGATCGTCTATTTCGGGGACACCGGCCGGGTTCCCTATGGTACCCGAAGCCGGGAAACCATTCGTAAGTATGCCCGGCAGGATATCCGCTTCCTGCTCTCCCATCAGGTGAAGATGATTATTATCGCCTGTAATACGGTGGCCGCCGCACTGGCCGGGGATACCGATTTCCTGCCTGTCCCTTTTGCGGAGGCTCTGACCCCGGCGGTACACGCCGCTGTCCGGGCAACCCGCAACGGCATCATCGGCCTGATTGGGACGAAAGCGACCGTCCAAAGCGGCGCGTATGAACGCACCCTCCAGGAACTGGATCCCTCCCTGCAGATCCTGCCCGCAGCCTGCCCTCTTTTTGTCCCGCTGGTCGAGAACGGCTATACTTCGCCCGATAACCCGGTTACCCGGCTGGTGGCCGAGGAATACCTGGCGGAAATCCGGGCCCGGAACGCCGATACCCTGATTCTCGGATGCACCCATTACCCGATCATCCAGCCGCTGCTCCAAAGCCTGATGGGCAGCCATGTCACCCTGATTGATTCCGGCCAGGAGGCGGCCCGTTCCGCCCGCGACCGGTTATTCCAGCTGAAGCTTCAGGCTCCCCCCGGCTCAGCAGGCGGCTGCCGCTATTTTGTCAGCGACAGCGCCAGTGAATTCCAGGAAAGCGCCGAGGCGATCCTGGGGCATCCGATTTCCGGGACTGCCCGGCAAATTGATATTGAAGAATTCCCCGACCGGGTCTGAACCGGCGGCTGACTTCATCACGATGACAGACCATCAGAAAGGAAGCTCATGAAAAAGGATGTTTTTATCAAAATCAAAGGCGTACAGCACGCGGACGGGACTGACGACGTCACCGAGCTGGTCACACAGGGAAATTTCTACCGACGGAACAACAACTACTACGTAACCTATGACGAAAGCGAAGCCACCGGCTTTGGGGGCAGTAAAACCACCCTCAAGGTGGAGGGCGGACGAAAAGTCACCCTCATGCGCAACGGTGCAACCCGTTCCCACCTGATCGTGGAAAGCGGCGAACGGAATGTCGGGCAGTACGGTACCCAGCACGGGGACGTCCTGATTGGCGTCAACGCGCACAAGGTGGAATCCCGCCTGAATGATGAGGGCGGCGACCTGTATTTCTCCTATTCCCTGGACATCAATACCAGCCTGATCAGCGAAAACGAAGTCTTTATCAGCATCAACGCTCATCCGGACGTTTCCTCTATGCTCTCATTGGCTGAGGAAGAAAAAACAACGGTTTAGGGGCCGCTTTTCCAGCCGTCCCTGACCATAGAAAGGAAATTAAAATGATGATAAACCCTGTATTGGAAGCCAAAAAGCAAGCCCATGAGCTGATCCTTTCCGCCGCCGGCCGGGCTGTTGCCAGCGGTATGCTGCCGGCGGAGCCTCTGCCGGGCTTTTCCGTTGAAATTCCCGCCGACATCAAAAACGGCGACTTTGCCTCGAACGCGGCCATGGTATCCGCCAAGGCCTGCCGGATGCCGCCCCGCAAGATTGCCGAAGCGATTGCCGCAGAAATGGTACTGGACGGCAGCTTCTTTGAGCGGATTGAAATTGCCGGCCCGGGCTTTATCAACTTCTTCCTCGGGAAGGATTGGTTCTGCGAGGTGCTCCGCTCGATCGAAGCGCGGGGGGGTGATTACGGCCGTACCGATTTCGGCCAGAGCAAGCGGGTGCTGGTGGAATTTGTTTCCGCCAACCCAACCGGCCCCATGCACATCGGCAACGCCCGGGGCGGTGCAATCGGCGACTGCCTGGCCTCCGCAATGGACTGGGCGGGATACCAGGTTTCCCGGGAGTTTTACGTCAACGACGCCGGGAATCAGATCAACAAATTCGGCGTTTCACTGGAAGCTCGGTATCTCCAGCTTTATCAGGAAGGCGTTGAAATGCCGGAGGACGCTTATTTGGGCGAGGATATCACCGCCCATGCCAAAGCTTTTTCCGAGCAGTATGGCGACCGGTTCGTTTCCGCTTCGCCGGAGGAACGCCGGAAAGCGCTGGTGGATTTCGCATTGCCCCTGAATATTGCCGGGCTGGAACGGGACCTGAAAAAATACCGGATCGTCTACGATAACTGGTTCCGGGAGTCCACCCTGCATCAAAGCGGCGAGGTGGACAAGATTATTGCCCTCTTCAAGGAAAAGGGCTGTACCTATGAGTCCGAGGGGGCTCTCTGGTTCAAAGCCACCGACTTCGGCGCGGACCAGGACTTTGTCCTTGTCCGCTCCAACGGTGTCCCGACCTATGTCGTCCCGGATATCGCCTACCACTACAATAAGCTGGCCGGGCGCGGCTTCGATAAAGCCATCGATGTCCTGGGCGCCGACCATCACGGCTATATCCCCCGGTTAAAAGCCGCCCTCCAGGCGCTGGACATCGACCCCAGCCGGCTGGACGCCCTGCTGATGCAGATGGTCCGTCTGGTCCGGGACGGCGAGGTTATCAAGGCCTCCAAGCGGAGTGGGAAGGCCATCACCTTAGTTACCCTGCTGGAGGAAGTCCCGATTGATGCGGCGCGTTTCTTCTTTAATCTGCGGGAGGCCAACTCCCATTTTGATTTCGACCTGGATCTCGCCGTGGAGGAGTCCTCCTCCAATCCGGTTTTCTATGTCCAGTATGCCCATGCCCGCATTTGCAGCATCCTGCGCAACCTGAACGCCGAGGGGATCTGCCCCAAAGCCGCCTCGGAATGCCGGATGGAGCTGCTCTGCGCCAGCGAAGAACGCGCCCTGATCCGGCATTTGGCCAGCCTCCCGAACGAGATCACCGAAGCGGCGAAAAATTACGACCCGGCGCGGCTGACCCGTTACGCCATCGAGCTGGCCACCTGCTTCCACAAGCTGTACAACGCTTGCCGGGTCAAATGCGGGGAAGAAGAACTGATGTACGCGCGGCTGGCCCTCTGTCTGGCGGCCCGCACTGTCCTTGCCAACGTCCTGACCCTGCTGAAAATCAACGCCCCGGAATCCATGTAACCCAAACAGAAAGGATTTTCTATGGACCCTGAATCCCCTTGGCCGTCCCTCATGGACGGCGCCCTTCATACCAATCTTCTGGCCCGGGGAATGCCCGAGGAATCCAGCCCGGAGCAATGGGTCAGCACACATCCTGACATTCTGCGGACGCTCCAGCGCGAATTCCTGCTGGCGGGGAGCCAGATCCTCTCCACCCCTACGCTGGGAGCCGGTTCCGCCTCGCTCTGTACCCGGCTGGCTTCCATCACGGTGGAGCTTGCACGGGAGGCCGGCGGGAAAGCCGCCGGCGTGCTGGGGCCGGCAGGCCTGGATGCCCAGCGGGAAGAAAACCCTTTTGACCATCTGGTGCAGCTTTACCGGGAGAAGGCTGCCGCGCTGGAGCAAGCGGGCGTTGACTTTTTCTCACTGGAAGAAATGGCCTCTCTGACCGAAGCACGCGCCGGTGTGCTGGCCTGCCGCCCTTTTGGGAAACCGGTTTGCGTTTCCCTTGCGCTGAACGAAGACGGCGAAACACTGGACGGCGGGGATCCAGCCGCCAGCCTGCTGACCCTACAGCAGCTCGGGATTTCCGTTTTCGGCGTGAGTTCTTCTGCCGGGCCTGACTCGCTGATGCCGGCAGTCCGGCAGCTCAAAAAATTCAGCCATGTCCCGCTGGCTGTCCGTCCAAGCGCAGGGCAGCCCAACCCGCTGCTGCCCCATGTGTACGAAATCGGGCCGTCCTCCTTCCAAAAAGCGGCTCAAAAGCTGCTGAAAGCCGGCGCGGATATCCTGGGCGGAGGCCGCGGGACTACACCCGCCCATATTGCGGAAGTGAAGCGCCTATTGGAGCGCGGCGATATCTCCCCGGCTGCTCCGCTCCCGGAAAAGCCGGAACAGCACAACGATATCCTGCTCTGCAATGGGTTGGAATTTTTCTCCCTGGATGCGGAACGGATGGAGTTCACCGAGCCGATCCTCTGCGAAAGCGATATGGCCGACCGGCTTCTTTCCGCGGAGGAGGACAGCCAAGACCTGCTCCTCATCCAGCTGGATACGCCGGAGGACGCCGCTCTCTTTGGAGCAAACCAGTATCTGGCCCAGCTCCCGGTCTGCTTCCGCTCAGACAACGAAGCGGCGCTGGCACGGGCGCTCTTCTTATACCAGGGCCGCTGTCTGGTGGATTCGCAATGTGAAATCCCCGGGCCGATCCTCCAATTACTCTCCAACCGCTATGGAGCCATCCTGTATTAACTATCCCTGTCAGAAAACCTCTGAATGGGACGCTCCTCCGGCGTTGATTTGTGGGGCTTCGCACCCCCTGCCCTTGCCGATTTGTGGGGCTCCGCGCCCCACGCCACGCCCTATTTCTTTGGACGCCCAAAGAAATAGGGGAAAGAAATGCGCCAAGGGAGTCCCCTTGGATCCCCGATCAGCGTAGGCGACCGGGTTGCAGAGAGTAGAAGTCTCTGCTTCTAGGGTTTCACAGAAGGCAGGCCTGGGAGCCATCGCGCGTACAAGCCTTCAGGAGAAGCTGCCCCCGACCGCTATGGGGCTATCCTGTATTAAGCATCCCAAAAGAAAAAGCCCTCGCAGGTTTCATAGCCCTGCGAGGGTTGTTTTTATTCTGCTTTCAGCCTTTTCAGGATCAGCTTGGCGGCCTTATAGATATCACCGCAGCCCATCGTGAGGATCAGATCGCCCGGCTGGGCCATCCCGCAGATATAGTCCGTGATCTCCTCAAACGTGTCAAACCAGACGCAGCCCGGGATTTTTTCGGCCAGATCCCGGCTGTAAATCCCGATCGTATTTTTTTCCCGGCTGCCCATAATCTCTGAAAGGACCGCCTGGTCTGCAAGCTGAAGCACCTCGGCAAAATCCTCCAGCAGCAGCTTGGTACGGGAATAGGTAAACGGCTGATGCACCGCGATTACCCGCTTGAAATCCATCTGTTTGGCGGCGGAAAGGGTTACCCGCAGTTCCGCCGGATGATGTGCGTAATCGTCGGCTACCGTGATTCCGTCCACCTGTCCAAGGATCTCAAAGCGGCGGCCGGCCCCTCTGAAATTCGCTAAACCGGCCCGGACCTGCTCAAAGGAAGCGCCTGCGGAAATCGCCGCTGCCGCCGCCGCGACTGCGTTGAGGACGTTATGCTTCCCCGGGACATAGACGTCCACCTCGCCCAGCGTTTCCCCGCGGAAGCAGAGGTCAAAGGAGGTATGGATCCCGGGGTGCCGGCGGAGGTTCTGAGGGTAGTAGTCGTTCCCTTCCCCCCATCCGAAGGTCAAGCGGGGCTGGGGAAGCCCTTTTGCCGCTTTCGCTACCTCCGTATCCTCCCCGTTCAGGATCAGCAGCTTGCGGGTCATCCCGCAGAATTTCCGGAAAGACGCTACCAGGTTTTCCATCGTCTTAAAGTAGTCCATGTGATCCTCATCAATATTCAGCACCACCGTCGTATCCGGCGCCAGCTGCAAAAAGGTATCCACAAACTCGCAGGCCTCGCAGACCATCAGCCCGCTTTGCCCGACACGGCCGTTCCCGCCCATCGCGGGCAGCTTTCCGCCGATTACCGCGGTTGGATCCATCCCCGCGTCCAGCAGGATCTGGGCCAGCATACAGGAGGTTGTCGTCTTCCCATGGGTTCCGCAGACACAAAGCGCGTTCTCATACCACCGGGTCAGCTCCCCCAGTATGATACTCCGCTCTACCGTCGGAATCCCGCTGGCCCGCGCTGCGATCAGCTCCGGATTATCCGCCATAATAGCCGCCGTATGGATAATTAAATCCGCCCCTTGGATATTCTCCGCCCGCTGGCCCATTTCCACTGGGATCCCCAACGCTTTTACCAATTCCAGCGTATCTGAAGGGTTGTTGTCCGAACCCGTTACCTGATACCCCTTTGCATGAAGGATCTGCGCGATCGGGAACATCCCCGAACCGCCGATCCCGATCATATGAATATGCCGCTTCCCATCCAGAAGCGCCTGCTGCTTGCCCATCATTTTCCCCCGTTTCTATCCACGAAAGTTCCTATCCTATTATATGGCAGAAGCCGGAAAAAATAAACGGGATTTGGTAAATATCTTCCCGGTTTCTGCAAAAATTTTAAAATTTCCTGATTTTTGAAGGCTGCCGTTGAATGAAATGGCAAAATCCCGACCATAATAGGACTGCGGAACGGGCCCGGCAGTACTTCCGCAGACAAAACGACCTGATTGCCGGAGAAATGGAGCAAGAAATGAATATCACTGACATTAAAATCCGCAAGCTGCTGAATGAAGGCCGGCTGAAAGCCATTGTTTCCATCACCCTGGATGATACGATCGCCCTGCATGATATCAAAATTATCGAAGGCCCGCAGCGCCTGTTCGTCGCCATGCCCAGCCGCCGGGACGACAACGGCATTTTCCGGGATATTGTCCACCCCATCTCTTCGGACGGCCGCGCTTCCATTGAAGAAAATATCCTGAATTTTTACAGCGATTATCTCCATGCCCATCCTGAGGCGTTGGAACCCCGCGAGCCTGGCGAATCCCGCCAGCAGCGATATTTCAACCCCAACCTGGAAGGCCCGCAGTAATGCGATTAAAAAGGGGGTTGCATTCTCCTGCAAGCCGGATGGGAAGCTTCGGTAATCCGGCAGATAACCTGCTGAATTGGTAAAAAGAGCCTCTGCGAATGCAGAGGCTCTTTTGGATTCCACCCAAATCCCACAGCTAAAAAGAAAGTAAGGCGGTGAGGCCTTACTTTAAGTGGGGGTAGTATATGAAAAAGAGTCATGTGTAACTCAGAAAATATCGTTTTTATCTGTATAATATCTTCTTTTATATTCTAATATACCCTGTCTGATCTGTCAACCCCCGGAATCCAGAATTTATACAAAAATGAATACTTCGTCACTTCCTACAAAAACACAGATGGAACAAAACAAATCACAGCCATTATAATCAAACAACTTGAAAAGAATCAAAGATTCTTTTCAAGTGCTGCGGCTTATGGCCGCAGCAGGCCGCTGAAAGCGGCCTTGGTTTGGATTTCATAGTCAAATACAGCGTGTTTCACACGCAGGCGGGCTTTGCCCGCCTGAAAAATAGCAATGCTATTTTTCAGGTTATTTGACTATATAACAGTTCTCCGAGGATCAGGTTGGATACCAGAAACCCTTCCCTCGTCAGCCGGAGACCCTCATCCTGTTCCTCCGCCAATCCTGCATCGCAAAACCGGGCAGCCCGGCGGCGCAGGAGCTCAGGATCCCCGCCCAGTTCCGCCAGCCGGCTGAAGGAAACCCCTTTTGTAAGCCGAAGCCCTAACAGCAGATATTCTTCTGCTGCACAAACCCGTTCCTCCAGCATCAGCCGCCCTTCCCCCGGATGAGCGGTATACGCCGCAAGATCCGGCGGGTTCGCGAACCGCTTCCCCTCCCAGAAGGAATGGGCCGCCGCCCCAAAGCCAAGATAGGAAGCCGCTTCCCAATATTTCAGATTGTGCCGGCTTTCCTGGCCCGGGCGGGCAAAATTGGAAATTTCGTATTGAAAATAGCCCAGTCCTTCCAAGCGTTCCGCCATGTGGAGATACATTTCCGCCAGCTCATCCTCCCCGGCACAGCGTTCCAACAGCGGGCTTCCCGCCAACGGGGTGGATTCCTCCACTTTCAGCAGGTAAACAGAAAGATGGTCCAACGGAAGGCGCTCCGCCAAGGCCAGACTGTCCTCCAGGCTGGCTTTGGTCTGTTCCGGGATCCCCAGCATCAGGTCGATCGAAATGCTGGGAAAGCCCACTTTTTTCGCCCAGCATACTGCCTGTTCCGCCTGGGCTGCCGTATGCCCCCGTCCCAGTGCCATCAGTTCCCGGGCATTCCCGGACTGCACGCCGAAGGAAACCCGGTTGACCCCCTCCTGCAAATAACCCTTGAGCCGGGCCGGGGTCACCGTGTTTGGGTTCGCTTCCATACTGATTTCCGCTGATGGCAGCAGCCCCAGACAGGCCCGCGCTGTCCGCAGTATTTTTCCCAGCAGCGCCGGTTCCAGCAGGCTGGGCGTCCCTCCGCCAAAATAAAGGGTATCCGCCTGCAGATGCTTCCCAGCATAAAGCCGCATTTCCTGGCAGACCGCTTCCGCATAGGCTTCCGCGGCCCCTTTCCGGAACGGCCCGGAATAGAAATCGCAATAGGGGCACTTTACCGCGCAAAAGGGAAGGTGGACATAAATCCCCAGCGGCGTCATCCCTGCCCCCTCCTCAGGATCCGGGCCAGCGCCGCCCAATCCGGCAGGGACAGCTCCTCCGCACGGGCGGTCGGCTTCAGCCCGGCTTCCTCCAAAGCGGCGGAAATCTCTGCCTTCGGCCGGCCGAGCGTACCGGACAGCGGGTTTGGGAGGGTTTTTCGCCGTTGGGAAAAGCCTCCCCGGATCAGGCGGAACAGGAATTCCTCATCCGGTACCGCGCAGGGCGGCTCCTTCCGGATATCCAACCGGATCACGCTGGAATCCACGTTGGGCGGCGGCAGGAAGCTCCCCCGGGATACATGGAACAGCAGCCGGGGCTGGCTGTAATATTGGACGGCCGCCGTCACTGCGCCGCAGGCCCGCGTCCCCATTTCCGCACAGAGCCGCTCCGCCGCCTCCTTCTGCACCATGACAGTGATCGATTCAATCGGGAGACGGCGCTCCAGCAGGCTCATCAAAACCGGCGAAGTGACGTAATAGGGCAGGTTCGCACAGACTGCTACCGGCATTCCGGGAAACTCCCGCTCAATCAGCGCCGTTAAATCCACTTGAAGCACATCCTGGTTCACTACCGTAATATTCGAATAATCCGCCAGGGTTTCTTCCAACACCGGGAGAAGCTTTTCATCAATTTCAATCACAACTACCTTTTTCGCCCGCTTGGCCAATTCCACGGTCAGCACGCCGAAGCCCGCCCCGATCTCGATAACCCCGTATTCCGGCGAAGCGATCCCCTGCTCGGCAATCCGGGGGCAAACGCTGGGATTCACCAGGAAGTTCTGCCCTAATGACTTTGAAAATGTAAAACCGTATTGCTGGCAAAGCTCCCGAACCCGGCCGATATTGGAAAGATTATCCATACCCGTTCCTTTCTGCCGCTGATACGCGGCATTTGCTACTGAAAATTTATTATATCACACTTCGAGCAATTGCAAAACCCCTGCAATTCTTGTATAATAAAAATATTTAGAATGTTCTTATAAAGGGAGGGCTGTTTATGCAGCGCCGGGACAAAATAAATTATTATCTGGATATTGCGCAGGCCGTCGCGCTCCGGGGCACCTGCCGCCGCCGGAACTTCGGAGCCATCCTGGTCAAAAATGACGAAATTATCGCCACCGGTTACAACGGCGCTCCCCGTGGACGGGAAAACTGCTGTGACCTGGGATACTGCACCCGCGAAAAGCTGAATATCCCCCGCGGCGAACGCTATGAGCTCTGCCGGAGCGTCCATGCCGAAGCCAACGCCATCATTTCCGCTTCACGGAGCCAAGCGCTGGGGTCAACCCTCTATCTCGCCTGTCTGGACTGCAAAACCGGGCAGCTCACCGCCGGAACCTCCTCCTGCGCCATGTGCAAGCGGATGATTATCAACGCCGGGGTAGAGCAGGTCATTGTCCGGGATACACCGGATGAATACCGGGTCATCCCAGTTTCCAGCTGGATCGAGCTGGACGATTCGCTGGAGAGCCGCCTGGGGTATTGACCTGCCCCGGGATATAGTCGGCACACCCTCCAATCGATACCCGATTGGAGGGTCAGGCTTTGCCTGTTCGCGCATAAAATGCGCTGTGCGCCGTCTAGGAAGCCCTACCGCATGGCCGCTTCGCGGCCCACTGCGGCATGATATGCCGCAGTGGTGAAAAGAAGCATTGGCTTCTTTTCAAGTGCGTTGACTATAATCACCGACAATTCCGGCGCAATCGGAAAAAGTCCGTTCAAACTGCCGATTTTTTCGCCCTGATTTGACAAACCGGCTATTTTTTGATAATATCCTTCCGTAGTATATAATTGATACTCACCTGTACGTCCTCTCAACCCGGCCAGGGCAGCCGGGTTTTTGATTTTGGACAATAAGAACCTTCACAACCAGAAAACGTCCTCTGGCGGGTCTTTTTCTGGCATACGGCATCCACCGGCTATGAATACAGGTTCTAAATTTTCCCGTTCCCGACCCTGCCCATAAGAAAGGAAGCTGCCATGCTATTTCAACCCTCTGTTTGGTGCGATGATATCAATGTCCGCGATTTCATCCTCCGGAACTATACCCCTTACGAGGGGAACGAGGACTTCCTCACCCCGCCCACCCGCCGTACCCGGCAGCTTTGGGAGGAACTCAGCGCCCTAATGAAAGAAGAACGTGCCCGCGGCGGCGTTTATGATATTGACCCGCACACTATTTCCACCATCGATTCACATCAGCCCGGTTATATCAACCGGGAGCTGGAAACGATTGTCGGGCTCCAAACCGATGAACCGCTCAAACGCGCAATCATGCCCTTCGGCGGGTACCGTATGGTTAAAAACTCCCTGAAGGCTTACAATAAAGAAACCGACCCCCAGGTGGACGAGATCTTCAAATACCGCAAAACCCACAACGACGGTGTATTCGACGCCTATACCGACGAAATGAAAAAAGCGCGGCACACTGGCGTTATCACCGGGCTTCCGGATGCATATGGCCGGGGGCGTATTATCGGGGACTACCGTCGCGTGCCGCTCTACGGCGTAGACCGTCTGATCGAACAGAAGCAAAAGGCTTTGAAAGAAGAACTTGTTTTCGATATTATGGATTCGCCTACCATCCGCCTGCGGGAAGAGGTTTCAGAACAGATCCGCGCCCTGAAAGAGCTGAAAAACATGGCGGCAGGCTACGGGTTTGATCTCTCCCAGCCCGCTTCCGACACCAAGGAAGCTATCCAGTGGCTCTATTTTGCTTATTTGGCTGCGGTCAAGGAACAGAACGGCGCGGCCATGTCCATCGGCCGGATCTCCACCTTCCTGGACTGCTACGCGGAGCGCGACCTGGCGAACGAAAAGTATACGGAGGAGGAAATCCAGGAATTCGTGGACCACTTTATCATGAAGCTCCGGATCGTCCGCTTCCTTCGCACCCCTTCCTATGACGAGCTGTTCTCCGGCGACCCCACCTGGGTGACGGAATCCCTGGGCGGCATGGCGAACGACGGGCGTACCCTGGTCACCAAGATGTCCTTCCGCTTCCTGCACACCCTGACCAACCTGGGCCCCGCTCCCGAACCGAACATGACGGTCCTCTGGAGCAGCCGCTTGCCGGAGGGCTTCAAAAATTACTGCGCGAAAATGTCGATTGCCACCTCCTCAATCCAATATGAAAACGACGAGCTGATGCGGGCCAAATTCGGCGACGACTACGGGATTGCCTGCTGTGTTTCGGCAATGCGAATCGGCAAGCAGATGCAGTTCTTCGGTGCACGGGCCAACCTTGCCAAGGCGCTGCTCTACGCGCTGAACTCCGGGAAGGATGAAAAATGCGGCGACCAGGTCGGCCCAAACCTGGCCCCCGTGACCGGGGAATACCTGGATTATGACGAGGTCATGGAGCGCTTTGACGCCATCTGCGAATGGCTCTCCAAGCTGTATATCAATACCCTGAACATCATCCACTATATGCACGACAAATATTGCTATGAGCGGATCCAGATGGCGCTCCACGACGAGGATATCGTCCGGACTTCCGCCTGTGGGCTGGCCGGGCTGTCCGTTGTAGCGGATTCCCTCTCCGCGATCAAATACGCCAAGGTCAAACCGGTCCGGAACGAGAACGGCCTGATCACCGAATTCGAAATCGAAGGCGATTACCCCAAATATGGCAACAACGACGAACGCGCCGACGAAATCGCGGTATGGCTGGTCAAGATGTTCATGAAAAAGCTCCGCAAGAACCGCACCTATCGGGAATCCATCCCGACAATGTCCGTCCTGACCATCACCTCCAACGTAGTCTACGGCAAAAAAACCGGCTCGACCCCGGACGGACGGAAGGCCGGCGAGCCCTTTGCTCCCGGCGCCAACCCGATGCACGGCCGCGACTCCAACGGCTGCGTAGCCTCCATGAAATCTGTCGCCAAACTCCCCTACGATATGAGCGAGGACGGGATTTCCTATACCTTCTCGATCGTACCGGACGCGCTGGGCAAGTCGGACGAAGAAAAGATCCGCAACCTGGTCACCCTGATGGATGGCTATTTCCTGGAAAGCGGCCACCATATCAACGTAAACGTCCTCAACCGGGAGGTTCTGCTGGATGCGATGGACCATCCGGAGCTCTATCCCCAGTTGACTATCCGTGTTTCCGGATATGCCGTCAATTTCATCAAGCTGACCCGGGAGCAGCAGCTGGATGTCATCAACCGCACCTTCCATGAGCGGTTCTGAGCCTTTTACAGCCAAAAGCTTCCGCCCCTGCTTCAAAAAGCAGGGGCGGAAGCTTTTATTTAGAGGAAAAAAATCTGTGCAGGCTTCTCACGGCCTTAATCAAACCGCCGGCAAAAAGCAGCGCCGATGAAACGGCCACCGTAATGAACACATCAGGGACAAAATCCCGCGCCACCCAGAGCGGGGTTGCAAAAAATACCGGGACAATCAGCAGGATCAGCACCGGCAAAACCAGATGGATCAGCAGGAAAAGAGTGGCCCGGCAGGCCTTGCCGCGCTTTTTCCCGAGAGGCAGGAGCGTTCCCAAAACAGCCGCCGTCAATACCGCCAGCATCACCAGGTTGATCCGGAGATGGCTGAGCGGATATTCAGAGCCCGGAATCTCATTCGGCGGCTCCCCTAAAAGCATCAGGACGATCCCCCATCCCAGACGGTCCATCATTTCGTTCGTGACAAAATAATCATTGACATTGGCGGTAACCGCCACCGCCAGCCCGCTTTCCGGCAGGATAAACACGCAGGAAGTCCCGGTTTCGATCAAGCCGCTGTGCCGCAGCACCGGCTCGGGCAGAGGGTCCCGGACCTCCGCCCAGCCATACCCGTACCGGAAGGGGATATCCCCCTCCACATAGACCGTATCCCCATAAAACATCGTCTGGATACTCTCTTCGGAAAGGATCCTCTCCCCGCCGTTCAGGTACATTTGCAGGTATCTCCCCAAATCGTCCGTCGAGGAGGAGAGATAGCCCGCCGGCACTGTAATCCAGGCATTTGAGGAGAAAGGATAGCGGTGCCGGCGCTGTACCGGAACTCCCCAATAATTGGTAGAGCCGTCGATCAGGCCGTTTTCCAGGCTCCCCTCCCAGGTGGCCGCCGTATGGGAAAGCCCGAGCGGCTCGAATACATTTTCTGCGATATATGCCGGATAGGGCTGCCCGCTCACGGCTTCGATGATTTCACCCAGCAGGGAATAGTTCACATTTGCATAATGATGGACGCCCTGTTCCTGAACAATCCGGGCATTTTCCAGGGTCTGATGCTCGCCCAGCCCGCCGGTATGATTCAGCAGCTGGCCCACCGTGACGGATCCGCCCACCTCCATATGGGGCAGATAAACGGATAGATCCGCATTTAAATCCACTTTCCCCTGCTCGGCCAGCTGCATGATGCAAACCGCCGTGAACGACTTGCTGACCGACCCGAGCAGGAAGGGCGTATCGCCGCTTTCGCAGCCGCCGTAACTTTGGGAGAACAGCACCTGATCTTTATCGACAACCGTGACGGAAAGCGCGGGGATATGGGCATTTTCTGCGCAGGGCCGCAAATACGCATCCAACCGGGCGGAAAGGGAGTCCCCGGTTCCGGCGTAAGCAGGCCGGGCAAGCAGCCCGAACAAACACAGGACGGATAAAACCATCCTGCCGAAAAACGACGCTTTTTGTTTCATCATCTGCCCCTTTTTTATAAAGTTTTTTCAGAGTCATTCTATCATAAAACGGGCCGGAAATCAACAACGCTTTCCGAAAAGCGCTCTTTTCGGAAGGCGTTCAATTTTTTGCGGAACGTTCCCCAAAGGAGAAGCTTTTTCCGATTACCCGCCCTGCTGGGACTGCTGGTGCGCCACCGCACGGGGGAACATCAGCTTAAAGAACAGGATCCCGGCCACCATCACCAGGGAACCGATCAGCAGTACCGTATCCGACCCGACTGAATCCGCAATGATGCCGACAACCGGCGCAAAAATGATGCTGGAAAAAATCGTCCCCAACGTTGCGTTTGCCGCCTGGGCGGTTGCCCGCATTTCGGGCGGTACCGTTGAGTTGATGTAATTCAGCAGGCAATAGGTCACATTGGCAAACCCACATCCGCTCAGCAGCTGAACCAGAAGCACCAGGTAAGGGTCTTTCACGACAAAAAGCAGCAGCAGGCGCAGCGCAGTCGCTGTAGCGGCCAGCAGCATGAACCGTTCGATCCCCAGCTTTTTCTCAATGCTGCCCGCAAACCAGAAGAAAGGCACCTCCGAAAGCGCACTCACCGTTGTCATGATCCCAATCATGGTGGCGGTGGCGCCCAGCTCATTTTGATAATAAATCGAGTAGAAACGCCCGAATGTCCCCGATAAGGAGTAAAAAATGTTAAAGGCAATCAGTACCAGCAGAGGACGGTCCCGCAGCAATACGGCATACTTCACCTTGGTGTGCTTCTGCCGCCGGCCGGCCACCTTCGGGAGGGTCAGCATCATCACGGCTGAAATCAGGCAGAAAATAGCCGTCATCCAGAAAATATTGTCATAGTTATTTTTAATGAAAAAGCCGATAATCGCTGCGCAGGCCGCATAGCCCAGCGTACCGCCCAGCCGGATATTCCCGAAATTCCAGCGGCTGTTGTCCAGCAGTTCCAGCGTATAGTTGTCCTGAAGCGTGACAGAGGTGGAGAAAAATACGCTGAACAGACACATACAAAATGCCAGCCACAGAGCCATCTGGGACAGGTAAACCGCCAGGCAGATAATCCCCATCGCCGTCATGGTCATGGCCACAACAGCGCCCTTGCTTTTGGACTTATCGCTGATGATCCCCCATAGGGGCTGCACCAGCACCAGGATCACGGTTGAAACCGAACTGACTGTACCAATCGCCGTCTGGGAAAAACCATGCGCATCTAAAAACAGGTTGCCATAGCAGTTATACACGGCCTGGCCGGCATAAAAAATAATATACGCCAAAAAAATCTGGAACGGGAACCGTTCCGCTTTATAAGCCTCCAATGCTGACAAAAATACCCCTCCCGGTTAAGCAAAATAGCCGAATGATGTTTCATATTATCTATATTATTTTAGCATTTTAACTCAGTTACAGTATAACATGGAATAAACTGAAAGTCAATCTATTTTGTTAATAAAGTTTACTTATAAGGGGAAGAAAAATGCCGCCCGTAAACGGGGCGGCATTTTTCCCTGAAATAATGTATGGAGAAGTAAAAGTGGTAAGCGGGATTGATCAGACTTTCTTCATGCACTGTGCGTACAGGTACCAGGACGCGTGCGGAATCCACTGTTCTGCCCAACGCCAGTTGTCAATGATCTCATCCGTCGGCGCAGTGATAAACTCGATCCCGTTTTCATCATGCAGCCCGCCGGTAATCCCATTGACAATACCACCCGGGCACTGGATAAAGTCTTTCATCACATTATAGAAATAGTAGTTGTTGTTATGCCCGCGGCCTTCCATCATGCAGGCGTCATAGGGGTTCAAGCCCAATACCCAGTTAATCTGGTCATCCGCATATTTATTCAGCGCCGCTTTGAATTCCTCATCGCAGACATAGTAGCTCAGCGAGCGTGCAGCAGTGGAAAGCGAGCCGATTCTCGCGTTTTCGCCCTGCCACCAGGGAGCGGTTTCCACATCATGGGGATAGAAGAACTGCGTTTTAATCGTGCCGTCGCCGCTCTGGATGAGCTGGCGTGCATAGCCGAACGGGTTGCTGACCTCATTGGTCACGTGCAATTCATACCGCATCAATTTTTCCGCCAGATCCAGCGTTTTTGCACGGAGTTCATCGTTAATCTCAATATTATAATAGTTGAGCAGATTGACGACCGGCATCCCGGCATCCGCGGCATGGAAGAAAGGCCTCTTGGTCCCGTTGACACTCAGATAGCCCATCGTATCATCCACCGGAACATATTTTTCGGCGATCCGGCTGACCATATCGCGCGCCCGGCGCAGGTAGTCGATCTCACGGGTCGTCTTGTAGAGTTCTACTAAAGCGTCCAGCGCACAGTATTCGTCTACCAGGTTCCATTTCCCATCGTTGGTATATTTTTCGTTATTGGCATAGAGGTAATCGTAAGCGGAAATCGCCGCATGGATATATTCCTCTTTCGGATAATCGCTTGGATAAGTAGTCCTTGCCGCATAAGCCAGTGCCGCAATCGCGTAGCCGCCGCCGGAACGGAACGAAGTTTCATAGCTTTCATCCGTAATTTCGTTTTCATCGCCCCATGCGCCGCCGCCCTGACGCTTGCTCGGCTTTTTGAATTCGAAGCTGATATGCCGGGTTGTATTGATCGGGCAGAACGCCTCGGAACGGCCCTTGGAGCGGAAGAAGCTTCCGGAGGGCGCGCGCATCCGCATCAAAAAGTCCGCGCCATACATCCCTTCATCCAGCATCCGGCGTTTCAGCATGGTATAGCAGGGATAACGGGATTCTTCCAGCAGGTCGTTGATCTTAAAGAACACATAAGCCGAAAAAGCCGCCTGCTGCGGGTTGAAATACGAGGTATGGGACAGATGGGACAGATGGATGCCAATATCCCCGGTCGCATCGTACCAGCCGCCGCGTACATCCTGGGAGCCTTCACGCGGGCCGCCGAATTTCAGATTCCGTTCGGTAGCCTCAACCTCACCGGTTGGGCGCTGTGCTTTGAAATAATAGCCCGCGTGGGAAAGGGTCATCATTTCCTGAATGTTTTTCCCGATTTCAAACGGATAGGAACGGTATTCCTTGTCATCCTCTGTTTTAAGAAGGATATAATATTTGCCGTCCGCCTTGACCTCATCAAAGCACATCGTCCAGTAGTAGCCCGTGTTCCAACGGTCTACTTCGCCCACCTCGACCGGTTTGCCGGAGAAAACCACTGCTCCGTCTGCGTGATTGATTACATCAAAGGAAACCGGTTTCATACCGGCCTCGCCGCAGAATACGGCATTCTTGGTGTAATCGGCATCATAGCCGACATGGTTGGTAATCACTTGTACCATTGTTCAATCCCTTCCTTTTTCATTAAATTTGTTCTATTTTCTGCCATTTGGGATACAAATCCAGCCTTTACCCGGCGTTTTCATCCACCAGGGGATGCGCCTCCATATAACGCTTCGCCATTGGGAAAAGGATCTTAAACAGCACCACGCCAATTGCCATCAGAATTCCTCCTACCAGCAGGACATTCTCGGTGCCGAAATAGTCGGCCAGGATGCCGCCGACCGGCGCGAAGATAATTTTGGAAAAAATGGTGCCCAAAATCCCGTTCAGGGATTGTGCGGTTGCCCGCATCCCCTTGGGTACCGTGTCGTTGATATATTTAATCAGGCAGTAGCTGAACCCGACATAGCCGCATCCGCTGAGCAGATTCACCGCCACCACGGCGTACTGGTTAGTTACGGAGAAAAGAAGCAGCCAGCGCAGGGCTGTCGCGATCCCCGCAAAGAGCATGACTTTTTCCGTCCCGAACTTCCGCTCGATCTTATACGCAAACCAGAAAAACGGTACCTCGGACAGGGCGGATACCGTGGACAGCATCCCCACCATCTGGGAGCTCGCCCCCAGGGTTTCCCGGAAATGGATCGGGAAAAACTGGAAATAGAAGGAAGTCCCCATAAAATACAGCACGTTGAAGAAAAACATACAGACCAGGGTGCGGTCCTTGAAAATCGTGGAATACTTGACCTTCTGGTTCTTTTTCCGATGCCCGGCCACCCGGGGAAGCCGGAAATACAACAGCCCAGTCGTCACAAAAAACAAGCCCATCATCCAGAAGATCTGACCGTAGTTTTCATGGATGATAAACCCGACCAGCATAGCGCAGACGGCATAGCCCAGCGTGCCGCCCAGACGGACGTTTCCGAAATCCCAGCGGGAATCATCCAAAACTTCCAGCGTATAATTATCCTGGAGGGTCACCGCCGGGGAAAAGAACAGCGAAAACAGCATGACGCAGAAAGCCAGCCAAACCGCTGTCTCCGAAAGGTAAAAGGCCAGCCCGATCAGTGCGCTCATCAAAAGCAGGAAGCCGACAATCTGGTTTTTCGCTTTGGATTTATCGCTGAGAACACCCCACAGCGGCTGTATAAGCACCAGCACGATGGTGGAAACCGAAGTCACTGTCCCAATCATACTCTGGGTAAAGCCGTGATCGTACAAATACAGGTTCAGGTAGGTGTTATACATCGCCTGCCCGGCATAGAACAGTACATAGATCATGAAAATTTTGATTGGAAACGGATCCGACCGTTTTTCAAGTGCGGGCATGAACAGCATCCCCTCCGGTTTTGGAGCATCTCCGCCCCTTTTTCTTTCTCTGATGTATAGCGTAACACGCCGGAGCCTTCTTGTCAATATATTTTGTAAAGAAAGTTTACTTTAATAGGATTTCTTTTCAAAATCCAGATTCAATCCAATAAAAATATCCTGTTTTTCCTATATTTTGAGACTTTTCCTTCCATTCCATCAGGATCATGAAACCTTCTTTACTATTGGAAAATTCTTTCCTGCTTTTGCTGATCTCCCAAAGAAAAACATTGTTTCCCGTGGTTTTCTGTGGTATTATGATAAAAATACATTTAAAAGGACTGCTGAAAGGAATTCCCCATGGACAACTTGCTGCTTTCGTTTAACGTCATTTCCCCAATCTTCCTGCTCATGGCGCTGGGATACCTGCTGACCCGCTTTAAAAAGCTGAGCAGCCATACCCTCGACCAGATGAACGATATTTCATTTAAAGTGTTCTTCCCTCTCCTGCTCTTCAACAGTATCTATAAAACCGATGTCCAAGGGTCGTTCAGCCTCAAGCTGGTTGGCTGGGCCGTCGGAAGCGTGCTCTTGATTTTCGTGTTCCTCCTGCTGGTCATCCCCCTGATTGAAAAAGACAACCGCAAGCGCGGTGTTTTGGTACAGGGCATTTTCCGCTCCAACTTTGTTATTTTCGGGCTTCCCATCTCGGTCGCCCTCTGCGGGGAGAGCAATATTGGCCCTACTTCCATCCTGATCGCTATTATCGTCCCCCTCTATAATGCCTTTTCGATTGTGGCGCTCGAAATCTTCCGTGGGGAAAAAATCCGCATCGGGAAAATCCTCAAGGGTGTGGCGACGAACCCCTTTGTGATCGCTGCCGCGCTGGGGGTAGCCGCTTTCCTGCTTCGGCTCCGGTTCCCGGCTTCGGTGGAGAGCTTCATCGGGGATTGCGCCAAAATTGCCACCCCCCTTGCCTTAATCCTGCTGGGCGCTTCCTTCCGGTTCGATGATATCCGTCCCAATCTCCGGCAGATCCTCATTGGCGTACTGGGGAAGCTGGTGCTGATGCCGATGGTCTTTATCCCGCTCTATGTCATGGCTGGATTCCGGGATGTAGAACTGGTTGCACTGGTGGTCATGATCGGGGCCCCTACTGCGGTTTCTACCTTTACCATGGCGGGAAAAATGGATGCGGACCAAACACTGGCAGGGCAATTGGTCGTCTTTGATTCACTGGGCTCCATCCTGACCATGTTCCTCTGGATTTTCTCCCTCAAGCAGCTTGGAATGTTTTAGAAAAGCCGTCCTGCCCCCAAAAGAGAGATCCAGAGCATCCGGACGATATCCGGCGCGATTCGGAGCATCCCGGAGTTATTTCCTATCAAAAAACGTCCCGTTTGAGCCCTTCCGCCTGCTTTTCCGTCTCCCAGGGCGGTTGCTTTCCGAAGCCGCCCATGCTATAATAAAGATACTTCATCCGGCAGGGTTTTCCCTCTGGAATGAAGCTTCCGGAAGTCACTTCCATCCCTCTTCGATCCCCCCGACGGCAGCAGAAGAGGAACCGCCCTGCCGTCGGAGAAATGGAGCGTCCATGGTTCTTTGGCAGGTTCTTTTTTGGGCTGTCATTACAATTGCGCTGATTATCTTTGAGAAGCTGTACCAATAGGCTAAAGCCTTTTTAACAAAGTGCGAAAAGCGGCA
>CANAQK010000001.1 GCA_947363605.1 uncultured Clostridia bacterium | reverse complement strand
AACCCCCGACCTGCTGATTACAAATCAGCTGCTCTACCAACTGAGCTACACCAGCAACATTCAGCTTTACTAGTATAGCACAGGCTTGGACACTTGTCAACTGTTTTTTCAAAATTATATTGGTCGGGACGACAGGATTCGAACCTGCGGCATCTTGGTCCCAAACCAAGCACTCTACCAAGCTGAGTTACGTCCCGATTGCTGACGAAAAGGCAGAAAGCTTCCTGCCCGCCTGTTAAAACAGGCTGCGGCTGCGTCATCAGCCAGCCTGTTTATTATACCTGAATTTCCCGGTAATGTCAAGCTTGGATTAGGCAAAGAAACCCTGCGTTTTTCTCTTAAAAAGGATTGTCAAGGAGATGAAATTGGTGTATAATTACTCTCTACACAGGAAACGGAACGCCTATTAGTTGGAGGTGATCTTTCTGGATGGTACCAAAACGCGGATCCTTTGCGCAGCGATAAAGGCTGTGCGGCAGTATGGACTGGAAGGAGTGCGGATTCAGAATGTCAGCGAGCTGGCAGAGATTTCATCCGGGGCAATTTACCGCCACTTTGAAAGCAAGGATCAGCTTTTAGTGGAATGCTTTACCTATGTGGATAAGCAGGTGGCCGCTATTTTTGAACACTTGAGGATCAACCCGCTGGAAATGCTGGCAGACCCGGTCGGAGCGGTCCGGCAGCTGTGGCTGCCTTATTTCCGGTTCTGGACATCCCGGCCGGATGAAACCGTTTTCTACCACCGTTTCCGGGACAGCACCTTTTTCCCCCAATATAACAAAAGCCGGGATGTGGATTGCTTCAAAACCTTCCTTGGAATGATAAACGTCTTTAAAAAGGTGTTCCCCCGCTTAAACCAAATCAATGAGGATTTATTATGGCTCCATGTCCTCACCTCTACGGTACTGTACGCGAAATACGTGGTGGAGGGCGTCCTTCCAAACAGCCAGGAAACCGAGGACGCCGTATTTCAGCTGCTGATTACAGGCTTGAGCGGTTATATCAAGCCCCAAAAGAAGAAATAAAATTCAACTATGCCTATCTCCCGCTGGCATCTGTTCACAGCGGGTAGTAAATAAACGTTTACTTGCTCATTGCGCAAAATAATGAGAATAAGGAGAATGGTATATGGAAAAAATTCTAATCGTTGATGACAGCGCTGTGCAGGCAATTCAGTTAAAAGCCATTCTGGAGGATGAGTATGACGTTGCTGTTGCTCAAACGGCGGAGGAAGGGCTGCGCCGTGCCAGCAGTGAGGATTTTTCGCTGATTTTATTGGATGTAGTGATGCCAGGGATGGACGGCTTTACCTTGTTGAAAAAACTACAGGAAGAAATTATTACCCAGAGTCTCCCGGTTATTTTGATTACCAGCCTTTCCGATGTGGAGAACGAGCAGCGCGGGCTTGTTTTAGGGGCGGTGGACTATATTTCAAAACCGTTCAGCCCTCTGATCGTTAAAGCGAGGGTCAATACTCATATCAAGCTGTACCGCTATCGAAGACAGGTGGAACAGCAATCCATGACGGACCAGCTGACAGGGGTTTCCAATAGGCGGGGCTATGACCTGTACAGTATTATGAAATGGAACGAGGCGATCCGTTTGAAGGTTCCTTTCTCCATCTGTATGTTTGACATTGACCGATTCAAAGTATACAACGACACCTATGGACATCCTGCCGGGGATAAAGTAATTGCCTCTGTAGCACAGACAGCAACGTCCTACTTGCAGCGCAGCACGGATTTTCTCGCCCGCTATGGCGGCGAAGAATTTATAGCTCTTTCTTTGGGCGATCATTCAGAACAGATCTTTCAGTATATGAAAAAAATCCGGCAGGCGATAGAGGATCTCCATATTCCCCACGATCCATCTGTAGCTCAATGGGTTACGGTCAGTATTGGGGGTGTTACCATTATTCCTGAAAAAGACAGCGCCTATGACTTTTACTTGAAGGTGGCGGATACGATGCTGTATGATGCCAAGAAAAATGGCCGGAACCGGGTAGTTTGGACGGACGAACATATGAAGCAGCTCTGGGAAAAAGAATAGCGGCATAAGATAAGGGGAAGTGGAGATATTTCCTGAAAAAATGATTGCTCCCTATGGGCTGGACTGTAGCTTGTGCAGCCAGGCACAGAAGCCGGGGCGTCCCTGCCGGGGGTTCAGGTACGGATAAGCCGGAGTCCTGCTCGGCCCGATGCACGATTATTCAGTGCGAAAAAAGGAAGCAGGGCGGTTTCCGGTTCTGCCACGAATGCGAGGATTATCCCTGTGCGTTTATTCAGGAGCGGGAAAACCGTTATCAGACGCAATACCCTTTGAAGGAATCTTCGCTTACCAATCTGGAGACGATACGGATATAGTCGGCACACCCTCCAATCGATACCCGATTGGAGGGTCAGGCTTTGCCTGTTCGCGCATAAAATGCGCTGTGCGACGTCTATGAAGCCCTACCGCAGTGTTGACTATAAAAGGCAGGGATAGGTTTCTCGAACAGCAGAGAGAGCGGTGGTCCTGCGGATGCGGCGGGGTAGTTTCTGTTCACGAGGGGATTTGCAGCCGATGCGGGGAAAACTATACGCCGGCAGAGGAATCTCCCAAGCCGTGCCGCCCATGATTGGATTCGATTCAGGAGGTCACAGATGGCAGGAAAAGTGTACCGGTTTCAGGCCGAAATCCACGCCATCCCGCAAAAGGGCGGGGCGTATATTGAATTCCCCTATGATATTCGGAAGGAATTTGGCCGGGGCCGGGTCAAAGTCCATGCGACGTTTGATGGGGTCCCCTATGACGGAAGTATTGTCAATATGGGGCTGAAGAGGGAGGATGGAAGCATCTGCTATATCATTGGCGTGCTGAAATCCATCCGCGAACAGCTGGGGAAATCGGAAGGCGATCGGATCGAAGTTACCATTTGCGAACGGCTGAATTAGAAATGAAAACCCCCGTCCTTTGAAATAGCAGCCGCTTGGGGATACACCGAAAAATTCGCACATGACAGTCACCGGATACTCGTTCCGGCGACGATAGATAACTGCATATTTGACTTTCGGTCCCACTTCCTTTCTGAGGGCTACAGAAAATCCTACAGCAACTATTACTTCCGGCTTCAATCGCTTGTTTTCGTACTTGTATTCCTGTAAGGTCTTTGCCGTCTTTCTTCTAATCCTAACCCATCCTCAATCTGTCTGCGGCGCATCCCGGATTCCAGTATCTGCTTAATGGCCGGTAACAATTCCAGCATATTTGTGTATCTTCGTTTACTCATATTGAATCCCCCCTGATGTAGTTATTATCCTACGTCAGGGGGGATTTTGTCCATTGTCTGTTTTTACCGGAGCAGTTCAAAGCAGGATGAGGGTTTTTTGAATGAAAAAACGGTTTGGCTCAGTTCCGCATAGCTTCCAGTGCAGAAAGCCGCATGGCCCTCCTTGCCGGGAAGAATCCGGCGATCAGCGCCACCAGGATCGCAAAGCCGATAGCCAGGACAGACAGCCAAAGAGGGATAGAGGAAATAGAGGTTCCGCCTCCCATCCCCATGCTGCTGGAAGCGCTTCCGGCAAATTTATTCAATAGGAAGGAAATCCCGTAGGACAAACCGACCCCGCAGATCCCGCCGAAAAAGCCGATCAGTCCGGCTTCGGTTAAGAACATCGTGCGGATATCCTTCAGATAACAGCCGATGACCTTCATAATGCCGATTTCACGGGTCCGCTCATAGATAGACATAACCATCGTATTGGTGATCCCGATTGCAGCGACCAGCAGGGAAACCCCGCCGATCCCGGCCAGTACCATCTGGGTCATCTGGGACTGTTCCTGCATCTTGGTGATCCACTCTGCGCTGGTGTAGGATTGGTATCCCATTTCCTTGATCTGCTCGTTGATGGCAACCGTGTGATCCATGCTGTCCGAGAGCACCAGGATGGTGTCATAGGACTGCTTTTTCCGGCTGCTGGAGGAAGATGGGTTATTGAATTTATCAGCTTCCTTTTTCAGCTTGAGCGCGGTGTCCATATCGATATAAATGCTGTAGTCCTGCTGGCCCTGGGTCTGCTTCAGGACGCCCAAGGTCTTGAGGTTGTAGGTGTTGGCCTTCTTCCGGGGCTCCCCGGTGAAATCGCCGGGGTTGGATTCCCCGTAGCTCCAGTCATAGCTGTACCGGATCCGCACGGTTTCATCCATCGGGTCGATTTCGGGTGGGTCGCGGGAAATCAGGTTCCCGTTTTCATCATATACAGCGCCGCCGCTGCCTCCTCCCCCGACCATAATACCGCCTCCGCTGACCCGTCGGGGCTTGGAAAACTGATAGGGAACCTCCGCGCCCATCACGCAAAAGACATTTTTGCCGGCGTCGTTATCCTGCTCGGAGAGCAGGCGGCCCTGCTCCGCCGTCATGCCCAGCTCCTCCAGGTACTCCCTGTTAATGCCGTAAATGGTGGGATAGGTCATATATTTCCCGGAGAATACCTTCCCGTCCAGCCGTACCTGGGGGACCACCAGCTTGACGTCTTCCAGCATGGAAAGAGCCGCGACAGCTTCGTCGTCCAGCGCCTTTCCCTCCTGGCCGGTGTCCCAGTTGTAGCCCTGGTTGACCTCGATGGTCGTCAGGTCGCCCATCCCAGCCATGGATTCGCTGAAGGACTGGTCCATGGCGATCCCTAAGGACATCATCGTGACGATGGAGGCCGTACCGATTACAACACCAAGAACCGAGAGGATCGAGCGGGTTTTCCGCCGCTTAAAATTGCCGAAAGCCAACCCGACAATATCAATCTTCTTCATCGTTCACCGCAGCTTTCTTATTCGCTTTGCGTTTTTTCAGGAACAGGAAGACGCCAGTTCCGGCTCCGCCCAATACGACAACGCCGATCACAATCCAGCCCCACAGAGGGAAGCCGGCTTTGGCCTCAGGCATCCCGGGCATTCCAGGCATCATCCCGCTGTCGATCCCCGGCTCAAAAACACCCATATCCATGGGCATGATATTGGCGGTGAATTCGGTGCGCTCCTCCTTTTCCTGCCCTTGGGAGTCCTCATATTTGAGTACAACCGCGCCCTTGAGCTCGCCTTCGCCGTTGGGGATCAGGCTGCCGTCGAAATAATCGTTGTATCCGGCGGAGAGGTTGCCGATGTAGGTATCGCCGCCGTCCAGGGTGAAATCGCCTTCAATGGCAACCGAGAAATTATAAATGGTCGATTTCCCTTTATTGATGTATTGGAAACTCAGCGGGAGAGGCATTCCGCTCTGCCCGTCTGTAGGCAGGTTCATGCCCTGGATATCCAGACGCTGTTCCTGATTGACGGCAAAGGCGATCTGTTCTTCCGAAGCAAATGCAGTGCCGGAATCATTTTCATAATCAATTTTCAGCAGGACGGCGTAAACACCGGGTTCGATATCCTGACGGGACATCAATTCGATTTGTTGGGTTGCCGAGCCTTTGGGCGAAATTCTTTCAATGAAGAAGGAGTTACTGCCGGCTGCGGGGAAGAAAACCTCGCCGGAGGAGCTGCTGCCCGAGCCGCCAGTGCTGCCCGAGGTGACAGAACCCAGCACAACCTTAATATTGGAAACGGCCGTTTCCGAGCTGGTGTTTTGCAGGGTGAAATCCAGAGTAAACGACTGCCCTGCATTGATGGTTTCCGTATCCGTCGAATAGTTCGATACGATGATCCGGGGCTGTCCGCCCTTGCCGTCGCCGCCGGCATCCGGGGAACGCTTTACCTGGGTATAGATGGTTTCGGTATAAGCGAAGCGCTTGCCGAAAGCGTCTTTATAGGAAACGTCAAAGGTAATCGGGTAGTTCCCGGTAGAAACCTCCGAGCCTAGATAAACGGAAAAAGGGATCGTGGCGGATTGGCCGGTTTCCAGCACCTCTATTTCCGCAGGAAGGAAGTTTTCGTAAAGGGTGAAGCCCTTGGATTGCTCCAGGTTCAGCGAAACCCGCATATCGAAAATATTCAGCCCATAGGGGTTATGGAAGTTGACATTCAGGATGGATTTATTTTCCTTGCCGATTTCTTCGTCTTCAAAAGAGGCGGATTGAATATAGGCATACTGGTTGGATTTCCCGCCCACGCTGACCTGGAACGTGTCCTCGGTAGTGAAGACGTTGTCATTCCCATCCAGATAAGTAAAGCTGACTTTTAACGTATATCGTCCGGAAGGAACGGAGCCGGATACATTGATCGTCGGATTGATTTTGGCATTATCCTGGATGACCGGGATTTCGTACCATCCGGTAGGGGTGTCTACCGAGAACATATCCGCGTAGTCGCCGGTTCCGGAGATCCGCATCCGGACGTCGAACGCGTCATAGGTATCACGGGTGCCAAGTACCAGCGGGAAAGCCCCGATTTCTCCGGATTCCAGCAGGGGGCGTTCCACCTCGCGGACATAGATTTTGGCGTCGCGGGGCGGCTCTTCTTCGCTTCCGCCGTCAAAAGTGGGGCCGTCGATAGACGCAAAGGCCGGAACCGTGAGAACGGCCAGCATTAAAAGGCTAAGGAAAAGTGCTGTCAGTTTTTTCATAGTTGTTCATCCAATCCGCCGCTATGCACGGCTTTGTTGAAAAGGGGATTCCCTGCCGCATAGAATATACAGGGATCCATCCGGTATTTTCAGGCGGTGACTTCCGCCGGATGGTCAGCCAGCTCCGGCACCTCCGGCCGGATGGGGTTTTCGTTTTGTTCAATATATTCAATATCGCCGTCCAGCACATGGACGATGCGGTCGGCATAATGGGCAATGGAAGGATCGTGGGTAACGATAATCAGGGTCTGGCCGGTTTTGCGGATGATATCCACAATGATCGCCATAACCTCCAGTGTGGTGTGGGAGTCCAGGTTCCCGGTTGGCTCGTCGGCAAAGACGATCTTCGGCGTGTTGACGAAGGCGCGGGCGATCCCGACCCGCTGCTGCTGGCCGCCCGACATTTGGGTGGGCTTGTGGTGCATATGTTTTCCCAGTCCGACAGCTTCCAGGATTTCCTTGGCCCGGCGTTCCCGTTCTTTTTTGGAAACGTTCAGGAACATCAGCGGCATAGCGACATTTTCCAGGGCTGTCAGTGCGGGCAGCAGGTTATAGGCTTGAAAGACAAAGCCGATTTTCCCTTGCCGGAACACCGCAAGCTGCTTTTCGTTCATTTCCGTCACGACAGATCCGTCGATTACAATCCGGCCCTGGGTAGGCTTTTCCAGGCCCGCCATCATATTCAGCAGGGTGGATTTCCCTGAACCGGAGGTGCCCAGCAGGCAGCAGATTTCACCTTCGTTAATGGCCAGGTTAATGTGGTTGAGCGCGACGGTTTTTTCATCCCCCAGCCGGTAGACCTTGCGCAGATCCTGAATTTCGATAATGGGTTTGCTCATGGGCATCTGTTCTCCTGTCTGATGATGGAACGGACGGTTTATAATAGGCGCTTTATGTGATTATTATACCATAGAGCGCAGCGAAATGGTATAATCGGCCATCGGGGCGGGAGTGAGCAACGCGAACGGATCGCCCTGGCCATCAATATATAATAAGTGTTTTACACTTATTATACCATAGAGCGCAGCGAAATGGTATAATCGGCCATCGGGGCGGGAGTGAGCAACGCGAACGGATCGCCCTGGCCATCAATATATAATAAGTGTTTTACACTTATTATAGCATATTTTTGCCAAAGAGGGCAATTTCAAAATGTTTCTATTTTATGATAAATTTGTGAGAATCGGTTACAAATAGTGACGATACCGCCAATAAGGCACTTTTATTTATAACGAACCAGGCAGACGAAAATCCTCAAATTTTTTCTAAATTATTGAATAAAGGTCTTTGCTTTACCGCTGCCAGTATTTCCGGTCCAAACTTCGGTACTGCACCGCTTCTGCCAGATGCCGCTGCTCAATGACCTCGGCTTCGTCCAGATCAGCGATGGTCCGGGCTACTTTCAGGATCCGGTCGTAGGCCCGGGCAGAGAGACCCATCCGGTCGAAGGCCTGCCGTAAAAGCTGCTTCCCGGCGTCTGAAACCGGACAGGCTTCGGAGAGCAGGCCCGGCGTCAGGCGGGCGTTGCAGAAAACACCTTTCCCTTCATAGCGGGCGGCCTGGAACTGACGGGCACGATTGACACGTGCCCGGACAGAGGCGCTGGATTCGCCGGGCGCTTTGGAAGAAAGGGAATCGAATTCCACCGGGGCGACTTCGATATGCAAGTCGAGCCGGTCGAGAAGGGGCCCGCTGATCCGGCTGAGATATTGGGATACCCGCTGCGGGGAGCAGGTACAGGCGCGGGAGGGATGCCCGAAATAGCCGCAGGCGCAGGGATTCATAGCGGCGATCAGCATCATTGAGCAGGGATAGGTCAGGCTCCCATTGGCGCGGGAGATCGTTACCGTCCCGTCCTCAATCGGCTGACGGAGCACTTCGAGCGCGGCACGGGAAAATTCCGGTAGCTCGTCCAGGAAAAGCACCCCCTGATGGGCCAGTGAAATTTCACCCGGCTTAGGGACGCTCCCCCCTCCGGAAAGCCCGGCAGGGGAGATGGTATGATGAGGGGAACGGAAGGGACGGTTCAGGATAAGCGGGTATTCGGGGGAAAGCAGCCCGGCCACGGAATGGATTTTCGTAGCTTCGATGGATTCTTCGAAGGTCATGTCCGGCAGGATGGAGGGGAGACGTTTGGCAAGCATACTTTTTCCGGAGCCCGGCGGGCCGATCATGAGGGCGTTATGCCCGCCGGCAGCAGCGATTTCCAGGGCGCGGCGGGCGGCCTGCTGCCCTTTGACCTCAGAAAAATCCGGGGTGCAGAGATCCTCTTTCCGCTTGGGGGTGGAGGAGGAAACGGGCGCCAGCTCCGCTGCGCAGGTCAGGAAGTTCAGCAGCTCCCGGATATGGGCAACGGGAAAAACGTCGATCCGATCGACAATCCCGGCTTCAGCCGCGTTGGCCGCCGGTACAAAAACCGCCTGATAGCCTTTTTCCCGGGCATGGAGCACCATCGGCAGAACGCCGGTGACGCTCCGGACTTCCCCGCTAAGGGAGAGCTCGCCCAAAAAAGCGGCCTTCTCCGGCAGGGAGGAGAGCTGCCCTGAGCTCAGCAGGATCCCCAGAAAAATGGCCAGGTCATAGCTGGGGCCGGTTTTGCGGACATCCGCCGGTGCGAGGTTGATCGTTACCCGGCCGTTCGGGAATTCATAGCCTACGTTTTTCAGGGCGGAATTTACCCGGTCGCGGCTCTCTTTTACGGCGGCATCCGGCAGGCCGACCACATCGAACCGGGGTAATCCGGATGAAAGATCGGCTTCTACCTCTACTTCATAGGCGTTCATGCCGAACAGCCCCAGGCTTTTTACTGCGGCAACCATCTGTTCGTTCCCCTTTCCTGCAAGTAATGGATTTTATTCTTTCATTATAGCAATTCGAGAGGGAAAATGACAGCCCTTTTTCCACTTTTCAACCGGCTTTTTTTCCGGGCCGGTTTTGGGATGCGGAAAGTGGATGCTATTATAATAGAAACTATTTTTTCAGGGAGAAAAAGGCCCCTGATTTTTTTGGTATTTTTGCTCAGAGAAGAGGGTGAAAATTCGTCATTTTGTTCTGACTTAATTTTCAGAAAAGATTGCATTTCCCAATTCATTCGCTATAATGTAACATATCGGAGCAATTCGGCCTTTTCCGGATTGCCTGCATACGGGAAAATTTGAGAAGAAAACGGGTGACAACATGAACCAATTGAAATGGCTTTGGAAGAATATGGAGGGCAACCGTGCGCTGTACGTGTTCGCGCTTTGCTCCACGGTGATTCTTTCCATAGTCGATCTGGTCAACGCCAACGTAACCGCCATGATTATGGACCAGGTTTTTGAGCCGATCCGGGCAGGCGCCGCGTTGGATGACCTGATGTGGCGGAGGCTGATCCAGCTGGTAGTTTTTCTGGTAGTGTTTACACTGTTCCGGACCGGCTACAATTATCTGGCGATTATCTCCTATGAACACTGCTCCCAGGGGCTGATTTACCGGCTCCGCCGGGATCTCTACGCCAATATGCAGCGGCAGGATATGGCGTTTTACAGCAAGAACCGGACGGGCAGCCTGATGACCTGCCTGACCGGCGACATGGATATGGTGCGGCATACGACCGCCTATGTCCTGCGGATGCTGATTAACTGCGTGGTGCTGTTTTTATCCACCACTATCTGCTTTTTAGTCAAGGATTGGCTGTTTGCGCTCAGCCTGCTGATTATCACTCCCTTGATCGCTTTTTTCACCACCCGTTTTTCCAAACAGGTGGGGCCGCTTTATGTGGATCTGCGGGAGCGTCTGTCCCAGATGAACACCGCCGCGCAGGAAAATATTTCCGGAAACCGGGTGGTAAAGGCTTTTGCGCGCGAGCCCTATGAATGCGAAAAATTCGACGAGAAAAACCGGGATTTCAAAAAGGCCAACCTCAAAGCCTCCCTGCTCTGGCTAAAATATCTGCCTTATATCGACGGGTTTTCCCAGTCGCTTTCGGTGGCGGTGCTGCTGGTCGGCGGGCTGTTCTTAATTATGGGCCGGATCAGTATTGGTACGTTTACCCTGTTTAACTCCCTTTCCTGGACGCTGACTAATCCCATGCGGATGCTGGGAATGCTGATTAACGACCTCCAGCGGTTTTTTGCCAGCGCAAATAAGATTATTGAGCTGTATTATGCCGCTCCGGATATTCAGGACAGCGAAAAGGCCAAGCCGCAGTCCGGCCGGGTAAAGGGCGGGCTCCGGTTTGAGGATGTCAGTCTGACCCTGCATGGCAGCCCGGTGCTCCGGAGTATCAACCTGGAGATCCAGCCAGGGGAAACCGTGGCGATCATGGGCAGCACGGGTTCCGGCAAGACCTCCCTGGTCAACCTGATCCCACGTTTTTCCGATGTCACCCAAGGGCGTTTGCTGCTGGATGGCCGGGATGTCCGGCAGTATTACCTGCATGACCTCCGTTCGGCGATCGGGATTGCTACTCAGGATGTCTTCCTGTTTTCGGATACGGTGGACGGGAATATCGCTTACGGGGATTCCCAGATGTCGGAGGAGGATGTCGCCAAATATGCAAAAATCGCCTGTGTGGATTTTGTTTCCAAGCTGCCGCAGGGGTTTGACACCATCATCGGAGAACGAGGCACCGGGCTTTCCGGCGGGCAGAAGCAGCGGATTGCGCTGGCCCGTGCGCTGGCCGTCCGGCCGTCCATCCTGATCCTGGATGATACGACCTCCGCCGTGGATATGGAAACCGAAAAATACATCCAGGACGAGTTGGATCGGTTGGATTTCGACTGCACCAAGATTATCGTGGCACAGCGGATTTCCACCACCAAGCGTGCGGATAAGATCGTGATCCTGAACCAGGGCGAGGTGGTGCAGGTTGGTACGCATCAGGAGCTTTCCAAGCAGGAGGGGTATTACCGCGAGGTATTCCTGCTCCAGAACGGGCAGGAAGATCAGCTCCGCGCAGAATTAGGCCGGGAGGTGAGCGAGAATGGCTAGAAACCGTTTTGACATTGACGAAACGCTGGAAACCCCATTCAGCATGAAGCATCTGATGCGCGCCGGGGTTTATATCAAACGGCATAAAAAGCGGATGATCCAGTCGCTGTTCTATTCCGCGATTTCAGCGATCTCGGCTTTGTTTGGCCCGATTTTTATTGCGGAGGGCATCAATACCGCGGTCCCGAACAAGGACATTGGCTATCTCCTGCTGCTGACCGCCGGGCTGGCGCTTTCCATTGTGCTGAGTATTGTTTTTTCCGTGATCCGTTCCCGCTATATGACGATTGTCGGGCAGGAGATCATCTATGATATCCGGAAAGACCTCTTTGAGCATTTGCAGCGGCTTTCTTTCCAGTATTACGATGACCGCCCTCACGGGAAGATCCTGACCCGCGTCATCAATTATGTCAACAATGTGTCGGATATGCTTTCCAACGGGATTATCAACTTCGTCCTGGAAACCTTTAACATTCTGATTATCGCCGGGTTTATGCTTTCACTGGACTGGCGGCTCAGTCTGGTGGTCATGGCAGGGATCCCGCTCTTCCTGATCGTAGCGATGATCCTCAAGCCAGCGCAGCGCCGGGCATGGCAGAGCGTTTCCAATAAGGGCTCCAACCTGAACGCCTATCTGCATGAAAGCCTGGACGGGGCGAAAATCACCCAGGCTTTTACCCGGGAGGAGGAAAATGCCGGGATTTACGACCGGCTGAATACCGCCTACCGGAAATCCTGGATGAAAGCGCAGTATACCTCCAACCTGGTCTGGCTGTCGGTGGATAATATCTCCACCTGGGTAATTGCGGCGATGTATCTGGTCGGGGTTTCCTTTCTGGGGAAATCCCTCGAAATCGGTACCATGATTGCGATTGCGGCCTATGCGTGGCGGTTCTGGCAGCCGATTCTGAACCTCTCCAACCTGTATAACAGCTTTATCAATACGATTGCTTATCTCGAACGTATTTTCGAGATGCTGGATGAACCGGTCACGGTGGACGACGAACCGGACGCTTCAGAGCTTCCGCCCATCTCAGGGGATGTGACCTTCGAGGATGTGACCTTCTCCTATGACGGCAGCGTCAATGTACTGGAGCATTTCGGCCTGGAGGTCAAGGCTGGGCAGTCGATTGCCTTGGTCGGCCCGACTGGGGCCGGGAAAACGACGGTGGTCAACCTGATTTCCCGTTTCTACAATGTCACCGGCGGCCGGGTGCTGGTTGACGGGCAGGATATTTCCAAGGTGACGCTGCGCTCCCTCCGCTCCCAGATGGGGATTATGCTCCAGGACAGCTTTATCTTCTCCGGGACGATTATGGATAATATACGCTACGGCCGGCTGGATGCCACGGACGAGGAGGTCATGGAGGCAGCGAAAACCGTCCGGGCGCATGGCTTCATTTCCGAGTTTGAGGACGGTTATTTTACCCAGGTGAATGAGCGGGGTTCGCGGCTGTCCCAGGGGCAGAAGCAGCTGATTGCATTTGCCCGTACCCTGCTTTCTGATCCGAAAATCCTGGTGCTGGATGAGGCGACCTCCGCCATCGACGCGAAAACGGAGCGGCTGGTGCAGGAGGGCTTGCAGGCCCTGCTCCATGGGCGTACCAGCTTCATCATTGCGCACCGGCTGTCCACCATCAAGAACTGTGACCGGATTTTGTACATCGCCAATAAAGGCATCGCGGAAAGCGGCTCGCATCAGGAACTGCTGAGTCAGAAGGGCGCTTATTATCATCTTTATACGGCGCAGATCGAGGAGTAATCGTATGGAAGGAAAATCCAGCCGCCGGCTTTTTTGCGAGCTCTCTCCGACGGCCTATGCACTGTCGGCGGCGAAATGCCGGATGGCACGCCGGGTATCGGATTTGTTTTCCCCCTTAAAATTTGCGAAATCAAAACAGGCGGCTCCGCTGCCTGTTTTGATTTATAAACATCAGTCTTTAATCCGCCGCAAGCTGGGGGATGTAGACCCTGTGCTTCAGGAAAATAAAGCCGTCAATCTGGCATTAGCTGCTCCCAAGGTCAACGGGATCCTGATCCGGCCGGGCGAGGTATTTTCTTTTTGGAGATTGGTAGGCTCCTGCTCTGCCCGGAAAGGGTATCGGGAGGGGCTGACAATCCAAAAGGGCAATGTCGGTTCAGGTACAGGCGGCGGGATGTGCCAGTTTACCAACCTGATTCATTGGATGGTCCTGCACTCTCCGCTGGAGGTTATTGAGCGGCATCACCATGACGGTGTGGACCTGTTCCCGGATTTCGGGCGGCGGGTTCCGTTTGGAATGGGTACGTCGGTCCTCTATAACTACCTGGACTATCGGTTCCGCAATCCGACGCTTCAGACGTTCCAGCTTTTAGTTTCCACAACGGAAACCCATCTTTGTGGAAAACTTCTTGCAGAGCATCCGTTGGAGGAAAAATACCATATCGAAATCCAAGGGGAGCATTTTTCCCGAGAGGGCAGCCAGGTTTACCGGAATGGACAGATCTACCGCTATTGTATCGATAAGCGCACGGGTGAGGAGCTTCGGCGGGAGCTGCTTCAGGAAAATCATGCCCGGGTGCTGTATGATCTTCCGGGTTCTGTGAGGGTTTCCGAGCCAACCTCTTATACTAATTCTTAATATAAAACGATGCAGTCGCTTTATAGTCAACGCGCTTGAAAAGAAGCCAATGCTTCTTTTCAACACTGCGGCATTATGCCGCAGTGGGCCGCGAAGCGGCCCTGCGGTAGAGCTTCATAGACGGCGCACAGCGCATTTTATGTGCGGACAGGCAAAGCCTGCCCTCAAATCGAGTATCGATTTGAGGGTGTGCCGTCTATATTGGGCGGCAGAATGCGGTCCGGCGGCGTATCACGCCGCGGTAAAATTTAGTATTAATCCAGACAAATAAAAACCGGCCCTGCTTTCAATCGAAAGCAGGGCCGGTTTATTGTGCTGATGTTTAATATTTGCCGTTGGAGCTGAACTCCATGGAATCAAACGAAAAGTCGGAAGAAACAGCAGCCGGCAGGGAAGCTTCGGGGGAGAAAAGGGTGTTTTTCAGCCGGAACTGGTTCATCAGGGAGTTCATCAGCTGAGCCTGGGAAGAAAGCTCTTCGCTGGCTGCTGCGCTTTCCTCCGATGTAGCCGAGTTGGTTTGGACGACGGCCGAGATCTGGGACAGCCCGGTGTTGATGACATCTACAGAGGAAGCCTGCTCCGTAGAAGCGGCCGAAATATTCCGGATTTTTTCTACGACCTCCTGGGTTCCGGTTACAACCAGAAGCAGGGATTCCTGGGTGTCTTTTGCCAGTGTTTCGCCGTTGGAAACAGCCACAAGCGTCTTTTCGATCAGCTCAGTGGTGCTCTGCGCGGCCTGGGCGCTCTTAGCAGCCAGGTTGCGGACTTCGTCTGCGACAACCGCAAAGCCTTTCCCGGCCGATCCGGCGCGGGCAGCCTCAACAGCGGCGTTCAATGCAAGGATATTCGTTTGGAATGCGATATCGTCGATAGTTTTAATAATGTTGCCGATCTCTTTGGAGCAAACGCTGATTTCGCTCATCGCATGGGTCATGCTGTTCATCTGTTCATTGCACGAGGAGATCTGTGTGCCTACATTCTCGGCACCTTCCCGGGTTGCAGCTGCGTTTTCTGCGTTGCTGCGGACCTGATCTGCAATCTGATGGACGGTAGCAACCAGGTTTTCGATTTCATTGGCCTGTTCGGTTGCGCCCTGGGCCAGCTGCTGCGCCCCGTTGGATACATCGTTGGCGCTGCTGCCAACCTGTTCGGAAGCCATGCGGACTTTGGACATTGTGGCGTTCATTTGATCGAAAATCTGTACCAGGGAATCATGGATTGTCGCGAAATCGCCCAGATAATCCATCTCGTTTTCAACAGAGAGATCCCCTTGGGAGAGGGCGTGGAGCTTGGAGGAGATATCCGCAATATAGCTTTTCAGCGTACGCACGGCGCTGTTCAGGTTATTGGCGAGAAGCTCAATTTCGTCATCCTTGTTTTGAACATCAATCTGGAAGCCCAGGTTGCCTTGTGCAAGCAGGGAGCCGGATTGTGCAATAGAAGCGATGGGCTTAACCACTTTTTTCATGATATAAGAAACCAGCATACCGCTGACCAGGACGATCAGAATAATGGTACCAACAACGCTGGCTTCGGTGAAAAGGATCGCATTATGCAGGGAGCTTTCGTTTTTTGCCACCATTTCCGAGGTAATATCGCTGACTTCGTTGAGCAGGCCGACTAAAGTTTCCACATTTTTGGTGGTGACATTTTCGTAAGTGTTTTTGACAGCAGTAGCATTCGAGCTGTTCTCCAAAATGGTGATTGCAGATTCATGCACTGCCTGATGGTAATTTTTCATTTCTTCCATCAAGGGAGCGATACGTTCGTCCGGCAGGGTGCTTGGGTCTGTGCCATAGAGCCATTTCCCCAGTTCGCAGCCGGTATAATCCGTGCTTCCGGTAAATTCTGTGTTGAACGCAATGGAGGAGGTCAGGTTTTCCATCCATCCGTAATGGGCGCGCTGGGCACCCAGCACAATACTGTTTATTTCGGTTGCCGATTTGGTGGAACGGTTAAATTCCGTCAGCCTCAGCAAAGCCATAAAGGTCAGCACGCTGCTCAGAATAACAACCGCAAAAATAATGATGACACGTGTCCAAACAGATTTTTTGATTGAGTGTTTCACAAAGCATCCTCTTTTCTATACAATAGTGGAAAAATTGTTCATATATGAGTCCTCACGGAATTGGAACCGGCTGACCATCTTTTTAAGCGCCTGCGCCTGAGAAGAAAGCTCTTGGCTTGCAGCGGCACTTTCTTCGGCAGTGACGGAGTTCGTCTGTACAACAGAAGAAATGCTGTTTACGCTTTCTGTCATTTCTTCGATTGCGCTGGCCTGGCTGCTGGAGGCAGCAGCGATTTTATCAACAGAGTGAATAACGTCTTTTACACTGAGTACAACAGAGGTCAGGGATTCCGCGGTCCGGTCTACGATCTGCGTACCGTTGGCTACAGATTGAGAGGACAGATGGATCAGGTCGGTCGTATTCTTTGCCGCTTCGGCACTCTTAGTAGCCAGGTTGCGGACTTCATCTGCAACCACGGCAAAACCTTTTCCGGCCGATCCCGCGCGGGCAGCCTCAACAGCAGCGTTCAATGCAAGGATATTGGTCTGGAATGCAATATCCTGAATGGTTTTAATAATTTTTCCGATTTCATTGGAGCTGTTTGTGATATCGTCCATTGCGCGGATCATTTCCTGCATCTGGCGGGTGCTTTCATCAATTTCTTTTCCAACCTGGGCGGCACGGGCGTTAGCTTCTGCTGCATTGTTTGCGCTGTCGTGTACCTGGCTGCCGATACCAGCCATATTGGCGGAAAGCTTGGATACAGATTCCGCCTGTTCCACCGCTCCACTGGAAAGGGACTGCGCCCCATCCGCAACTTGTTCAGAGCCGGTAGAAACCTGATTGGAAATTTCGCTGATTTCGCGGAAGGTGCGGTTCAGAGAAGAGATGATGACTTCAATTGCCTGTTTGATCGGTACAAAATCTCCGGTATATTCACTTGTGATGGAAACGTTCAGGTCATCCTTGGAGATTTTGGTCAGGACACCGGCGATATCCTCCACATAACTGCTCAGGGTAGCAGCGGTATGGTTGAGGGCTTCGCCCATCCACTCCAGCTCATCGCCGGTGTGAAGGTCAATATTCAGCTTGAGGTTGCCGGTAGAAAGCTGCTCGACGCCTTGGGTGATCCGGCCGAAGGGAGCGATCCGGCGGCGGATCAGGAAGCCCATAATAATCATCATCAATACGGCAAAGACAACGATGCTTCCGATCAACAGGATCAGCTTTTGAATGATGGAGGCAAAGATTTCCGCGTTATCCGCAGAGATCTGGATCACCCAGCGGGTGCCGTCGCCCAGGGAGATCGGTACAGCGACGGAAAGGCCGGGATTACCGGTTTGCGGGTTGATGACATCCTCCCGGATTACAGATACGCTGTTGCTGTAATCTTCCCCGCTTTTTTGGGATTTCACCTCTTCGAAGGTTTCGGTAAATCCGTCATAGTTCAGTTCCTCTACGGATTTTCCAACGGTGGAGGAGTCGGCGGTATTCAGCAGGACTTTCCCGTTATCGGCGATAGCCATCATATGGGTGCTTGAATAGCCGGTGGCGGCGAAGCTGAAGTCGGACAGCTTGGAAAGGTCTACATCCAGTCCGGCGGTTCCTCTGAAAATGCCTTCATTATCGTACAGCGGGGCCGCAACGGAAAACATCATCCCCATTTTTCCGTTGATTTCGTCTTCATAAGGAGCGATAATCAGCGTTTGGCCGTCCGCTTTCAGCCGGGTATAGAACTCTTTGGAATAATGCTCGAATGCGTCTTCCCGGCGTTCCGACTTGTACTCGTTGCCGTCACCAAGCCGGCGGAGGATGCTGCTGTAAGCAATGGAGGCTGGAACTTCCGGCTCAGGGGTTTCCTCGGTTTCGGGAGTTCCCTCATCTTCAGGAGCTTCCTCGGTTGGAGGAGCTTCTTCATTTCTATCCGGCTGTGCGGGCAAAGCCATTTCACCCTCTTCAAAGTAAGCAAAGCCGGAAACATAGAGCGGGTTGCTGTTCAAAATTCCGCGGATGATGTTCTCTACAGCGTCGCGCTGTTCTTCGGCGGGAAGCTGGCGGTATGCAGCCAGACAGCCGGCCATTGCCTCAGCCTGACGGTAAGCTTCATCCGCTTTTTTTGCAAAAAGGAGCGCGTTATTATAGCTGTCGGAAAGAAGCTTGTCAGTGGTCAGCTCCATTTGCATATTTAGGGCGAGCGCAGCGGTTGCCGTGCTGATCGTCCCAAAAATTACAATTGCCAAGAGCATCAGCGGGAGCAGGATTTTTTGCTGGAGCCCCCGGCGTTTTTGTTTTGCCATTGTAGTCACCCCATGTGAAAAATTGATTAATATGTACACTTTATTTTAGATCGGCAAGTTTCCCGAAAACTAAAGTTAAAAAAAGTTTTTTTTTCGCGTCCCCTCTTTAAATATTAAAAAAACATCCGATAAAATAAAAGAATGGAAAATTATACGCTTTCTATGCGGAAATTTGTACGATATTTCTGTATAGAACAACAAGTGGGGAGATAAAGATATGGCTTCAACAAAACAGACTGAGATTTTGCTGGAATCCGGCACCAATGAACTTGAAATTATGGAGTTTAAGATCGCAGGGGAACTGTTCGGGATCAACGTGGCCAAGGTCCGCGAGATTATCCGTGCCTGCCCGATTAAACCGATGCAGAAGGGCCATCCGGATATTGAGGGGATCTGCAAGCCCCGCAATGAGGTCATCACGGTAATCGACCTGGCAAAATATCTGAACCTTCCGAAACTGGACAACAGCGGTTATGATATTTTTATTATCACGAATTTTAACAACCTGCACTTTGCGTTCCATGTCTACAGCGTCGAGGGGATCCACCGGATTTCCTGGGAGAAGATACAAAAGCCGGACCGGATCATCTATGGCGGGGAAGAAGGCGTTGCCACAGGTATTGCGGATTTCGAGGGCCGGTTGATTACGATTTTGGATTTTGAGAAAATTGTGGCGGAAATCAGCCCCAGCACTTCAATCCAATATGAGGATCTGGAGAAGCTTGGGGAACGCCAGACCAGTGACAAGCCCATCCTGATTGCGGAGGATTCCATGCTTTTGGCCAAGATGATTGTGGAATCGCTGCACCGTTCGGGCTACCATAATACGATTAAAACCGACAACGGCCAAGAGGCTTGGAATTATCTGTGCGAGGTGAAGAACAGCGACGACCCCGTAAAGGATCATGTTGCCTGCATCATTTCGGATATCGAAATGCCCCTGATGGATGGGCATCGTTTAACCAAGCTGGTAAAAGAAGATCCCGAGCTCCGGGATATTCCGCTGATCCTGTTCTCCTCCCTTATCAATGAAGAAATGCGCAAAAAAGGGGAGCAGCTGGGTGCAAACGCCCAGATTTCCAAACCGGAAATTGCCAATCTGGTAAATTTGATCGATCAGTTTACCAACGCTTAAAGTTTAAACTAAAAAGGAAGCGGTGTTTCCCCTGCTTCCTTTTTAGTTAGGATAGAAGTATTTCAGCTGCAGTGAAAAACTGGTTATCTTGCATACAGGCTCTGCATATTTATAAGCAGGGCGGGGACGGGCAACAGTTCCGAAAGGAAAAGCTTATATAAAAGATGGCTTTTATCTAAATTACAAAGCAATAATAGCGTGTTTAAATATAATTTCACAGGTTTCCATTTGAGTTTTGAACATATTTAAGAATAAGGTCTGTGCAGTTTGCAAACGAGGGTTCGGAGCAATTGCGAAATTTTGGAAAAATGCAGATAAATGAAGCTTTATAGTTGATTTTTCGTGCTAATTTGTGTATACTAAAAGTTGATCTGAAAGCTTACGCGCTTTTGCCGGATTTTCAGATATTTATAGATATTGATTGTATAAAAATGTAGCAGATAAGAGCAGTATCTATAGAAATAGACATTTCTGTTTTAAGTACTTGCAAAAAATGGCGGAAAAAGAACCCAGGAGGGCTTTCCGCTGCTTGGTTATTGAATCGTGAACAAGGAGGAATCGCTGTGTTTATCGTTCCTATCAGCCCTATGAAACCGCTGGAATCTATTTTATCAACAGAAGCCCCAGGCAATCCGAATGAGCAACCTAAAAGCTCTGCCTTTTCGGATGTGCTGAAGGGTGCGATGGAAAACCTGCGCGAAACCCAGTCTCAGTCCTCGGAAGATGCTTATAATCTGGCGGTGGGCGATATGGATAACCTTGCCCAGCTGATGATCAACTCCGCTAAGGCGGATGCGGCGCTGACTATGGCGGTACAGGTAACGTCGCGCGCGGTCAATACATATAAAGAAATTGTACAGATGCAGCTGTAATTCGCAGTGCGTTCGTTTGCTTTTCCTGACAGTACAGGGCCAAAAAATATAACGCTTATTGCGGTGCGGTAAGCATGAAGTGGGTTTGAGTGATTTTGAAAGAACAGTTTGCAAAGGTGACTGCCAGTGTTAAGGAGTTTTGGGGCAAGCAGTCGCCAAAGAAAAAGAAAATTTTTATCTTTTCCGGAGTCGGGGTTCTGCTGGCAGCACTTCTGATTACGCTTTTCCTGAACTTGCAGGGGAACGGGTACCAGGTGCTTTATGAGGGCATGGAAAGCGCCGAGGTGTCGGAAGCGTACAGCGCCTTGCAGGAACTGGGCTACAGTGCGGAACTGAATAAAGAGGGGCAGATCGTTGTTCCTGACGAACAGTATGACGAGATCCTCATGGCGATGGCAATGAAGGGTTTCCCCAAAACAACACTTACATACGATGGCTATGAGCAGCCGAACGGGCTTACCGCGACCGATTTTGAAAAACGCCAGTCCTTAAAATTCCTGCGGGAAAAACAGATCAAGCAAACGCTGGAGCATATTCAGGGCGTGCAGACCGCGCTGGTCCTGCTGAACCTGCCTGATGAGAGCAAGCATGTTTGGGAGCAGGCCGGCAATGAAACCGCTTCAGCCTCCGCCACCCTTTCCATGGCGCCCGGCGTCGCGCTCTCCCCTGAACGGGTTTCGGGCATCAAGACACTGATCTCCAGTTCCTTTGAAAATATGCTGCCTGAAAACGTCAAAGTGGTGGATGCGTCCACCGGCATTGAAATGCTGGGGGTAGAGGAACAGGACAACGACGGTTATAACGTAGACCGGCTGGATTATGAACGCCAGATCGAACAGCGGATGGAGGAAAACGTCCACCGCCTGTTAAGCCCTACCTACGGCAAGGACGGCGTGGTTGCCGTGGCAACGGTGGAGCTGGACTACGACAAGATGATTACCGAAAGCTTTGAACAGAATCCGGATGAATTTTCGGACGACGGGAAAAACGCAATCACCCAAAAAGAGGAAAAATATACCGTCAACGGCTCCCAGCCGGCAGGGGACATCGTCGGCGAGGAGAACAATACGGACGATCCCACTACCGGCATCCCCGGTTATGCGAACCAGCTTCCCGACGAAGAGGGCGGCATGACCAGCTATGAGAGCCGGATCGAATACGCACAGAGCTATATTAAAAAGCAGATCGAGAAAGGCGAGCCGTCGCTGAAGAGCTCGTCTATTGCTGTCAGCGTAGACGCGTACAACCTGACCGAACAGCGGAAGGCCGACCTGGTCGATCAGATTTCCCGGGCAACCGGCGTACAGCCGGGCAACGTTGCCGTCATGCAGATGGATGAGGACGCACCGGCACCGGTCGTTCCGGAGGAACCGGGGGAACCAGCGCCGAGCATTCTCGCCAACCCGATCTTCTATATTGTAGTAGGCAGCGTTCTGCTCCTGATTATCATCGCCGTCATCGTGCTGGTGCTGGTCCGGAAGCGGCAGAAGAAACGCCTGGCCGAGGCCGAGGCCGAATCCGAAATGCTGATCAATTCGCTCCAGGCTGAAATTGAAGAGCGGAAACGTCAGATTGCCGACGCGGCAAATGCGGATAATGACCCGAGCGACAATGCGATCGTTCAGGAAATCCGTAATTTCGCGAAAGAGAATCCTGAAATTACAGCGAGCCTGATCCGCTCCTGGCTGAAGGAGGACCAGTAATGGCAAAGACTTCAACGAAAAATGACAAACTTGCTCCAACTGTCCGGGCGGCGGCCGTTATGGTCGCTCTCGGCGCGGATGAGGCGGCGGAGGTCTACAAGTTCCTCAAGGAAGATGAGATTGAGCGGCTGTCTCTTGAAATTGCCAAGCTGGACCGCATGGAACAGGAAAATATGCAGGAGATTATCGATGACTTCTATGGGCTATGCGTTACACAGAAGGTGCTCAATGAAGGCGGTATCTCCTATGCGCGGGACGTTTTAGAGAAAGCGTTCGGCGCCCAGGCAGCCAGCAATTACCTGGACCGTCTTTCCAAATCGCTGCGGACCAGAGCCTTTGAGTTTATCCGCAAAACCGATGCAAAGAACCTGTTCATGATGCTGCAAAACGAGCATCCGCAGACGATTGCGCTGCTGCTCTCCTATGCGCGGGCAGACCAGGCTTCTCAGATCATTGCAGAGCTGCCGCGGAATATCCAGATTGACATCATTGAACGGATTGCCAACCTGGAAAGCGTTACGCCGGATGTCATTGCCATGGTGGAAAGCGTGCTGGAAAAGCGGTTTGCCAATATCATTTCGGTCGATACCACCGAGATCGGCGGCGTTTCCTATATTGCCGATATTATGAACCATACCGACCGCAATACGGAAAAATATATTTTTGATGAATTGGGCGTCAACAACCCCGAACTTTCCGAAGAAATCCGGAAGCTCATGTTTGTATTCGAGGATATTATCAACCTCGACAGCCTGGCGATCCAGCGTTTCATCCGCGAGGTGGACAGCAAGGATCTGGCTGTAGCGCTGAAGGCGGCAAACGAGGACGTCAAGGCGACCATTATGCGGAATATGTCCAAACGTATGCAGGAAACCATTCAGGGCGATATCCAGTATCTGCATAACGTCCGTATGCGCGATGTAGAGGAAGCACAGCAGAAGATTGTTGGTATTATCCGTCAGTTGGAGGAAGCCGGAGAGATTGTAATCTCGAAGGGCGGAGAGGATGAGATCATTGCCTAATATTTTCAAGCCGGGCAGCTTGGTTCATACCGAACACACCGTCCTGATCCCGGATATTCCAGAACCTCCTGCTCCGGAAATAGAAGAGGGGGGCCCGGCGGAAGAAACCGCAGATTTTGTGGAGTTCCGCCCTCCTGTGATTACGGAGTCCGACCGTCTGGCAGGCGAAGAATTTATCCGCCATGCCCAGCAGGAAGGGATGGATATTGTAGAGGCTGCCCAGCGGGAGGCCGAGCAAATCCGCACCCGCGCTTATCAGGAAGCTTATGAAAAAGGGCTTTCCGACGGGCTGGAGGAAAAACGGCAGGATATTTCCGGCTGTATCCATTCGGTGGAAGTGCTGATGGATGAGCTTCAGGCTTCGCTGGATGAGTTTATCGGGCAGTATGAGCGGGAGGTCCGCGACCTGGTGATTGAAATTACTGACAAAATCATTACCAAGCGGCTTCTCAAGGATGATATGGAATTAGCCGGGCTGGTCAAGCAGGCGGTTTCATCGGTGAAAAAGGCGGACTGGATCAAGGTGGAAATTTCCGACCAGCTTCCTGAACTGCTGGAATACCTGCAAGGGGAACTGAGCCTGAACAGCTATGGCAGTACCGTGGAGGTGCAGGCGAAGAATGTTCCGGCCGGCACCTGCGTAGTACAAACGCCGGAGGGGCTGATTGACGCTTCGGTTCCGGTCCAGCTGGATCAGCTGCGGGAACGGTTTGAGGAAATCCCATAAAACAACAGCAAGAGGGGTGGTAACAAGGATGGCGCAGCGAAAGGTCTGGGATACGTCCCCTTATTACCGCGCCCTGCAAATAGATAACCTCTACGATTATGCGGGGAGGATCAGCCGGATTGTCGGCATGACGGTGGAAGCCACCGGCGTGACCTGCAATGTCGGCGATGTCTGCCATATCCAGCTGGGGGAGGAAAAAACCATCCTGGCGGAGGTGGTCGGATTTCAGGAAAAAAAGGTGCTGCTGATGCCTTATGAGGATATCGACGGCATCGGGTTTGACAGCATTGTCCGGAACACCGGGGAAAAGCTGATGATCCGTATGAGCAACGAGCTGATTGGCCGGACGGTAGACGCCCTGGGCAACCCAATTGACGGCGGCCCGCCGATTCAGAGCAGTGTAAGCTACCCGATCAGCGGAGAGCTTTCCAACCCGATGAACCGCCCTCCGATCGGGGAGGTCATTGAGCTGGGGGTCAAGGCGATCGACGGGCTGCTGACGATCGGGAAGGGGCAAAGAATGGGCATCTTCGCGGGAAGCGGCGTCGGGAAGAGTACCCTCATGGGGATGATCGCCCGCAACATCAAGGCGGATGTCAACGTCATTGCATTGGTTGGCGAGCGTGGCCGTGAGGTCATGGAGTTTATCAACCGCGACTTAGGCCCGGAAGGGGCTAAGCGTTCGGTCCTGGTAGTGGCAACATCGGATCAGCCCGCCATGATGCGGTCCAAATGCGCGATGACGGCTACAGCGATTGCGGAGTATTTCCGGGACCAGGGCAAGGATGTGCTGCTCATGATGGACTCGCTGACCCGTTTTGCGATGGCGCAGCGGGAAATCGGGCTGAGCGTCGGGGAACCGCCGGTCGCCCGGGGTTATACGCCTTCCATCTATACAGCGCTGCCCAAGCTGCTGGAGCGGTCGGGGAATTTCTCCACTGGTTCCATTACCGGGATCTACACCGTGCTGGTTGAGGGCGACGACGCGAACGAACCAATTTCGGATACGGTACGCGGAATCATTGACGGGCATATTATGTTATCCCGGAAGGTTGCGATGCGGAACCACTATCCGGCGATTGATGTGCTGGCCAGCGTCAGCCGTCTGATGAGCGAAATCGCTTCCCCAGAACAGAAGCAGGCGGCCGGACGGATGCGGAATATGATGTCTTTGTATCAGGATAATCAGGACCTGATTTCCATCGGCGCTTATAAACCGGGGAGCAATCCCCAGCTGGACGACGCCATGGCGCATATGGATAAAATCAATGAGTTCCTTCAGCAGCCGGTTTCCCGGGGGTATCCCTTCGAGCAGACCGTGCAGCTGTTGGAAGAAGCCGTAAAATGACAACCGGAAGGGGTGAGCCGCGATGAAACAGTTCAAATTCACGTTGAGCCGGCTGCTGGACTATAAAGACCAGGTGCTGGAAACCGAAAAAAATACCCTGGCCCAGTTACGGCAGACCCGGGATGGGATTGAGCGGCGGATCCAAACCTTGGAACGGGAGTTTGCCGAAACAGACCGCCGGCTCAAGGAGGATCAGAAAAAAGCGATTTCCATCAACCAGATCAAGATGTATGAATACCAGTTTGACAGTATCCGCCGGCAGATCAAGCAGTTCAAAACCGAGCTGCGGAAGGCCGAGCTGGAGGTGGAACGTCAGGTTCAGGTAGTAGTTGCCGCGTCGCAGGAGGTTTCCGGACTGGATAAGCTGAAGGAAAAACAGCTGGAAGAATACCAAGTTTCGGTAGCGCGGGAAAACGAAACAGTCATCAACGAATTTATTTCGGGGAAGCTGGCCCGGGAATCCCAGGGCGCTTGACCCGTCGGAATGTCCTTGAAAGGAGGTGAGAACGATGAGAATGGAAGCCATACAGGCAATGGCTCCGGTAAACCCTTCCGGGATGAACGGTGAGGCAGTGCAGGGCGGCGACGGATTTGCACAGCTTTTAATGGCACTGTTTGGGAACGGGATGACGCCGGATGGCGCTGCTATTTTAAACGGGCTTTTGCCGGAGGAAGGCGGGCTGATGCAGAACGGTGGTGATGAAGAAGAAAACACCGACGCTATGCAGATGCTGGCCAGCTTGATGAACAACCCCTTTGTAAGCGGACAGCCTCAGGTGCTGCTGGAAGCAGTGCAGAATGAGATGGATCCGGTTTCGGCGGTACAGCTGCTGGCGCAGAAAAACCCGGCGTTAGCTGAGCTGCTGCTTCAAAATCCGCTTCAAACGGAGGGCACTATGTCCAAAGGAGACTTCCTGGAGGCGGCAAAAGAGCTGCTTCAGTCAGTGGAGAATTCTGAAACGGGGGAACCGGCTTTTGTGCAGGTTTCATCCGGAGCGGCAGAGCAGGAATCTGAAACCGGGCTGTTTGACGGGCAGATGAAGTTCCGCCAGGCGATTGCCGAGGTAAAGAGAACGGTGAAGGACGAACCTAAACCGGAAACCCAGGCGGTAGATGTAGAAGCCTTGCAGCAAAAGGTCAATGCCAGCCGGGCAGAAACCTTGTCCAGCCTTCGTGCGCAGGCGCAGGAAATCCATACCCGCGAGGGGATGGTCAACCAGGTCAAAAACCATATCCTGCAAAACCTGTCGGAAGGGAAGGACGAATTCATTGTCCAGCTGAAACCGGAGAGCCTTGGTGAAATCACCATCAAGATGACCGCTGGCGAAGACGGCAAAATTTCGCTCAGTATCCTGACCGCCAGCACCCAGACGGCAAAACTGCTGAATGAATCGGTGGAAGCGCTGAAAAATTCCCTGCGGCCGCTCCAGGCGGAGGTTCGGGAAATTACCACCCAACGCCCGGAGGAAACTTCATCCGCGGGGCAGAGCGGGCTTTTCGGCAGCGGCTTTGAGGGTTATCAGAATCCTCATTATACTCCGCAGGATCAGCTCCCGCAATATTATTACAACCGCGAAAACGGAGAGGAAAGCTTTGGCGAGGAATTAGCCGCAGAAGCAGAAACCCTTCCCGCAGGCGGGCTGAACACCTATATCTAACGAAAGGAGGAGGCTTAGATGGGCAATGAAATCAACAGCTACCGCGACACCTACGACAGCGGCTATCAGTATAATGTGGACCGCAAAAAGAACAGCGGGCAGAATTATGATATGCTCTTTGTCGAAAAGGAGCAGAGCGTCAGTGTGGATGACTTCCTTAACCTGATGGTGGCGCAGCTGAAAAACCAGGACTTTATGAACCCGGTTGATGATACGCAGTTCGTTGCGCAGCTGGCTCAATTTGCTTCGATGCAGCAAATGCAGGAGCTGGCAGCGTATTCCAAGCAGAATTACGTTTCCTCTCTGCTGGGGAAAAAGGTGACGGCTTCCAAGTTTACCGTTTCCGGCGATCTGGATACCGAAACAGGCACCGTTCAGAAAGTGACCCTTTCCAACAACGAATACGGCATCTATGTCAACGGCAAGCAGTATTCGCTGGATCAGATCATGGAACTGCACGAAGGCCAGTCCGAAACATCCTATGACGCGTCTGTCCAGAACATCACCAAGGTCGGGACCTCGGACCGCTGGATCGAGATCGAATGGCCGTTTGTGAGCAGCGACCCCGGAGTACAGAAAAACCTGAAGTATTCCGTTTACTATTCGGAAGAACCGCTGGGCAGTACGGTGGAGGATATCATGAAAAACGGCACGCTGTCCGGTTTGGCGAACCGCCCGAATATCAATACCGACCTGATTACCGGGCTGAAAGCGAATACGGATTATTATATCAGCGTTATTGTAGAGGATCCGGACGGCAATAAAACGGCTTATAAGACCTTGACTGCACGCACCGAGCTTACCGGTTCCAAAGAGGCGGAAACAGCATGAGTGATTATAAGATCAAGCCCTATGCTTACCCTGTTACAACCGGAACGCCTCGCGTCGGGGTTCAGCCATCGGTTTCCAAACCGGCGGCCGCGGCAGAAACCCTCTCCTTCCAGGAAATCCTGAAGCAGGGTCTGGCGCAGAAGAACAGCCTGGCTTTTTCCAAGCACGCGGTGAACCGGGCGGCGGAACGGAACATCAGCCTTTCCGAAGGGAATCTGGAACGCCTGCACGAAGGTGTGCGGCTGGCCGGGCAAAAGGGCCTGAAAGAACCGCTGATTCTGGTGGATAAAACCGCCTTTATCGTGAGCGTGACGAACAACACCGTTATTACCACAGTGGAAGAAAATGAGCTGAAAGGCAGCGTTTTTACCAACATCGACGGGACAGTGATCGTATAGCCGGACCGAATGGAAGCTATTCCGGCCCCGACCGACTGACGGGCCGGACCTGTCCCTCTTTGAAGAGGAGTATACAGCAACATGGTTAAATCAATGTATTCCGGTGTAACCGGGATGAAATCTCATCAGACCAAGATGGACGTTATCGGTAACAATATCGCCAACGTCAACACCTATGGCTTTAAATCCAGCCGCGCCACTTTTCGCGATGTCTACTACCAGAACCTCCGCAACGCGGCAGCGCCCAGCGCTACCACCGGCGGTACCGGCCCTTCCGGGGTTGGTTATGGTGCATCGATCGGCAGCGTAGACCTGCTGATGACCCAGTCTTCGGTTACCAATACCGGCAACCAGATGGACGTTGCGATTAACGGCGACGGCTTTTTCCAGGTTATGGACGCAGACGGCAACACCTTCTATACCCGCGCCGGGATGCTGGATATCGACTCCGAGGGCAACTTGGTTGATATGAACGGCTACTACGTGCTGGGCACCAACGGCAGCCCGCTGGGCAAGCCCGCTTCCAGCGACCCGATCAATATCATCGGCCAGATGGGGAGCATCCCGGCTTCCAAATCCGCCATCGAGAAAACCATCAATGAAAAGCTGTTCACCGTGACTGCCGGAACAGAAACCACCGAAGGCAATGTCAATATCGTCCTGAACGCGTCCTCCTCCCTGCCGGTCGGCAAACGGGCGGAAGCCGTAGTCGGGACCAATAATATCGTTGTAACCCTGAACGCGAAAGAATCCTTCTCGAGTATGTCCGACCTTCAGGAAGCCATCAACACCGCGATCACCGAGGGCAACGGCGGCAAGGCGCATCCGGCGGGCGACTTCCAGTTCAGCATGGATCCCGATACCTTCACCGAGGCCCTGACCGGCGATCAGGTTGTCGGCCAGAACTTCGGCTATTATGCCGGCGAGGTGAAATTCCCGCCCAACGGCATCTGGGGCTTCAAGTTCCTTTCGGCGGGCAACGAATTCGAGGTCAACGCCGATATGGAATTTGAATTGGCCTGCACGGAGATGAATGGTGAAAAAGTTTTCACCATGACCGCAACGGCCGGCAATAAGGTTTATACCGGCGAAGTGAAGCAGAGCCAGATGACCTCCTCCGGCAAGCTGCTGCTGAAAGCCAACGGCAGTGAAACCGACTATATCGAGGTCAGCTACCCTACCTTCAACGCTTTGCTGAACAAAGTGGATATGAGCAAAGCATTGACTTGGACTCCGCTGGCAGCTGCACCTGCTGATGTAGCTGCACTCAATGCGGAATTGGCGGCTGGGAACTTGTTCGGCGGACTGACCGGAACGATCCCGGATGATATTACTGATCCGAATAACCTTGTCCCAACGCTGACCCATAACCCTGGAGGAACTCCTCCGTTTACAATGACAATTGGTCAGTATGAGGCAACATTTGATAAATCTAATTGTGGGAAAAACGTAACATTTACAGATGGTACCGAGGAATTCAATCTGAAGCTGCCCAGCTATGAAAAGATGCTGGGGGCAGCAGATGCAACCAGCATAACATTCCCAGTTCAGGCTCCGATCGAACAGGCCAACATCACCAACAGCGCGCCCTCCAAGGACCTGGGCATGAACAGCTTCAAGCTGACCGGCGGTACCGCGGGCGGCGCCGTCGAGATGAAGGACCTGACCGGTATCATCATCGGCGCGGACGGCGTTATTGTCGCAAACCACGGCATTATCGGGCAGAAGGAGGTCGGCCGGATCGACCTGGCCAACTTCAACAACCCGGCTTCGCTGATCCAGTCCGGTAACAGCTACTATGCAGCTTCGGCCAACTCGGGCGAGGCAGGGCTGGCAGTTCCCGGCACCAATGGCACCGGCACCCTGAAAACCAGCTCGCTGGAGCTTTCCAACGTCGATCTTTCGCAGGAGTTTGCGGATATGATTACCACCCAGCGTGGTTTCCAGGCGAACTCCCGCCTGATTACCGTTTCCGACACTATGCTCGAGGAACTGGTAAACCTGAAACGATAATTTTGTTTTTTCCTGACACGGCAATCCGCGGATTGCCGTACAGGCAAGCGGGAAGCCGGGGACGGGTTCCCCCTTGCCTGTACCCAAAGGGCATAATTAAGGACTTATTTAGGAGGATATAAATATGATTACTTTAACGAAACTGAACGGTGTCTCTTTTGTGCTCAACTGCGACCTGATTGAACAGGTATCCGCTAATCCGGACACAACCGTCCACCTGACCAACGGGAACTTTTATATTGTGAAGGAAACCGTGGATGATATTGTGAAGAAAACCATTGAATACCGGCGTGATATTTATCGGAACCTCCTGGATCCGACGATGCTTCAATCGGACTTTTAAAGCCGGCAGTGACTGAATGACGGAGGAATGGACTTATGGCCAAAGAAGGAAAAAAAGGCGGCAAAAGCGGGATGGATATCAACACCATGCTTGGCTGGCTGCTGGCGATTGCCTGCATGGCGATCGGTATTATCACAACGACCACCCATGTCATGGAAACAGGTAAGGTTACAGTCGGTACGGAACCCAACATCATGGGTATGCTGTCCAACTTCTGGGATCCGCCGTCCCTGTTTATCGTTCTTGGCGGTTCGGTTGCGGGTTTGATGCTTTCTTACCCGCTGAGCGCTTTTGCGGCAATACCCAAGCATATGAAGATTATATTTCTGCCTACCAAGTATAACCCTCACGCAACGATTGAGCAGATTGTGGGCTTTGCGAAGGAGGCCCGCGTCAACGGCCTGCTTGCGCTGGAGGATAAGCTGAACGCCACTGATGATGAGTTCCTGAAGAATAGCCTGATGAAGGTGGTGGACTCGGTCGAGCCGGAAAAAGTGAAGCAGCACCTGGAAACCGAGCTGGACTATCTGGACGAACGCCATGCCAACGCCCGGGCCCTTTATGCGTCGGGCGCGGCGTACGGCCCGGCATTCGGGATGATCGGTACCCTGATCGGTCTGATCAAGCTGCTGGCGCAGTTGGATAACCCGGAGATCCTGGGCCCGGCGATGGCGGTCGCGCTGATTACGACCCTGTACGGCTCCCTGCTGGCAAACATCCTTTTCCAGCCGATCCAAACCAAGCTGAAGGTGCGCCATGATGAAGAATATCTCTGCAAGACCTTGATTGCGGAGGGTGTCCAAGCGATCCAAGCCGGGGATAACCCGAAATTTATTGAAGAGAAGCTGACTCAGCTCCTGCCGAAAGCAAAAGAAGGCAAGAAGGGTAAGAAGAGTGCGGCCGCAGAAAGCGATGACGAATAGTTTCGCAGCGGGTACAACGTCGTCTGGCATCCGTCTGACGGGGCCAAGCGAGGAGAAGTAGGTGAAATAATGGCAAAAAAACAACGCGATGAGGGCGGTGGAAGCGGCGAATGGCTGAATACATACGCGGACTTGGTTACCCTGCTGCTGACCTTTTTCATTATGCTGTTCAGTATGTCTACCCTGCAGCAGGAGGCCTTCGACCAGCTGGTCGAAGGGCTGAAAGGGCCGCCCGGAACCGAAAGCTCGGTGGATAGCCCGTCCGACAGCAATGAATCGCAGGAACCAGTCGATCTGGAGGATGTGCAGGTGGAGAGCCTGGAGGGCTTGTACGAGTACCTTTCCGCTTATATAGAGGCCAACAATATGCAGGACCGTGTAGAGGTCAACCAGTCGGATGATATGGTGTTTATCCGCTTTAACCGGAGCGTTTTCTTTGCGTCGGACAGTTACCAGCTGAAAAAGGACAGCATCCCAATGCTGGATTTTATGGGAGAATGCTTCAGCCAGATCAGCGACAAGATTTCCATGATCAACATATACGGGCACAGCGCCGAGGTCAACGACCCGAACTACCCGGTCAATGCGCTGATGCTTTCCAGTGAGCGTGCGGCAAACGTGGCCATTTATTTTGACGACGAATGCGGGATAGATCCCAAGATCCTCAACGCGATCGGGCAGGGCAACGCGTTCCCCATTGCGGACAACAATACCGCGGAGGGCCGTGAGAAAAACCGCCGCGTCGATATGATTATTGTTGGCAAGGATGCGTATTTCACCGGCGGCGCAGCGGATATTGAGAAGCTCTTCCAGGGGACCTATGATGAGAATATTTACCCCAAACCGGGCGGCGCAGAAGATTTACTGACCCCGGACGGCAACCTAACCGGCGGGGAGGACGCTCCTCCCCCATCCGCAGACGGAACTGCGGATGGGGCAGAACAGGATGTGCAGCCTGAAAATAATCCAAACGAGTAAGGAGAGAGAATCTAGAAATGCCTGAACAGCTTTCACAAGCACAAATAGACGCCTTGCTCAACCGGATGAATACGGGTGGAGAAGTGGTGGAACCAGCCCGTGAGGAGGAGCCGGATAAGGCGAAAGAATACGACTTTAAATCCCCCAAGAAGTTTACGAAAGAACAGCTGAAAGCACTGGACGGACTTCACGAAAACTTTTCCCGGATGCTTTCTTCTTACCTGTCCGGCCTGCTGCGGGATTTCTGTGAGATCGAAATGCTTCAAATTGAGGAGGAAAGCTATTACGAGTATAATAATGCCCTCCCGGATAACGCCCTGTTGGGAATGATTGACTTTTTGCCGGAAGAAAAGAAATATAGTGAAGCATTTTTTATCATGGATATTTCCACTTCGATCGGTTATCTGATGGTAGAGCGGCTGCTGGGCGGCGGCAGTACGAAACCGTTTACCCCGGACCGCGACTATACGGATGTTGAAATCGCGATTTTGGAAAAGGTGCTCAGCAAGGCGACCAACCTGATGCAGGACGCATGGGGAAATTATCTGGATGTGAAAATGCCTCTCCGGTCGATTGAAACCAACCCTCGGCTGCTTCAGGTTCTTTCTCCAGAGGATACGGTTATCATTGTCATGATGAACATCAAACTGGGTTCTATGACGGGGAATATCAGTATCTGTATCCCGGCCGAAAACCTGGAAGAAGTGATTGACAACTTCAGTATGCGGTATGCCCGCAGCGCGAAGAAGCAGGATCCCCAGCTGGAACGGCTCAAGAAGCAATGGATTCTGGATGAGCTGACCGAATCCAGCCTGGAAATCAAAGCTGTGCTGGATAGCTGTCAGATGAGCTTGAAGGATATCCTCCAGCTTCAGGTTTCAGATGTGGTTATGCTGAATAAAGATATTAAGAGCGATATTACCGTTATGGTGGACAACGAACTCTGGTACACCGCGAAACTTGGCGAAACCGGAATGAAAAAATCAATCAAGCTGAATAAACCGGTTGAGTAGTGAAAGAGAGGGAACGATTAGTGGAAGATTTGGAACAAAAAGCGGGAGGCCAAGGGCCAGTGCTTTCAAAAGATGATATCGATACCATAGGCGAGATCCTCAACATCAGTATGGGATCGGCTGCAACGGCGATGTCTGCCCTTCTGGACCGGCAGGTTGTCATTACTCCGCCGACCGTGTCGCTGGAGATGCTCCAGGAATTGGATTATGCGGAGCTGGAACCGGCGATTCTGGTAAAGATTCAGTATGTAAAAGGGATTTCCGGCAGCAATGTGATGCTGTTCCGCCAGAATGATATGCAGGTTATTTTGAACCTGCTGATGGGAACGGACGATCCGCCCCGCCCCGATTTTGAGTTTGACGAACTCAGTATGAGCGCCGCGTGCGAGGTTATGAACCAGATGATGGGTGCCTCGGCCACGGCTTTGTCCGATGTATTGGGGGATGTCGTTGACATCTCTACGCCGGACGCTTACGTGGTTACCTCTCCCCGTTTGGAGGAGTATGTAGAAGCGCCGATTGACCGCAAGGTAGTGGCAATTTCCTTCGGTATGAGCATTGCCGACGTTATGGAAACCAGCTTTGCCAGCATTATGTCCTGTGAATTGGCGGCCATGATTATCAAACAGGTTCTGGGCGACCAGGCTGCCAATATTGAAAAAATTGAACCGATCGTACAGCCCAGCGCTGCTGCGCCTGCACAGGCTCCGGCAGCTCCAGCTCCGGCTCCCTCTGCGCCGGCTCCGGCAGCTCCGGCTGCGCCGCCCGCTGCACCTCCTGTTCCCCCGGCAATGCCGCCGGTTCAGCCGCAGCAGCCTGCTGCTATGCCTCCTGAAATGGCCGCAGCCTATATGCAGCAGCCGCAGCAGCCGATGATGATGCCAAACGGGATGCCTGCTTATCCGGGCTATCCTTATCCGCCTTATCCGGGCTATCCCTATCCGCCGCAGCCTGTCCCGTCTATGGAACAACAGCCGAACGGCATGATGACCGATATGGGGATGATCCGGCAGCCGATGAATGTGCAGACGGCGCAGTTCCCGACTTTTTCTGCCGCAGGCGCTGTTGGGCCGATTTCCAGCTCCAGTATGGACCTTTTGATGAACGTCCCACTGTCTGTCAGCGTAGAAATTGGAAAAACTAAGCGCAAAATCAAGGAAATTGTAGATTTTGGGCAGGGAACTGTGATAGAATTAGATAAGCAGGCTGGCGCGCCGGTAGATATCGTGGTGAATGGCCAGCTCATTGCCAAGGGTGACGTTGTGGTCATTGGAGATAATTTCGGCGTCCGTGTTACCGAGATCTTGGGGACAAAGGACTTGATGGAATCCCTGGGGAACGGGCAGTAAACCCAGCTTTCGGCCTAAAGTTTACGAAAAGGGCCGGCAGCAGTAATAAATTAAAAACAAAATTTGAGCGACAGAAAAGGAGAATTATCCCATGGGTAAGAAAATTATGATTGTAGACGACGCGGCGTTTATGCGTATGACGATCAAAAACTGCCTGACAAAAGCTGGCTACAGTGAATTGATCGAGGCGGAAGACGGCGCAGTAGCCGTAGATAAATATGCGGCGGAAAAGCCGGATCTGGTCATTATGGATATTACCATGCCGAACCTGACCGGTATTGAGGCGCTGCAAAAAATTAAAGCCGGAGATGCCGGTGCAAAGGTTGTTATGTGTTCCGCAATGGGCCAGGAAGCGATGGTTGTGGAGGCGATTCAGCTGGGCGCGCTGGACTTCATCGTCAAGCCGTTTAAGCCGGACCGTATTTTGCAGACGGTGACCAAAATCCTGGGCTGATTTTGCCGTGCAGGCAGGAAAGTTTCCGGTGGACGGGCATAAAAACAAAGGCCTTGGGGGATCAAACCGCTCCCAGCCGGCCTGTTTTGGAGGTGTAACGGTTGCCGGAGGTTTTATCGGCTTTGGGAATGCTGATCGCTTTTGTCCTGATCCTGTATCTGGCGTATGCCGCAACGAAATGGCTGGGGAAACGCCAGATGATACAGGGAGGCGGCTTAGGGAAAAATATCCGGTTGATCGACCGGTATATGCTCGGGCAGGATAAAAGCCTGTGTATCGTGGAAGTGGGCGGCCGGTTGATGCTGATTGGCGTCAGCGGGCAGCATATTGAAAAAATCTGCGATCTGGATCCGGAGCGGATCCATTTCCCCGAAAAAGGGAGCCCTGCTTCTTTTTCGGATATTTTCCAGCAGACGCTGGGCGAAAAATTCAAGCCGGGCAGAAAGAAAAAAACGCAGGATTCACAGGAGGCGCCGAATGAATGAGGTGAAACAGAAAAAGCGGGTTCTGAAAAAGCAGACAATCCGCTTTTTGATTTCGTTTGCTGTTACGGTCTGCCTTCTTTTTGTCTGTTTTGCTGTTCCGGCCTATGCCGCTCCGGAGATTTCAATTGATTTGAATTCCGGGGAGGGTGCCAATGCATTTGGCGCACTGGATTTATTGTTTCTGAGCACCTTGCTGGCGCTTGCGCCATCCATCCTGATTATGATGACCAGCTTCACGCGGATCATCATTGTTCTGTCTTTCCTTCGGAACGCGATGGGGACGCAGCAGTCCCCGCCGAATCAGGTATTGACCGGGCTTGCGCTTTTTTTAACGCTTTTTGTTATGATGCCGGTGCTGACCCGCATAAACGAGGAAGCCCTTCAGCCCTATAACGAGGGGACGATCCCCATTGAAACGGCGCTGGAAAATGCTTCTGTCCCGCTCAAGGAATTCATGATCCGGGAGATTTATACCAGCGACCTGAACCTTTTTTTGAGTATCAGCAATACCGAGCAGCCGGTTGATACCGCAAACGGGCAGCCGCAGGAAATGCTGATGGAAATCGGGATGGAGGTTATTATCCCGGCGTTTATTACCAGCGAATTGAAAACGGCGTTCTGGGTAGGCTTTTTGATCTATATCCCATTTTTGATTATTGATATGGTAGTATCCAGTACCCTGATGTCTATGGGTATGGTCATGCTGCCGCCTTCTACTATTTCTCTGCCATTTAAAATTATGGTGTTTGTTGTGGTAGATGGATGGAATTTGTTGATTGAAGCGTTAATCGCCGGGTTCAAGTAGCACGGCGGGACGCGTGAAGGAATGCTGCCGGGAAGGAGGGTGCCGGAATGTCACAGGGAGAAGTTTTAACGGTTTTTCGGGAGTCGATCCTGCTGATGCTCAAGATTTCGGCCCCGCTTTTGCTGGTCAGTATCCTGATTGGTCTGGTCGTTGCGGTATTCCAGGCGGCTACTCAAATCCATGAGCAGACGTTGACATTCGTTCCCAAGATTATTGCGATTGTGCTTCTTCTGCTGCTGCTGGGAAGCTGGATGCTCACCCAGATGGAAGATTTGTTCCATTCGCTTTTTTCGCTCATGACACAGGTGTAAGCCGATCATGTGGAGCATAGAATTTACAGACCTGACGGTTTATATCCTTGTGTTTGCGCGGATGTGCGGGCTGGTTGCGCTGAACCCGGTGATTTCCCGCCGGAATGTCCCGGTACGGGTGCGGATGGCGCTGATTCTGGGGCTGACCCTGATCCTGGCGCCAGGCGTGAGCGTGGAGGGTGTGGCAGAGCTGGAAACGGCCCCTTCCCTGATCTGGGCGCTGCTGGTCGAGGTATTTGTCGGCTTAGTCTGCTCTTCCGTATTTACGTTGTTTTATTATATGCTGTTTTTCGCAGGGGATCTGCTGGATACCGAGTTCGGCCTTGCCATGGCAAAGGTTTTTGATCCAGGCTCCAGTATTCAGATGTCGGTTTCCTCCAATCTGCTGAACCTGCTTTTTATGTTATATTTTTTTACCACCAACAGCCATCTGGTTCTGATTAAAATTTTCGAGTCCTCTTACCAGGTTGTCCCGGTCGGAGGGGCTGTACTGAGTGCGGAAATCCCAAGCTTCTTCTTTACGCTGTTCACTTCGGTGTTTTCGTTGGCGCTGAGGCTGGCCCTGCCTTTTTTGGCGGCGATGTTTGTAGCGGAGCTTTCCATGGGCGTTTTGATGAAGCTGGTCCCGCAGATCCACGTTTTTGTTATCAGTATTCAATTCAAAATCCTGATGGGGATGCTGCTGATGCTGCTGTTTTCAGTGCCGCTGGCCAACTTTGTGGATAATTACCTGATCATCCTGTTCGAGGAGATGGAAAAAGCGCTGCTGGTTTTAGCGCCTTAGACGGATTCTTTATAAAACGATTTTTATCAAGAAACAGGATTGGCGCCGTACAATCGGCGCAGGAGCCTGGAACAGGCGGGCGCTGCTTTAAGGGGGTGAATCGGCATGGCAGGCGAAAAAACCGAGAAAGCCACCCCAAAGCGAAAGCAGGACGAACGGAAGAAGGGCAATGTCTTCCAAAGCCACGAGGTGGTGATGGTGGCCGGGCTTTTAGCCAGCTTTTATGGCTTGAAGCTGCTGGGGCCGTTTACACTCCAAACGCTGGAAACCAGCGTGGCCCAATTCTTTTTGCTTGCCGGGGAGTTTGAGGAAATCTCCATCCAGGAATACCGGCAGCTTTTTATAGACGGCTTTATTATCTTTGTCAAGGCGGCCCTGCCGCTGCTGCTGATCAGCGGGCTGGTGGCGGTGATTCTGACGCTGGCACAGACGAAACTGCTGTTCAGCATGAAATCGCTGGCGTTTAAAGCGAACCGGCTGAACCCGCTTTCCGGGCTGAAAAAGATTATCTCACTGCGGGGCATGGTGGAAATGCTCAAGGCGGTGTCCAAGATTTTGATCCTGGGTTATATTGTTTACACCGTCTTTGTGGAATACATCCCTCAGCTGCCCCGGCTGATGGATATGAATTTGGGGCAGGCAGCAGCGCAGACCGGATCCATGATCCTGGATATCGTCAGTACCGTTGCCATCGCCGCTGCGGCTGTCGCAGCAGCGGATTATATTTATCAATGGTGGGACTATGAGAAAAACCTCCGGATGAGCAAACAGGAGCTTAAAGAGGAATACAAACAGTCCGAAGGTGACCCGCAGGTGAAAGGGAAGATCCGGGAACGCCAGCAGGCGCAGGCGCGCCGGCGTATGATGCAGAATGTCCCGGAAGCGGACGTTATCATCCGGAACCCGACCCATTATGCTGTAGCGGTTCGCTATATTCCTGAAAAAAATAACGCGCCGGTGGTTGTCGCCAAAGGGGTTGACAGCCTTGCCCTGAAAATTGTCGCAGTAGGCGAGGAACACGGCGTTACAATTATGGAAAACCGTCCGCTGGCCCGCGGCCTTTATGAAGCGGTTGATATAGACAGGGAAATCCCTGAAAACTACTACCAGGCGGTAGCAGAAGTATTGGCATTCGTTTACAGTCTGAAGCAGAAGGATTTGAAATAGCGTGAAATTATTCAATAACTTAATATCAGGCTTTGTCATCCTGGTCATTTTCTTAATTATCGTACCCCTTCCGCCCATGCTTTTGGACTTGATGTTCATCTTAAACCTGGCGGTTTCGTTCGTTATCCTGCTGACCACGATGTATATCAAGGAATCCCTGGAATTTTCGATTTTCCCTTCCCTTTTGCTGATTACGACCCTGTTCCGGCTGGCGCTGAACATCTCGTCTACCCGTTCAATCCTGACGAAGGACGGCTATGCCGGCGAGGTTGTTAAAACTTTCGGCCAGTTCGTTATCCAGGGGAATGTTGTAGTCGGTTTGGTTATCTTCCTGATTATCGTTTTAGTGCAGTTTATCGTCATTACCAAAGGTGCGGAGCGCGTTGCAGAGGTTTCTGCCCGCTTCACCCTGGACGCAATGCCGGGTAAACAGATGGCGATTGACGCCGATCTCAGCTCCGGGCTGATTACCGAGGATCAGGCCAGAGAACGTCGTGCCAATGTTTCGCGCGAGGCGGATTTCTTTGGTTCCATGGACGGTGCTTCCAAGTTCGTTAAGGGGGATGCAATCCTTTCGATTATTGTTACCCTGATTAACCTGGTGGGCGGTATGGTCGTGGGCATGGTCTCCGGCAGCATGGAGTTCAGCGAGGTCATGAGCGTGTATTCCACCTCGACCGTCGGCGACGGCTTGATGTCCCAGATCCCGGCCCTCCTGATTTCGGTGGCGACCGGTATGATCGTAACCCGTTCCGCTTCCGAGTCCAACCTGAACAGCGATGTCAGCAAGCAGCTTTTCTCGCAGCCGCTGGTGCTGATCATGTCGGGTATTGCGATGATCTTTCTCTGCTTTATCGGTTTCCCGGTCGTACAGGTGCTGGTGATTTCCACCGTCCTGATTACCTTCGGGCTGATCCTGCTGCGGCGTCAGCGTCCGGTTGTGGAACCCGATGCCGGGCTGCTTTCAACCGAGGAGGTTACCAGCGAGGCGGACTTCTACAAGGATATTGACAATGTTTACGGCCTTCTGGCAGTGGATCAGATCGAGATGGAGCTGGGCTACAGCTTGATCCCGCTGGTGGATGAGGATAACGGCGGCAGCTTTGTTGACCGGGTCATCATGTTCCGGAAACAGTTTGCGCTGGAAATGGGCATCGTCATCCCCTCAGTCCGGCTGAAGGACGGCGGTGAGCTGAACCCCAACCAGTACGCTATCAAGCTGAAGGGTGAATATGTAGCGCAGGGCGATGTCCTGACAGATCATTATCTGGCCTTGGCGCCCGAGAACCCCTCTGAAATTGTGGATGGGATTGATACCATTGAGGCAGCGTTCGGAATGCCGGCAAAATGGATCAGTGAAGATAAAAAGATCAAGGCGGAGCTGGCCGGGTATACCCTGATCGACCCAACCTCCGTTATTATCACCCACTTCTCCGAGGTCATCCGGAAGCACGCTTATGAGCTTCTGACCCGGCAGGAAGTCAACAATATGCTCAACAACCTGCGTAAAACCAACGAAACGATTGTCAATGATACGATCCCGTCGATTGTCAGTGTGGGCGACTTGCAAAAAGTACTGGCCAACCTGCTGCGGGAGAGCATCCCCGTGCGGGATCTCGAAACGATTGTGGAAACCCTGTCCGACTACGGTGCGACCACCAAGGACAGCGATATGCTGACCGAATACGTCCGCCAGTCACTGAAACGGACGATTACACGGCGGTTTGCCGAGGCAGACCAGCTCAAGGTTATCAGCCTGGACGCGCGGATCGAAAATGCGATTATGAGCTCCGTCAAAAAAATGGACGGCGGTTCTTATTTGGCGCTGGAGCCTCAGACGATCCAGAATATTATTGCCGCAACCAACCACGAGATCGACAAGGTGAAGGATTTGGTCCAGGTGCCGATTATCCTGACTTCGCCGATTGTTCGGATCTATTTCAAAAAGTTGGTTGATCAGTTCCATCCGGACGCCATTGTCCTTTCCTTTAACGAGGTTGACAATGATGTGCAGATTTTGGCGCTGGGGAATATCTCAATCAGTAATTAGCGTATTTTCCGGGACGAGGAGGCCGGGAACGCAAGGCCGCTGCCTATTTGGACTGTTGCAGAAAAGGAGGTTTTATCGGTGAATCAGGAATTTGAAACGGAGTCTAAAACCCCGGATGTGGATCCGATCAGCCTCATGGAAAAATATAAGCAAACCGGAAGTGTACAGGTGCGCAATCAGCTGGTATTGTATTACAGCTACATTGCCAAAACGGTTGCCGGACAAATGCGGGGTGTTTTTTCCAACTTTGCCCAGCATGAGGATATCGTCAACCAGGGGATCCTGGCCCTGATTAACTGCATTGAGCGTTTTGACCCGGACAAAGGGATCAAGTTTGAATCCTATGCGTTTATGCGGGTTCGGGGCGCGGTAATCGACTTTGTACGCAAGCAGGATTGGCTGCCCCGCCGGGTCCGGATGACAGCTAAGCATCTGGCACAGGTACACGACGAGCTCTGCAACGAGCTGCTGCGGGAACCTACGCCCAAGGAGATCGCGGAGCGGATGGATATTTCGCTTCAGGCGCTTTCCCGTTATTATAGTGAAATTTCCAACTCGGTCATGTTTTCCTTTGAGGAGCTGCTTCAAAACACCACCCAGATGGGGGATGTGCTGGAGCATTCCATGGGGGGGGAAGCTGGGCCTGAAAATAATATTTATCAGCAGGAGCTGCATGAAATCCTGGAAAAGGCGCTCGATTCGCTGACGGAGCGGGAACGTACCGTCATCAGCCTGTATTATTACGAGCATCTGAAGCTCTCGGAAATCGCGGCGGTCATGCAGGTGACCGAACAGCGTATTTCACAGATCAACAGCCGGGCGATTATGAAGCTGCGGGAACCATTGGAAAAGTATATGAAAGGATGAAGCAAAAATGTTACCTGGATATTATACCGCGGCGGCGGGAATGCTGACGCAGGAACGCACGCTGGATGTGCTGACCAACAACATTGTCAACCATAAAACGCCGGGCTATCAGGCGGAACGGGTGGTTACGACCACATTTGATTATGAATACGCCATCCGGAAGGATGCCTATGGCAAGACGCATATCGGTTCAACATCGCCGATCCGCCTGGTAGAGGAAATACCCGTCCTGCTGGACAGCGGGCTGCTGCAGGAGACGCTCCGTCCGCTGGATATTTCGCTGGACGGCGCAGGCTTTTTCAATATCCAGGATGAGGAAGGTGAAATTTACCTTACCCGGAACGGCGGCTTTGATATTGACAGTGAAGGCTATTTGTATTTGAAAGGCTCCGGCCGGGTGATGGGGAAAAACGGCCCCCTGAAAGTGAATACCTCTGATTTCACAGTCACTTCGGATGGGACCGTTTACAATGCGGAAAACCAGCGGATTGATCAGATCCTGGTCACTTGGCCTGGGGTAGACCAGGTTGAAAAATATTCCAATGGGCTGTATCGGGCTAAGGAAGGCGCGGAAAACGCTGATACGCCTTGGGCAGACGCCAAGGTCGCGCAGGGATTTTTGGAAACCTCGGGGCTTGATGTCAACCGGGAATGGGTCCAGGTTATGGAGGCAAACCGTGCGCTCCAAGCGTGCAGTACAGCGCTGAAAACCATTGATGAGATGACTCAGAAAGCGGCCACCACCATTGCGAAGCTTTGATTTTAAAAAAATCGATGAAAACAGTTGCAATACGGCAGTTTTCATGGTAACGTGATAAGCAGAACATACTATTTGCAGCAAAAAGGGGAATTGACATGAATATTGGTTTTTTTTCCGGCGCGTCTGGCCTGATGGCTTACCAAGCCGAAATGGATACAGTCGCGCATAACATGGCGAATGTTTCTACCGTCGGTTTCAAGACGGTGCGTTCCCAGTTTGAGGACCTGATTTATACAAAAATGGCACTGCACGATGAAGAGAACATCCGCTTGACCGGCCACGGTGTAAAAGCGGACCGCCGCCAGCTGCTGATGGATCAGGGAAACCTGAACCAGACCAACCGGGAGCTGGATTTCACCATTGTAGGGGACGGATTTTTTGCCATAGAGCGGGATGGCCAGACCCAGTATACCCGTAACGGCAACTTCGGGATCAGTGTGGAAAATGACGCCGGCTATCTGGTAACTTGGGACGGCTCTTATGTGCTGGACGGCGCGGGCAAGCGGATCAATCTTCCCTTGGAAACCGTCAAGGATCAAACTACCGGAGAAGCAACCGGGACAACTCAGAACTACGATCTGAAAGGGGTCAAGGACCGGCTGGGGATTTACCGCTTCCCCAATCAGCTGGGGCTGGAGCCGACACAAGGCAGCAGCTTTTTGGCAACGGCGGAATCCGGTGCGGCTTACTCTACCCAGGCGGCAGGCGTAAAGGATTACGATTTGCTCAGCAATACGCTGGAGCAGTCCGCAGTGAATGTTTCAGATGAAATGACCAATATCATCAAGGCGCAAAGAGGCTATCAATTCAGCGCGCGCCTAGTACAGACCGCAGACGAACTGGAAGAAATACTGAATAACTTACGATAGATTGAAGGAGCAGGAGAATGGCTATTCGTGCTTTGGATGAATTGAATGAAATTCAAATTGATGTGCTGCGTGAAATCGGGAATATCGGTTCGGGCAATGCGGCAACTGCTCTTTCGGCGATGCTGATGCATCCCATCAATATTGCAGTGCCGAAGATCCGTATTTTGGATTATAACGATGTGGTAGAAGCATTGGGCGGCCCGGAAACCATGATTGTCGGGTTAATGCTGATGATGGAAGACGATGTCCAGGGGATGCTGATGTTTTTGCTGGAGCAGGAATTTGCGGATGTTACGCTGTCTGCTTTGATGGGCGAAGGATATGGCAGTGTAGCGGAGATGGATGAAATGTGCCAGTCCGCCATCCAGGAAATCGGCAACATTATGGCGGGGTCTTATGTGAATGCAATTTCTGAGATGGCTGACCTGCAGATCAACATTTCGGTTCCATCTGTTTGTGTGGATATGGCTGGCGCTATTTTGAGCGTCCCGGCGATTCATTATGCCAATATCGGCGATAAGGTAATTTTTATTGAAGATGAGTTCAACAGAAATGGCCAGGAAAGCTCCAGCCATGTTCTAATGATTCCGGATGTGGATTCTCTGAAAAAAATTATGACGAATCTGGGGATTGAAGTATGAGTAAAACAATAACGGTAGGGATTGCGGATTTGAACGCGGTCCGCTCTCCGGATGTTTTGGTTACTTATGCGCTGGGTTCCTGCGCAGGAATTTGTCTTTATGATTCAGCGACAAAGATCGCAGGATTAGCGCATATATTGCTTCCCTCCAGCAGCATGAGCCGTAATATGGATTTGAAAGAGGCAATGAAATTTGCAGATACTGGAATTGTGTTGCTGGTTAAAAAAATGGAAGGCATGGGAGCCCACCGGGCCAATCTGAAAGCAAAGATTGCAGGCGGGGCGCAGATGTTTGCGTTTAAAAGTGCGAGCTCCGATTTGGGTAATATCGGTGCGCGGAATGTGCAGTCTGTCAAACAGACGCTGGCGCAGCTGCATATTCCCATTATTGCGGAAGACACGGGGAAAGATTATGGACGGACCGTTTTCTTTTATGGGGAAAATGGTGCGATGAAAGTAAAGTCGGTTAAAAAGGGCGAATGGGTTTATTGACCGGCTTACCCGGATGTGGATTTTCCCCGGAAAATTGAAAAAGTGGGAAGATAACAGGCCAAGGAGAGTTTGGGCTCTCCTTGGCCTGTTATCTTTGTGCTAAAGCTACCAGATAAGGAGCCCCCTCTGAGCATTGCTCAAAGGGGGCTGTTACCTGAAAAAATTACTTTTCAATAAAAATCAAATTTTACTAATGTTGACAATGCCACTACCCGTAATTGTATAGTCGTTATCATTTTGAGCATAAATTCTATAGCCGCCTGGTGTATCTGTTGAAATAGTGATTCCGTAAACACCTTTCTTATCGACATATCCTGTTATTTCAAAATCCTTTGTACCCGTTGCGCCTACCGTCAGCCAGCAGCTCTCCTTCGGCTCAATCGAAGCTCCAATTTCCTCTCCATTGCCAACAGTAAAAGTGTTTCCGTTAGACATCGAATAAGTCATTTTAGAATTGGGCTTTATGGTATTTCTACTGATTGTTCATCTGCCAGTCATACGTGTATCTGCTGTCGTTCTCATTTCGTTTTCGTTTACCGCAGGTTTGTTTTTTTGGGCTTTTTGAGGTACAGGCTTCAAACCATCCCGGGCAACAACCTCATCCAAATTATGCTTTTCACGGATTTCGTCGAATTGCTTTTTGCTGACTTTATAGACTGCTTTTTCATCAAAATAATAATAAATCATGGGTTTTTCTTCTGAAGCAATCCATTCCGTTTCATTTTTTTGCATGGAATTCTGGTCCGTCTCTGGTGCGGCAGCATAGGCAGCACCCGGCATCATAACAGCAACAGCCAAAGCAATGGATCCCAATAGAGCTAAAAGTTTTTTGCTTTTCATAAAAACCATCCTTTGTGTATTTTGTTTTTTTTTTTAATAAAGAATGCATTCTTTATATTTATAATAACAAAGTACAAGAGTATATTGTTTAAATTAGTATGAATTATTTATTAAAAAATAGAATATTTGCCGAAACAATTTTCCAGTATAAAACGGCAGCACAAAGGCCTCTGAGGGTTCCCTCAGAGGCCTTCTTCTCCATTCCGGATGCTGTCCGTCCGGATTTTATCCGTTTAGACTTCCGGCATTTAACCGTGAGATAATCTCCCCGGCGATCTTGTCCAGCGGGGCTTGTTTGGCAACAGCGCCCATATTATACGCGGCCTGCGGCATCCCGTAAACCACGCAGCTGTCTTTATCCTGGCCGATGGTATAAGCGCCGGCCTGCCGCATATTCAGCAGCCCCTGCGCGCCATCAGCGCCCATGCCGGTCAGGATAACACCGATTGCGTTTTTGCCTGCAATCGGGGCAACGGAATCAAACATGACTGTAACGGAAGGGCAATGCCCGTTCAGCTTGACTCCCTGTTCCGACAGGCGGACATAATAGCCGTTGACATCTTTGGCCACACGCAGCTGGAACCCACCTGGGGCAATCAGAATCCGGCCGCGCTGAACACGGTCCATATCTTCAGCTTCTTTGACCTTCATGGGGCAGATTTTATCCAGCCGGTCTGCATACATCCGGGTAAATACCGGCGGCATATGTTGTACAACAACGACACCGGGTGTAGTAGCCGGCAGGTTTTTAACAACCTCAAGAATGGCATCTGTACCCCCAGTGGAAGCACCAATAGCGATCAGCGAGCTGACGTTCCGCGCGGAGTTCAAAAGACTGACCTTGCGAGGCGCCGGAACGGGCGGGGCACCGGGCGCCGGACGCATACGGACATGGGCCAATGCGGCGATTTTCAGCTTTCCGGCCAAGTCCCGGACAAAACGCTGCAAATCTTCGCCACCCTGCACCTTCGGCTTTTCAACGAAGTCTACCGCACCTGCCTCCAACGCGTCCAGTACATTCAATGGAAGGGAACTGACGACGATGACCGGTATGGGATGAATTGGGATTAGGCGCTTCAGAAACTCAATGCCGTTCATTTTAGGCATTTCAACATCCAGTGTTACTGCGTCTGGCCGAAGCGCTTTGATCTTCTGCATTGCGTCAAAAGAATCAACCGCAGTGCCGACAATTTCAATGGCTGGATCCGTAGCCAGCCGTGAGGCCAGCGTTTGACGGAAAAGCAGGGAGTCATCGACAATCAAAACCCGGATTTTTTTTTGCGGAGGTGTCATGTGTTGAACCAATCCTTTCCGGCTTTGAAAAGCCTTTGCAAATTAGCCCGGCCTGGTTTATTTTCGATAAATAGCCGGTTTAATATACTGAAAACGGGTAGCGGAGCGATTAATGCCTTCGGAATGCCCAATAAACAGATAACCGCCGGAAACCGTATGATTATAAAACCGTTCCACCAGCTTTTCTTTAGTCTCCATATCAAAATAGATCATGACATTTCGGCAGAGAATCAGGTCAAAAGGATTTTTGAACGGGATCGGATCCATCAGGTTGAAGGGGCGGAAAATAACTTCTTTACGAATTTTATCGCAGACCTGGAACTGGTCGGCCCCTTTCTGAACGAAATATTTGCTCCGCCACTGCGGGGAAATATCTTTGATATCGGCGGCAGGATATACGGCGGCTTTCGCGCGGGACAGTACGTTCATGGAAATATCGGTAGCCAGAATGGAAGTATCCCATCCGGCCTTGCGCGTACCGAAATATTCGTCGATCGCCATGGCAACCGTATAAGCTTCCTGCCCAGCTGAGCATCCGGCGCTCCAGATCCGGAGTACTTTGCTGGGACGGTTTGCTTCCAGATAAGGGAGCACCTGTTTGGTCAGGAAGTCAAAATGTTCAGATTCCCGCATGAAATAGGAATGGTTCGTCGTAATTTTATTGAGAAAACTGGTAATTTCGGTATTGGTCGTGTCCTTATACAGGATATTCATATAATCCCGAAATGAAGTAATTCCCCGTTCCCGGAGCATATGGGACAGCCGGCCCTGGATCAGCATCTTTTTCTTAATCAGGACGATCCCATATTTTTCTTCAACAAACCGGCTGAGCTCTACCAATTCCTGATCGCTCAACTCAATCATACTGTTTGCTGCCATGCTTCGAACCTCCTTTTAAGCAATGTCGTCCAAGAAGAACTTCTCACAATCGAGGTTCAGAATGATTTTGTTGTCAATATTCGCAACAGAGGTCAGGTAATGGTTTCGCCCGCTGGCCTCCACTTTGGGCGGGATGGAAAGGTCATCGGGTTCCGGGGAAACAACCTCGGCCACCCGGTCAACGATCATCCCCACATGAGGCCCGTTGATGTCCAGAATAATGATACAGTTTTTGTCGTCGTATTCGGCCTCTTCCTGGTTGAGCTTGATCCGGGCGTCAATAACCGGGACCACACTGCCCCGAAGGTTGATAATCCCCTTGATATAGTTCGGAAGATGAGGGACATGGGTAATAGACTGGATCATAATAATATCAATAACACGCAGAAGCTCTACGCCGTAAAGCACATCACAGATGGAAAAGGTCAGATACTGGCCCTGCATTCCGTCTACGCCGCCGGCTTCCTGATCTGTTAAAATTTCGCTCATGGTTAGATTCTCCTTTTTTTGCTTAGAAATTCAAAAGGCCGTTAGTATCCAAAATCAGGCTGATACTGCCGTCTCCCAAAATGGTGCATCCCGAGATGCCCGAGCCCTTAATGTCATAACGGCTGAGATAGGGCGGGAAGCCCTTGACAACCACCTGCTGCTCACCAAGAAGCTGGTCGGCAAACAGGCAGGCGCAGGAGCGGTTGTTTTCCACCTGGATCAGGATGCCCTCGTTCAGCTCCGTCACTTCGGTTGGGATGTCGAAAACACTGTGCAGCCGCAGAATCGGATAGCACTCACCCCGCAGCATGATCATTTCTGTCCCGTTGGTATCGTGCAGGATCTGGCTGGAATCATAAACCTTGAAGGATTGGCGGATAGAGGTGATCGGCAGAATAAAAATGGACTTGCCTACCGAGATCTCCATCCCTTCCACAATCGCCAGGGTCAGCGGGATTTTAATGGTAAAGGTGGTGCCGACATTTTTGGCGCTTTCGATCGAAATGACACCGCCGACCTTCGCCAGGTTCTGATGGACGACATCCATGCCAACGCCGCGGCCGGAATATTCCGTGACTTTCTCATTCGTCGAAAAGCCCGGAAGCATAATCATGCCGAAGATTTCACTGCTGGTGTATTCGCTTTCCGGCTTGGTGAGCATTCCGTTGTTGCGCGCCTTGGCCATGATACGCTCGACATCCAGGCCGCGCCCGTCGTCAATGACTTTGATAACGATTTCCCCGCCAACATTCTGCGCGGAAAGCGTTACTTTACCTGTTTCGGATTTACCGTTTGCCACCCGTTCTTCCGGCGGCTCAATCGCGTGGTCCATCGAGTTGCGGACCATGTGCATCAGCGGGTCGGTAATGGAGTCAACGATTGTTTTATCAACTTCCGTGTCGCCGCCGATGGTTTCAAACTCAACCGGACGGCCCAGCTTTTTGCTCATGTCCCGGACGATCCGGTTCATTTTCTGGAAGGTGCCGGTCAGCGGGACCATCCGCATGGACATGACTACGTTTTGCAGGTCGTCGGTCAGCTTGCGCAGCTCACGGGTGGATTTCGTGAAGTTATCCAGCTTGAGCCCTTCCAGATCCGGGTTGCTTGCCACCATGGATTCGGTCGTAACCAGCTCGCCCACCAGATCCATCAGCTGATCCAGCTTGCTTTGATTGACGCTGATCAGGCTTTGTTTAACCGCATTTTTATGCGCATTGGTTTCTACTGGAGCAGAAGAGGAAGCCGAAGAAGAAACGGATGGATGGGAAGCAGAAGGTTCCGATGCGGAAGAGGGAGCCGGTTTTTTTGCTGCAGAGGCAGCGGGAGGCTCAGGCTCTTTTTCGGGTTCTGCGGCAGGCGCTTCTTCCGGTTCTTCCGTAGTGGACAGGACCTCGTAGGATTTGACGTTTACCGCCTTTTCGATTACGCTGATGACATCATCCAGCGCGCTGGCAGGCTTGAACAGGACGATCAGGCCGTCCCGGATGAGGTCTTCGCAGAGGTTGGCGTCGTTTTCCGGATGCTCTGGGATAGAGTCCAGCTCATCGCAGACTTCTTTCAGCTGGGTCAGCAGCATGAACGCACGGACATTTTCCATCTGGCAGCCATCTTCGAAATGCACCCGGATCGAGCAGAACCCTTTCTTGCCGACGGCAGGGGCTTCCTCGGCTGGTTTGGCGGCTTGGTCCGGAGCGGCGGGAGCTTTCCCGTTCATGACGTCCGCCAGGGAATGCAGCTGCTGGATCAGATCCGCCGGATCTTTGGGGGCGTAGTCATCGCCCTGTATGCCTTCAATTTCCACCTTCAGGAAGTCCGAAGCCTGGAATACCAGGTTGAAGATGGTTTCACTGACGTTGTCCATCTTGCTGCGATCCTCGCGGACAATGGCAAAAACGTCCTCTACGGCGTGCGCCAGGTTGGAGAACGCGTTCAGGCCCATCATAGCAGAGGAGCCTTTCAAGGTGTGCATGATGCGGAAAATCTCATTGACATTTTCCTCGTTCATCTGTTTTTCTTTTTCTGAATCCAAAAGAATTTCATCGAGCTGATCCAGCAGTGTAGTTGACTCGTAAATAAAAACTTCCAACATGGATTCCATTCCAGGATCAATAAATCCCATACTATTTCACCCGCTAACAAAAATTATTGATTGGCCAGGACTTCGTCTGAAGCCTGCCTGAGAAATTGTTCCAGTGTTAAAACGGCCGTGGAGCCATCTTTGCGGTCCCGTACCGAAATGGTGTGATCCCGCTCCTCCTGGTCGCCCAGAATCAGCATATACGGGATCTTCTGCAGCTGTGCCTCCCGGATCCGGTAGCCGATTTTTTCATTCCGGCTGTCCAGCTCGGCCCGGAAGCCTCTCTCCTGAAGCGCAGCCAGGATCGTTTTGGCATAGTTTTCATGCTTTTCGCTTAAAGGGAGAACCTTCATTTGAACCGGGGCCAGCCAAAGCGGGAAAGCCCCTGCATAATGCTCGATCAGGATCCCGATAAAGCGTTCGATCGAACCAAACACCACCCGGTGGATCATGATGGGGCGGTGCTTCTCCCCGTCTGCGCCGGTGTATTCCGCTTCAAACCGCAGAGGGAGCTGAAAATCCAGCTGGATGGTCCCGCACTGCCAGGTACGGCCGAGGGAGTCCTCCAGATGGAAGTCAATTTTCGGGCCGTAAAAGGCGCCGTCCCCTTCATTGACGATATAATCCATTCCCAGGTCATCCAGCGCCTGGCGCAGCCCATTGGTCGCCAGCTCCCAGTCCTCCGCCGAACCGATGCTGTTCTCCGGCCGGGTGGAAAGCTCTACATGGTATTTGAACCCGAAAAGCTTATAGACCTTGTCGATCAGATGGACGACCCCTTTGATTTCATCCGGGATCTGTTCCGGCGTCATAAAGATATGCGCGTCATCCTGTGTAAAGCAGCGCACCCGCATCAGCCCGTGGAGCGCGCCGGATTTTTCATGCCGGTGGACCAGGCCCAGCTCGCCGACCCGCAGCGGCAGGCTCCGGTAGGAACGAGGGCAGGATTTGTATACCAGCATTCCGCCGGGGCAGTTCATCGGCTTTACAGCAAAATCTATGTCGTCGATGACGGTGGTATACATATTTTCTTTGTAATGGTCCCAGTGCCCGGAGGTTTCCCATAAATCCCGGTTAAGCATTATCGGGGTGGAAATCTCCACATAACCGGCCTGGGTATGAACCCGTCTCCAGAAGTCGATCAGGATATTTTTCAGGGTCATCCCCTTAGGCAGGAAGAAAGGGAACCCGGGGCCTTCCTCCGTCAGCATGAACAGCTCCAGTTCCCGTCCAAGCAGCCGGTGATCGCGGCGTTTGGCTTCTTCCAAACGTTTCAGATGCTCTTCCAGCTCGGAGGCCTTAGGGAAGGCGGTGCCGTAAATCCGGGTAAGCATCTTGTTTTTTTCACTGCCCCGCCAATAGGCGCCTGCGATCGAAGTAAGCTTGAACGCCTTGACCGCTTTGGTGGAAAGGAGGTGGGGGCCGGCACAGAGGTCGGTATATTCGCCCTGCTGGTAAAAGCTGATTTCTTCACCTTCCGGCAGATCCTGAATCAATTCAAGCTTATAATCTTCGGAAGCGGCTTTCATCTGGCTGAGGGCCTGTTCCCGCGGGAGAGTAAAACGGGTAATCGGCAGGTTTTCCTGGACGATTTTTTTCATCTCCGCTTCGATTTTCGGAAGGTCCTCGGGCGCGAACCCGCCTTCCCGGTCGAAATCGTAATAAAAGCCGTCGGCAATCGAAGGGCCGATCGCAAGCTTGGTTTCCGGATACAGGCGCTTGACAGCCTGGGCCAGGATGTGGGCCGCCGTATGGCGGAACGCGCCGCGGCCCTTTTCGTCTTTGAAAGTCAGCAGCTCCAGCCGGCAGTCCTTTGTCAGCGGGGTGCGGAGATCCAAAATCTCACCGTCTACCAAAGCGGAACAGAGGTTTTGGGCAAGGCTCCCGCTGATGCTGCGTGCAATATCGAGCGGAGTGCTTTCCGACGGAAATTCCCGGACGGAACCGTCGGGCAACGTACATTTCATCTCAATAAATTCCTCCATCCATCCCTCCGAATATGGCGGAGGGGCATCCGAAAGCGGGGCAGAAAGCGTCGGCCGTTTTCTGTGAAAGTTTTTCAGGGGAGCGCCCGTATGCAGGATGCGTAAAAAATTCGATAAACTCTCTATAATCTTTTTTCGACACATTTTCAGAAAACTTAATATTTCCATTTAACTTTTTCAAATTTGTTACGATATATATTAAAGAACGGCGTATTATGGAATCAGGGCGGCAGAAACTTTTATTCCGCGGGATTCACTTTTTTATCCGTTTCGGGGGCAGGGTCCTGCTCTGAAACGGCTTTGAAGCGCCCTAAATTATGCAAGGAAAAGGTGAAAAGCAACGCTATGCCCGAGCTGTTGAAAATAACGACCCCTGTCTTGAACAAGGCGGATCCGCAGGTCACCAAGCAGCTGCAGGATCCGAATGCCGCGTTTAACCTGCCGGATGTTCAGAAAGTCGCAAAACCGGCCACACAGGGCGAGATATTAAAACAAAATAACGGGATGCTCCAAGGGGATGAAGCCCCGGCAATCCTGATGAATCTGCTGAAGGATCCATCAGTGACGGTGGGGTTTCTCAAAAATATTTTCATGCTGCAGGAGATTATCCAGCTGCTGCCGGTCAACAATACCGCGCTGACACAGGATATCCAGCAGCTTTTTGATGCTTTGCTGATTCAGCCGGAGGAGATTGCGGCGGAGATGACCCGCCAGGAAAATACCTCTACGGCGTTTAAGGGGGAGCTGTTTAATTTCCTGCGCAGCCTTTCCTCCGAAACAGTCCAGATCCCCGAAATGAAACAGGCGGTTGCCAACCTGCTGAAGGCGGTAAACCATCACCAGGGCAACCAGGATGTACTGGATGGGATTGCCAATACGCTCCAGTTTTTGGGGCAGAGCGTGGGGCCGAGCCGGGAGCTTTCCTCCCGGCTGCTCCAGCTTTCCGCGCAGTTTCGGCAGGAGAGCGCGCCGCCCCGGTTTGAGCAGCTGAAAAGCGAGGTGCTTACTATCCTCCAGGAGGTGGAGGACAGCATCCTGTTTACTCCTAAACTGCAAAAAATGGTTTCCATTACGGTTTACAACCTCTCCCGCTATAACGACAACCCGGATTTCCTTCAGGAGTCGATCGCCCATTTGATGACACTGCTGGACAGCCGCCAGCGTCAGGATTTTCAGCGCGCGCTGACCAGCTTCTTTGTGTCCGAATCCCATGGGCGGGAAGAGGAAAGCTCCAATATCATGGATGTCCTCACTAATATTATCGGAAGGGAAACCAGCGATGAAACCCTCACCCTGCTGAATGCGGAAAAAATTGAACGGATTATCCACAGCCTGCTTTCCTCCCCCTGCAACTTTACCCCGCTGCTGCACTATGTTATACCGGTCCAGAGCGACTGGATGAAGGCCTTTGCTGAAATCTGGATCAACCCGAACGGCCATGAGGACGAACGGGAGCGTCAGGGCGGATCGGGCAGCAAGGGGGATATCCATATGCTGATCGTCTTCGATATTGAAGGGATTGGCCAGTTTGAAGCCGAGCTTTACGTAAGAGAACAATCGATCGACCTTTCGCTTCTCTGCCCGCCGGCTTACCTGAAGACATTTGAAGAAAAGATGATGGAACGGCTCAGCCCCAGCATTGCCGGGCTGCCCTACCATTTTGGGAATATCCGGATCGACAAGCTGGAGCATACGCGCTCGTTGATGGATGTGTTCAAATCATTACCATATAAAAGGACGGGTATCAATGTCAAAATCTAATAAGGCGGTTGCGCTGAAATATAACGCCGAACAGGATGCTGCGCCGGTCGTTATTGCTTCCGGCTATGGCGAAATCGCGGAAAAAATTATTGATATTGCGGAGCAGAAGGGGATCCCCGTTTTCCGCGATGACAGCGCGGCCTCTCTGCTTTGTATGCTGGAGATCGGCAGCAATATCCCGCAGGAGCTTTACCAGGTGATTGCGGCAATTTACTGCCAGCTTCTTCAGGTGACCTCTGAAATTAAAAACCCGGACGGCCTGCCGGCGGTTCGAAAGGAGTAGTAGCGGGAATGCAACAGGAAACAACAGCCCGTTTGACTGCGGGCCATTTAAGGGAACGGCTGACTCTGCGCGGGACGGCGGGGGATTTGCTGGCGGAAGGAATTCTGGCAGACATCAAGCCCGATTATTTGGAACTGCGCAGCGAAGGGAAAGAATTTTCACCCATGGCGATGGAAAGCGGGTCCTATCTGTATTTCCAGGTAAATAATAAAGAGGGTGTCCCGTTCTTCGGGGTTGGGCAGCTTTTGGTGGCGACTCCGAAGCATATCCGGATCACCGATTATGCGCCGGTGAATGTTTCGGAGCGGCGGGAAGCCTTCCGGGTACACACCCGGCTGCGCGGCCAGCTTACCCTGATGGTGAATAATGCCAGAGGGGTGCCGGTTGCCCGGACCATTTCGGTTACGGTGCAGGACCTCAGCCTGAACGGCCTGTTCTTCCTGATGCCGGCCGGGCAGCTGGATGTCGGGCAGAAGGTGGATGTGCGGGTGCTGCTGCGCTACGATCATTTTGACTTTACCTGCCGGGTCCGCCGCTTGGTGGAAAAAGAAGGGGAACGGGGCTATGGCTGTTCGTTTGAGGAGCTGTCTCCGGCGATGTCTGATAAGCTTTGCGCGTTCTTGTTCCGGGTGCAGGCGGAGGAGCTCCGCCGGATGCGGAAGACGCCCCGCCAGACGGAGGAATAAGCCTCCCGGCCTTTTCCGGGATCGGGATACAGAGAAGCTTTTTCATTGCAGGAAAAGGCTGGAAAGGACAACACGATGGACGAAATGTTGGAAGAACAAGCCCCTGCCGCGGCGGTTCCTGAACCAGAGGACAGCGGCCTGATCTTCGTGCTGGATATCGGCACGCGGAGTGTAACCGGCATTGTCGGCGCGCCCAAAGGGGACCTGTTCCAGGTGCTGGCGGTGGAAACCGAGGAGCATACCCGCCGGGCTGTCGTAGACGGGCAGATTGAAGATATTACCCAGACAGCGCTGGTGGCGGAGAACGTCAAAAACCGGCTGGAAAAAAAGGTGGGCATTCCGCTTCAGGAGGTTTGCATCGCAGCGGCCGGCCGTGCGCTGGAAACCTGTAAGGCGGATTATGAAATTGAATTGGATGAGAAAGAGCCGATTCAGGACCGGCAGGTGCTGGAGCTGGAAACCGGCGCGATCCAGCGCGCCTATGAGCAGCTGCACGCCGAGCTGTCGGACGCTGGGAAGATGAACTTCCTCTGCGTAGGGCATTCGGTAGTTAAATACTGGCTGGACGGATATGAGATTTCCACCCTGTTGGATCATAAGGGGCGCCATGCCCGCTGTGAGATTATTGCGACCTTCCTTCCCGGCGAGGTGGTGGAGAGCCTGTATGCCGTGATGCGGAAGGTGGGGCTGCGGGTGGCCAGCGTAACGCTGGAGCCCATCGCCGCGATGAACGCGGTTATCCCCCGGGAGCTGCGGATGCTGAACCTGGCGCTGGTAGATATCGGCGGGGGGACGTCGGATATCGCGATCTCGAATAACGGCAGCGTGACCGCCTATACTATGGCGACAATCGCTGGCGATGAAATCACTGAGGCAATCATGAAGGAATGCCTGGTGGACTTTGAAACGGCGGAAAAGATGAAAATGGAGCATGGCCAGAAAAACGGCCTGATTGGCTACCGGGATATTCTGGGCTTCAGCTATGAGATTTCCGCTTCGGAGCTGGCCGAGAAGATCCGGCCGGCTGTGGAAGAGCTGGCGTCGGAGATTTCCGGCCGTATTCTGGAATGCAACGGAAAACCGCCTGCGGCTGTTTTCCTGGTCGGCGGCGGATGCCAGCTTGCCCCGCTGTGCGGGATGATTGCGGGGAAATTATCCATTGATGAAAAGAAGGTAGCGGTCGGCGGGAATAATTACCTCAAACGGATGGTGGAAACCGATTTGGATATCAGCGGCCCGGAGTTCGCAACACCGGTGGGGATTGCGGTGACCGCCATGACAAACCGGCTGGAAAAGGCGTTTTCAGTAACGGTGAACGGGAAAAAGGTTACCCTGCTGAAAAAGGGCGTGACCACCCTGCTGGAGATCCTGCTGCTGTCCGGATGTCAGTACAGCCAGATTATGGGGCGTTCCGGAGCCAGCGTCATTTATGAGTGCAACGGAGAGCGGAAGGTCTGCCGCGGCGGATATGCCTCCCCGGCGGAGGTCCGGCTGAACGGTGCAGAGGCCAGCTTGTCCGTCCCTGTACATCCGGAGGACCGGATCGAGTTCCGCCCGGCGGAATCGGGGATGGATGCCGCACCAACCGTGGAAAGCGAAATCCGGGATTGGATGACAGTAACTGTGATCTTGGATGGGGCTGAATACCCGCTGGAAACCCGCGTCCAGATCAACGGCGTCCCGGCAGACCGCTCCCGGCGGATTGTGAATGGCGTTTCTTTGGAGATCGAACACCCGGATTCTTTGCAGACGGTCTGCGAATGGCTGGAGCTCCCGCTGGACGGGATGTGGTTTTACCGGGACGGGCAGCTTTGCAGCCCGGAGGACTCCCTTCAGGATGGGGATGTTCTGAACGCAGAACTCCAAGGGGAGGATCCGGCGGAGGAAGCGCCCCAGCCGGAGCCTGTGCAGGCAGCGCCGCCTTCCCCTTTGGCAGAGATGAAGGCCGCGGAAGTACCGGAACCGGCTCCAATACCGCCCGCTCCGCCGATGGCGTCCCCTATTGCGCCGCCGCTTCCGCAGATTTATGACCGTATGATCCACGTTACGCTGAACGGGAACCCGGTGGAACTATACCCGAAGCCGGACCACACCCCCTACCAGTTTGTGGATATGCTGAACTTCGTAGATATCGACCCTTCCAACCCCAAAGGCGGCGTTGTACTGCGGTTGAACGGGGCGGATGCCTCCTATTTGGAGGTGATCCGGGACCGGGACGATATCACCATCCGTTGGGATGATGTATAAGGTGTTATTTTGTCCCCTGCCGTAAGGACAAGGGCTGAATAAAATAGGAGGGGTTCAGGATATGCCTGGGATCTTGAACAGGCTCTGAGGGCCTGAACGGCAATCCCGGCGTATTCTGGAACGAATGGGGGAGCATACCGCTGCTTTGCTTTCCTTGGCTCCTGATCACAGGAAGCAGCGGAGAAACGGAGAGGCTATGGAAACATATATTGTCAGGCAGCCAATCATGGATTCCAAACAGAAGGTGGCAGCTTACGAAATCCTCTATCAGCAGGATGAAACATCCCTCTACAATCAAAAAGATTCTACGGTGGCGAACGCTATTGAGCAGTTCCTGCTCCAGTTCGACAACGACCGGATCCTGGGCGGGAAACAGGCGTTTATCACCTTCACCCCGAACCTGCTGATGAAGAATGTCCCGCGGATTTTTACTCCGGATAAGCTGGTTATCCAGATTGAGGACAACGCGATAATCCATCCGCTGGCACAGAAAATCGTCCAGCGGTATAAAAAACAGGGATATAAGATCGCAATCAGCGGTTTTGAATTCACCGCCCGTTATTTCTGGATCCTTGATGTGGTGGATATCATCAAGATGGATTTTAAAGATCCCCACGGCACTTCGCTCCAGAATATCGTCAACATTGGAAAGAATTTCAATAAGCAGGTGGCGGCTTATAACGTCAATACCCAGGAAGCCTATGACAAGGCCGTTGAGCTGGGATGCGATTATATGCAGGGCAGTGCGATCGGCCAGCAAAGTGTTTCCAAAGTACACCGTATGGACCATATTCAAAGCAACTTCTTCCAATTGATTGTGGCGGTTACCAAAGACGAACCGGATATTGATGAAATTGCCCAGATTATCTCGCGGGATGCAACGCTGGCCTTTTCGCTGATGAAGCTGGTGAATTCCGCTTATTTTGCGTTGCGCAACCGGGCAAAATCTATCCAGCAGGCTTTGGTGATTCTGGGCTTGGGCCAGCTCAAGCAGTGGGTGTATCTGCTCAGCTTCCGGCATGATAGCGGCAGCGCGGATGAAGAGCTGCTGAAAACGTCCTTCCTGCGCGCTTCCTTCTGTTCAGAATTGAGCAGCATGGTGGAAGGCCTGCCAATTTCCCAGTCAGAAGCCTACCTGATGGGGATGTTCTCTACACTGGGTACGCTCATGCAGGTTTCGCTTGAAACAGCTTTGAGTGAGCTTGCGGTTTCAGACGAAATCAAAACCGCACTGCTTACCGGCGAAGGCAAGTGCGGCGCGCTTTACCAGCTGGTGCTCTGTTATGAAACGGCTGACTGGAATGGGATGAAGAACCACGCTGCCGTGTTGGGGATGCCGATGGATACACTGACACAGAAATATTTTGAATGCGTCGAATCCGTCAACCAGATCTGGTCCGAGCTAATGTCCCCTGGGCGTTCCACAGAGGATGAAGATGTGAAGGAATCAATGGAAGCATTGGAATCCGCAAATTCGTAAGGACAAAAGGGAACTGCAAGCTGTTTTTCCGGCTATCCGTTTCGGCATCCCTATCCGGGATGGGAAACGGGGCTGTTAAAATAAAAGTTTTTGACGTCATCAATAGGAGGTTAATCAATCATGTTCAAAAACCTGAAAGTAGCCCAAAAGCTGATCCTCGCTTTTGGTATTATCATTTTGCTTTATCTAACTTCGGTGATATTTTCCTTGACCGGTATTAGCCGGGCGGCCGATGGGCTGGAAGATTTCTATTCAGAGCCGTTCCAGATGGTGGATATGGCTTGGGGGGCGCGCAACGCGGTGTGGAAAACTCAGCGGCATATCTACCGCGCAATAGCGGAGATCAACTCCAGCAACATTGTGCAGGAATGCATTAGTTCCGCAAGCGCTTCCGGCGCGGAGCTAAAGGAGTACATAGACAAAATCAACGAAAAATACACGGGTGATGCAGCCGGCCTGTCAACTCTGAACAGCACGCTGGAAACCATGATCTCCGCCCGCCAGCAGGTACTTTCGCTGACCCAGAACGGCCAGTCCGAGCAGGCGCTGAAGATGTTTAACGAACAGTATGTACCGGCCGCTGACACAATGAATCAAATACTGCTTCGAATTTCGGAAGGCTCCCAGACCGCCGCGCAGGACTATTATCAGGACGGCGCAGATGTGAAACGGAACACCATGCTCGAGCTTCTGGCCCTGGCGGTTGTCAGCTTAGTACTGACTGTAATCCTGGCAACCTCCATCACCCGCGGGATCCGGCGGCCTGTGCAGGAACTTGAAATTGCGGCAGCAGAGATGGCAAAAGGCTCGCTCCAAGTGGCTGTTACCTATGAATCCAAGGATGAATTGGGCCAGCTTGCCAACAGTATGCGCGAACTGACCAAAGGCCTCAATACGATTATCCAGGACGTTAACTTCCTGCTGGAAGAGATGGCGCAGGGGAACTTTGACGTCCGTACCCGCGCGGAAGCATCTTATCTGGGGGATTATGCGCCGCTTCTCCAGTCTGTCCGCCACATCAACAGAAGCCTGAGCGATGCCATTTTCGGTATCAATCAAAGCTCCGAGCAGGTTTCTGCCGGCGCAGAACAGGTTTCTTCCGGTGCTCAGGCGCTCTCCCAGGGTGCAACCGAACAGGCCAGCTCGGTTGAGGAGCTGGTGGCAACCATCAGCGAAATTTCCAATCAGGTTCAGCATATGGCTGATTATGCTTCCGAAGCAAGCGCAACGACCGCAGATGCCGGTGGGGACGTCACTGCCAGCAACACTGAAATGCAGGAAATGATTGCGGCAATGGCACAGATCAGCGAAAAATCCAACCAGATCAGCAAAATTATTAAAACCATTGAAGATATTGCTTTCCAGACTAATATCCTTGCGCTTAACGCTGCTGTCGAGGCTGCGCGCGCTGGTTCCGCCGGAAAAGGCTTTGCCGTTGTTGCCGATGAGGTCCGTAACCTTGCCAGCAAATCCGCGGAGGCTTCCAAAAATACAGCCAGCCTGATCGCCGATTCGATCCGGGCTGTCGAGGATGGCTCCCGCATTGCCGACCGCACGGCTGCCGCATTGGCCGCCGTTGTGGAAAAGGCTAGTAAGGTTACCGTACAGGTTGACCAGATCACGGCTGTTGCAAAAGAGCAGGCGGAAGCTATCGCACAGGTTTCCATGGGGATCGACCAGATTTCTGCGGTGGTCCAGACCAACTCTGCAACCGCCGAGCAAAGCGCTGCTGCCAGTGAGGAACTTTCCAGCCAGGCGCAGATGCTGAAATCCCTGGTAAGCCGCTTCAAGCCCCGCCACGATGCGTCCGCCCCGGTGCAGACTGCCTATGCAGCGCCTGAATACTCGGAGCCGGCTTATGAACTTTCATCCAGCCCTTCCTTCGATTTTGAGGAACTTGGCTCTTATAGTGGCAAGTATTGATCCGAAAAAACCACCCATCTGGGTGGTTTTTTCTCTATCGAAGAAGCTTTTGGCAAATAGCACAAAATAGATTACCTATATTTGTGCAGAGTGCCAGTTGATTTTCTTCCTTCTAGTTCGATTTATAAGACAGAACGCTAAACCGCAGGCAGGACGCCAGCGGCGGTGCGCTCATCGGATTTGCCTTTTCCCGTCGGCGGCCGAGAACGGGAGAGGGCAAGCCCTCTCAAACGTGGGGCATGGAGGCCCTTCCAAATTTTTTCATAACTAATACATGGAGGTATTATTATGGGTATGGTCGTAAGAACCAACACAATGGCAATCAACGCTCAGCGTCAGCTGAACATGAACAACAACCGCGTAGCAAAATCCCTGGAAAAACTGTCTTCGGGCTATCGGATTAACCGTGCAGGCGACGACGCAGCAGGCCTGGCAATTTCCGAGAAAATGAAAGCGCAGATCAAAGGTCTGGAAACCGCGTCCCTGAACGCACAGGACGGTATCTCCCTGGTACAGACCGCAGAGGGCAACCTGGTCGAGGTCCACAATATGCTGAACCGTATGGTTGAGCTGGCAACCCGTGCAGCAAACGGCACCTTCTCGGACGAAAACCGTAAGACCCTGCAGGACGAAGTCAACCAGCTGAACGAGGAAATCGACCGCATTTCCGAGTCTGCAAACTTCAACGGCATGAAGCTGCTCGACGGTTCCATGGGCGGCGGCGCATCGAGCGGCAGCACTGGCGGGATTACCACCGATCTGACCACCACTGCAGTTGACGCTACAGCTGGTAAATACGTTTCGGCAGCTACCGGTTTAACCCCTCCTACCGCAAACAAAGATAAGGTATCCTTTACGGTTTCCTTGGATAACGGCAACTCCTACACCTACGAGTTTACGGTTAAGGACGCTGCGAATAAAGTAGTTGTTGGGCCTGATGGGAAAGAGGTTACACTTTCCGGCTTGACCGAGGCTGATTTCGCTGCTGAAGTTCAGAAAGCGCTTACTGAAGACCTGAAAGGCCAGTTTAAAGTTACACAGGCTTCTGGCGGTTTCACCTTTGACGCAGTAGAGCCAGGTACCGCTGCTCCGGCTGTTACCGGTATTTCCTCGACCGTTACGGTTGCTGCAACCGGCGCTCAGACCACGAAAGCCGGCGCGCTGGCTGTAACTGCCGCTAAAGATGACTCGACTGAGATTGCTTCATCCGCTATCACAGCGTATGACGGCACGAACTTTGACGATGCAGTATTTGAAATCAACGGCAAAAAATTTGTCGTTGCAGCAGATAGCGTAGACGTTTCTTCTTTGGATAAGGATATCAATGTTCTCACTGGCGCTGCTGTAGATGCAAAAGTTGCTCAGCAGCTCTCCCAGGTATTGGGAACCGAAGTTAAGTTCGATACCAATAAGCTGGTCTTCGCAGGTGCTCCCGGTGCTGCTGGCGGTTCGACAGGCGGCCTGGTTCTCCAGATCGGTGATACCGATGAAGATTACCAGCAGCTGAATGTGTCCATCGACAGCATGAGCGCGACTTCCCTGGGTGTTGCTTCGGTTGACATTTCCTCGCTGAAAGGCGCACAGGGTGCAATCAACACCATCCGCAGCGCGATCGACAAGGTTTCCGCACAGCGCGCAAGCCTCGGTGCAATCCAGAACCGTCTGGACTACACCATCAACAACCTCGACACCACCGTCGAGAACCTGAATGCTTCCAACAGCCGTATCCGTGATACAGATATGGCGAAGGAAATGATGGAATACACCAAGATGAACGTTCTGGTTCAGTCTGCACAGGCTATGCTTGCTCAGGCAAACCAGCAGCCGCAGTCGGTTCTCCAGCTCCTGCAATAATCCGGAGCGCACAGGTTCCAAGCATAAAACGAATAAAAGCCGTCCCAAATGGGACGGCTTTTTTGATGCGGTTTTTTAAAAATCAAAAAGCCCCTAATGCCGGGGCTTGGAACGGATCGAAAGCACCGCCTGGATCAGCGCGGCGGTAATGTCTTTATCAGGCACCTCATTAGCCATCCGCTGGAGCTGACTGGGGGTGCCGACGACATACCGTGCGGGCAGCTTGCTGAGCGCGAGAGCGGCGGCGTCTTTTTTGCACCGGTCGCATTTACAGCAGTTGAATTTGGAGAACACCTGATCCAGCTTGAGGAGCACCAGGTTTTCCATCAGGTTGACAAGATGGGTGCCGTCCCGGTCGAAGTCTGCAAACAGGTTTTGCTGGGGAAAGAGCCGGGTCCGCAGCTGGGAAAGCGGGTTTTCCTCTTCCTTGGGTTCGGCAACGATGGGGGCAGGCGGAAGCTCGGCGGGTTCCTCCCCCCGGCCGGCCGAGGGCATGATTTTGCTGTACATCAGGTCTTTGTCGAATTCTTTTTTTGACTTTGCCAAGAAAAAAACCTCCTGTTATAGCCCGCGCCGCAGCAGCTCGTCTGCCAGGGCAAGATAATCCAGTACGGCGTTATTTTTGGGGGCGTAATCAAGGATATCCTCCTGAAGGGTCTGGGCCTGCGCCAAAACGACACTGCGGCGGATGGTTGTCTTCATAAAAGGGATATGGTAATCCCGCGCGATCATCTGGGCGGCGCCTTTGGTCTGTTTGCAAAGATTCTGCATCGCGTTGTACTGGACGAGGAACGCACCCCCGACGGTGAGCTTGGGGTTGCAGCTTTTACGGACGCGGTCGATCGTGTCACCGATCCGGGCAATGCCCTGAAGGCTGTAGATGTCGGGAAGCAGCGGGATGAGCAGTGAATCCGACGCGGCAAAGGCGTTGACGGTGAGGGCGCCAAGCCCGGGCGGGGAGTCAATGAAGATGTAATCATAAAGATCCAGGATGGATTTCAGCGCGTCCCGCAGGAGGAATTCACGGCCTTTCCCGGTGAACTCCACCTCGATCCCGCTGAGCAGGATATTGGCAGGGATGATATCGCCGATAGGGGTATGCTGGATGGAAAATTGGGCGCTGATTTCTTTTTTGAGGGTATTATAAATGGTGGCGGACATTTCGGCGTCCGCCTGGAAGCCGAACGAAAGGTTGCCCTGCGGGTCGAAATCGACACAGAGCACCTTGAAGCCTTTTCTTCGGAAAACCGAGGCGAGCGCGTTGACGGTAGTGGTTTTGCCTACGCCGCCTTTTTGATTGGAAACGGTGATCACCTTCGCCAAGAAAAACACTTCCTCCAGGTTATTGTGGGTTGTGAGAGAGGGACCGGCCGTGTTTGGAACCAGCCGGCTTGAAAAACCGTTGACAAGTATCATTATAAACAATAATCCGTCAAAAGACAATGTGCAAAGAAAGAATTTTCGCGGAGAGTGTTTAGATTTTTAAGAACAGGACGATATTTATATTAGACAAATCATGTACAAGTGTGGGATTTTCGGCAGAAAGTCCAGGATTGGAGAGGTTCCTATGAAGATCAACGCAGTATCCGCCTATGGCGCATATCAAACTCCGTCCACCGTTCGGGTCTCGGGGGCAAAGCGTTTGCCGGGGAAAAGTGCAGAGCCGGCATATAAAACGGACCGGATCTCCTTTAGCCGTGAAGCTGCCGGCCAAAAAGAATTAGAAGATATTTCTAAAGCGGTGGTCCGTGAATCGGCCAAAGGGGCGGATCCCGCCCGCTTGGAGCGGCTGAAAACCGCTGTTGCGGACCGGAGCTATCATATTCCAAACGGCGCGCTGGCCGACGCGATCCTGAACCGGGCATTTTTGCGCTGAGAAAAAGGAGGCCGGGATGGAATACAGAAAAAAGGAATTGGATAACCTGATGCGCTTTATGGAAGAATACACCCTGTTCTTTGAACAGCTTGCCGCGCAGGAAGCCGGCAAACGGGAAGCGCTGGTGTCCAATAAAATGCCCCAGCTGGAGCGCTGCCTTTCCCAGCAGCAGGCCGCTGTCATGCAGATGGGGAACCTGGAAAAGGAACGGGAAGCGCTTCTGGCCAAGGCTGGGCTTTCCGGGAAAACCTTCCGCGAGATTGCGGAGGGCCTGGAAGGGGAAGAACGCAGTGCCTGCGAAGCGGTTTTTAGCCGGATGGAGCAAGCGGTCCAGAGCATTAAATTCAGTAACGAAAAATCCATGGCAATTGCACAGGATAAGCTCCGGATTCTGGCAGAAATCCTGCCGGAAGCAAAAAAACGGGAAAGCTACACGCCTTACGGCAGAAAAGGTCCGGATGCAGGCCGCCGGGTGTTTGAATCAAAAATATAGACAGAAGGAGTGAAGGCTTATGCGTCCAACTTTTTTAGGCTTTGAAACTTGTAAACGGGGTCTGGCTACGAACCAGAAGGTACTCGATATTGTCGGCCAGAACCTGACCAACTGGGATACGCCCGGTTATACCCGCCAGCGGATTGATATTGTTTCGGTATCGCTGAATTCCTCTGCCAGCCGGTATGCTGTCCAGCGGACAGATCTCGCCGGGCAGGGTGTTGATATGGCGGGGGTCTCCCAAATCCGCGACCCCTATCTGGACCGCCGCTTCCGTGCGGAATATGGCGACGCGGCTTATCAGTCGCAGGCGAACACCATCCTCGGGGATCTGGAGGCCGCGCTGCGTGAGGACGGCTTGAACGGGACCGATGGCGGCGGTATTCAGGTGGCGCTCAGCGACCTGTTCTCCGCTTGCTCCAAATACGCGGAAAATCCCGCAGATGAAGCGCTGGCAAACTTGGTAGGCGTAGCGGCGAAAAACGTGACCCAGACGCTCCGTGAACTCAGCAGTAAGCTGGACGGTGTGGAAGAGCAAACCAAATATGACATGGAGATCTCGGTCAAGGATTATAACGACAAGCTCCAGAAGCTGGCACAGCTGAACAAGGCGATCCGGGACGATGTCGCGGCAACCGCCCGCAATGAATACTATGGCCCGAACGAGCTGCTCGACCAGCGGAACCTTCTGCTCGACGAGCTTTCCAGTTATACGGATACAGACATTAAGGAAGAAAAAGACGGCACCGTTACCGTAAAGGTGAACGGACATACCGTTTTAGCCGGTGAAAAAGCGGATGAAATCAACCTCCGCGAAAATAATGACGGCACCGTTACCATGAGCTGGAACTCCACCGGCAAGGAGATGAATTCGACCACCGGCTCGCTGAAAGCCTATGGGGATTTCGTCAACGGCGCCGGCCCGAATATGAGCAGCAAGGGCGAAACGCTGGAGCGGGGGATCCGGTACTACCGTGGGAAATTGGATACCCTGGCCCGTACCTTCGCCACCGCGATGAACCAGGTGGTTCCGGCTCAGGTAGACGCCCAGGGCAACCCGGTGCGGAACCCGGACGGCAGCATTGCAGGCTATAAAGTGCTGTTTGGCGCGCGCGTTCCCAAAGAGGGGGCGCCCGGTGAATATACGACCACGATTGATTTCCCGATTGACGCGTCGAATATTGCCATCAGTGACGACTGGGTATCGGATCCTACTTTCGTAATGTTCCAGAAGGGCAACGGCGATCCGACCTACGCATTTGATATGCGCAACCTTCTCAACGGGGAGGACGCAAGCATTGACTTTATCTCCAACGGGGAAAAGTTTACCGGCTCCTTCCAAAGCTATGTCAATGATTACTGCAACACCCTTGCGGCGGACGTCAACTACTATACCAGCCGCGCCAAGGCGACGGCAACTATTGCAGACGAAATGCTGGACCGCCGGGATGAGGTTTCCGCTGTCAACCAGGACGAGGAAACCCAATCCATGATGATTTACAATAAAGCGTATCAGGCGATTTCCCGTGTGCTGACTACCATGGATGAGGCGCTGGATGTGCTGATCAACAGAACTGGTATGGTTGGCCGTTAACCGGCCCGCAAGCAGCTGAACACGGAAGTCAGTTAAAGAGAGGTTATCAAGTATGAGAGTGACAACCCGTTCAATGTCCAGAAATTATCTGAAGACATTAAACAACAATTTAGGGAAAAGATCAGAGTCCATGCGCCGGATGACGACCAAAATGAAATATGAAAACCTGTCCGAAAATGTAGCGGACGGATATCGGGCGATCCGGGCAGACCAGCGTATTTTCAAAATCGAGTCCCAGCTGTCCGGTATTGAAAATGCGATGGGCGAATTGGAAACCGCCGACCAGGTGCTTCAGGATGTCCTGGAAGTGATGACCGACCTGGCACAGGGCGATATCGAGCGGGCTGCGAATGTCGGCGAGCCGGAAAAACGCCAGACTGTCGCCAATAACATTAAAATTATCAAGGATCAGATCCTCCAGTTTGCCAACGGGAAATACGGGGATAAATACCTGTTCAGCGGCACCAATAATGGGTCGGCGCCGTTTACCGTGGATAAAGACGGGCAGATCTGCTATAACAGTATCCCGGTAAAGGATATCCAAAAGGATGCGGACGGTTATTTCCGCAAGGATGTCAATACCGGCGAGCGGATCCCGATCCCGTGGGATAAGGACGTTTATCTGGATATCGGGCAGGGAGTGAAAGTAGAGGAAAGCCATATTGACACGGCAACCGCTTTCAAAATTTCCTTCTCCGGGCTGGAGATCCTGGGTATGGGCGAAACGGATGGAATGCCCAACAATATCTACGATTTGCTGAGCGATATTGAAGACGCCCTGCGTGCAGAGCCTTACGGCGCCGAAGAACAGAAGGAAGTAATGCGGCTGCACGACCAGTTCATGGAACGCCACAGCGCGCTGCTGATGAGCGAAACCGATTTGGGAAGCCGGGTGAACTTCCTGGAGCGGACAACAGACCGCCTGAAATCGGAAGTAGATACGCTGGAATCTGTAAAGAAAAACCTGGTTGCGACCGATATGGAAGAGGAAAGCGTCGCATTGCAGGAGCATGAAGCGGTTTGGAAAGCCACACTTGCCTTGGGCGCAAACCTGTTTCAACAGTCTTTGATTGATTTCCTGCGGTAATTTGAGTATTTTTTGAGTAAGGAGGGTGCTAGGATGCAACAGCTGCTGAAAATTACAAGTACTCCAATTGAGATCCGCTATAAAATAGAGCCTTCGCGTTTGGAGTTTAAACAAGCCGATAACGCCCGCTCCGAAGTTACTCAGAGCAGAGCGAAAATCAATATGGAATCGAAAAATATTGAAGTGCGGCTGGATACTATGGATATGCGCCGGAGCCTCGGCTTCCGGACCAGCATGGACCGTGCAAAGGAAGGGGCTCAGCTGGGCCAGGAGAATCTGCAGCAATACTGCTCCAGTAAAAACCAGTTTGCAAAACAGGTCAGCCATATCGAAAACGGTGTGACGATCGGGCAGGTCGTCCGCCAGAAAATGATGGAACAGCCGGAATCCTATACGGCGTTCCTGCCTTCCACTGGCCCGAATATCAGCTGGCTGCCAAACCAGCTGAATAAAAATTATCAGGCCGGTGAATTGAGTTTTGACTGGCAGACAGCACGCAATGTGTTTGAGTATGTACCGGGACGTTTCCATATGGAAGTTTTGCAATATCCCAAGGTGCAGATTGAATATCTCGGAGAGCCGAATTATGTGCCGAAGAGCGCGGATCCGAATTATGCAGGCGAATAAAAGACCGGTTCGGATGGATCCCCGCTGATGACCAGAAAAAGCGAAAGCAGCTATGGGATCCATGGCTGCTTTTTTCTATCATCAAGGCGCTCAAAAGAACAAATAGAGAAAGATGGAGGAGAGTTTCATGCTTATTGAAACTAGGGATTTTGGACAGGTGGAGATCGGGGAACAGGACGCAATCCATTTCTGTCAGCCTATTTTTGGATTTGAAAATCTGCGGGAGTATGTGGTACTGTTCGACGATGAGATCAGCGAAAGCTTTGTATGGCTGCAATCGCTGGAGGATCCGAACGTCTGCTTTATGATGGTGGATCCTGCGGTTGTGGATGCGGATTATCATCCGGCGCTTCCTGTTGGAGCGGCTAAAGAGCTTGGCGGTGAGGAGGCAGTTTGCTGGTGTATCCTGACTGTCCCGGGAAGTTTTGAACAGGCAACGGTCAACCTGAAAAGCCCGGTGATGATTCATCCGCAGCGCCGGACGGGGCTCCAGGTTATTTTAGACGGGGATTATCCGGTGCGCTACCCGCTGATGAAAAACAGGGAGGACACGGGCTCATGTTGATTTTAACACGGAAAAAGGGTGAGGCCTTTGTGATTAACGGGGATATCGAGCTGGTTATTTCAGAAATTTCGGGCGATCAGGTTAAAATTGGTATTCAGGCCCCGGCCAGCTATAAGATCCTGCGCAAGGAATTGATCCAGACGATCGAATCTAACCGCCAGGCGGCCCATGCCCCGGCAGCCTCGGAGATGCGCAGTTTTATTGCGAAAATGAAAAAGGAATAGCCGGACATTGAAAAGCCGAAGCCCACAATGATAGGCTCCGGCCTGGTTAAAACAGTTTGTTTTCTTTCTGGTGCAGCTCCATGAGATGCTTTTCCCAGTTTTCCAGTACCTGCAAGGGCCATTTTTCAATCAGGCAGGAGTAGGTGCGGCCGCTGCTGCCGAATTGGAGAACCCGCTTGACCGCCAAGGGAAGCTGATATCCTTCCACCGGCTTTTCCATCGTCAAACAGAGGGTGCTTTGGGGAGGGAGCTCCACCGGCGAAGTAAACTCCAGCGCGTCCATGGCAATGAAATTCAGCGAAACAAGGAATTCCTGCGGGCCGGGAGATACGCTCCGCTTCCAGGGAAACAGAGCACGGCGCGGAGGTTCAGCGGGAGGGAATGCAGTGACCTGTGCCGGGAAGTTAACCGGGAAAAGGTAAACCCGTTCAGACCCGGGGAGCAGCTCGTCGGATACAGAGGTTAAGCGGAGGAGCTTCCGGGAGGAAAGGTATACTTCGCCCCGGAAAATATGGATTTCCTGTTCGCCGAAGGTGCGGACGATGGTCAGCGGTGTCCCCATTTTGAACAGCGGGACAAAATCGCCGACAAAATCCACCGAGTCCTGCTCTGCTGAAATGGAAGCCTGCCCAAATTCCAGCAGCTTGCCTTCCTCGGAGAGCAGCCGGGCTGGGAACAGCACTCGCCGTTTATTCGCGTAAATATAAACCTTATCCCTCACAGGAAAGCCTCCCCAGAATGCCTTATGCGGCGTGTTTTCTTTAATCATAATATAAAACAGCGGTTTTGTATAGGGGAATCTGTCAGATTTTCTTTTGGCTGTCTGTTTTTATCTTTCTTTTATAGTCGGCACACTTGAAAATCGTCACCCGATTTTCAAGACAGGCTTTGCCTGCCGGCGCGTAAAATGCGCTGCGCGCCGTCTATGAAGCCCTACCGCAGTGTTGAAAAGAAGCCAATGCTTCTTTTCAAATGCGTTGACTATAAGATCGAGAAGATATGGATGACCGATCCATGTGCGGATATGAAGTCTGAATATTTGTTTAGATGATACAGCAACATCAGGAGGTGCAGTGATGAAATCAACGCAGGAAATGGCCCAGGCTGTCTGCGGATGGCTGGAAAAAAAACGGGAGCTTTTCCTTCAGTATGAACAGGCAACCTATGCCATTACAGCCGGTACACAGGAGGAAATCGGCGGGCATATGGAAAAGCGTGAGGAGCTTCAAAGGCAGATCCAGGAGGCTGACGCCCAGATCCTGGCCGTTACCGGAGGGGATCAGCCGGATGAGGGGCAGCAGCTGCTGCGCAAGGCTGCCGGAGGCCAGGCCGGATATGAAGAATTAGCTCCGGAATTACAGCCGGTTCAGACAGCCGCAGCGGAGATCCGGGCGGTGATGTACCGTATCCGTGAAATGGAGCCGCTCGTGCTGGAGAGGCTGGAAACGGAGCGGAAGGACCTGCTTCAAAAAATCAAAAATGTCAACCAGGGGAGCGGGGCGGCCGCTTCGAAGTATTACCAAAGCTCGATGAACCGTAAATCGCCTGCACGGCCTGGGTTCGCGAAAATTTAGCTTTTTCGGAAAAAAAACGCCCTTGGAGTAATCAGCCCTTTATTTTTCCCTAAACGGGACGAGTAATTATAATGAAACAAATTCTTCTATAATATAGTTTGGAAAATACAGATCAGACACAAGGAGGAATCAACATGGCATCGATCAGTACGTCAAACAGCTTCAGTGTAAATAAATATTCCAATAAAGGAATGTCCGGCTTGGCGTCGGGGATGGATACTGAGGGCCTGGTTGAACAGATGCTCTCCGGCACACAGTCGAAAATTGATAAGCAAACTGGGATCAAGCAGCAGCTTCTCTGGAAGCAGGAAATCTACCGTGAACTGATTAACGATATCAACTCGTTCAGAGATCTCTTTTTTAATCTGGATTCCAGTACGAATTTCCTGAGCAGCAGTTTCTTCGACTCGATGACTGCAACTTCCAGTTCCAATTCGTTTAAAGTTACCGGCACCAGCTCTGCAGCGGCGGGCAATACCAGCGTCATTGTCAAACAGCTGGCTACCAGCGCAAAAATGACGTCCGGCTCTGCTGTCAGCCGAAACGGGATCGTCAGCAAATCGAATGTAGATATGCTGACAAACCAGACCGTTGTTTTTGAGGCAGGCGGCAAAGAGGTTAAGGTGGACTTGAGAGCGCTGGGGCTTTCCGGTGCGGAGGCCGATAAAGAAGCGGATTATGAGAAAATCAAAGACGCCCTGAACAAGGCTTTTGAAGACGCCGGGGTTGAAGGGGTAACCGTCGATGTAAACGAAAAAGGCGCGCTCTCCTTTAAAGGCAAGGATATCTGGGTTTCCGGGAAATCCGACCAGATGGGGCTGTCGATGCTGGGCCTTTCGAGCGGGATTAACATTCCTTCCAAGGGCGGTACCAGCCAGGTGAATCTCGACCCCGAAATGCAGATGGAAATCGCACTGGACGGCCGCTCCATCAAGTTCGGACTGAAAGCTTCCGACCTGAAAACAATGGATGCCAACGGCTTGGCAGAAGCGCTGAATAAAAAGCTCGAGCAGTTCGGCAAAACCAACGGCGGCGAGTGGATGGTCCGGGTACAGGCGGATGGGAACGGCAACCTCAACTGGAATTTGACCGGGGCAGGGCACCAGCTCCAAATCGCAGGCGATGAAGCCGCTCTGGAGCTGACCGGCGTCCCGAATTACCAGTCCAGCAAGATCAGCTTGAGCACCCCGCTGAAGGACGTCATGTTCCAAAATGACCTTCAGGGTGGATCCTTTATTTTTGAAATTAACGGAAAAACCTTTGCTTTCGACGAAAATGCCAGCCTTTCTTCGATTATGAAGGAAGTCAACAACAGCGGGATCGGCGTCCGGATGACCTATTCCAGCCTGGATGATAAATTTGTATTGGAGTCCACCATTTCCGGTGCAGGCCAGAATGTCCAGGTCAAGGATGTTTCCGGCAACCTGATGAACAGTATGTTCGGTGTAAAATCCGGTTCCAGTGTTATCAGCAAGACGCTTGGTTCTCAGACGATGGCCGGCGGGGAGACAGCGAGTGTCGGCAAGATTGACCCCGGCAGCTTCAAGTTCGAGGTAAACGGCACCTCCTATACGCTGTCGCTGGCGGAGAAAGAGGGCGGCTATACCCAGGGCGAGGCCATTAAAGAGCTGAACCGCCAGCTGGAACGCTACTTCGGATTCACCGAAACGGATGCCGGTAAGGAAGCAACCATTTCGATCGACACGGCAGACGGTAAGTTCCGTCTGAATGTGCTGGATGGTTCGGAGATCTCCTTCGAGGGTCAGGAATCGGATCTGGCGGAGAAGTTCGGCTTTTCCGGGACGAACCGGGTTTCCTCGGAAACCACTCTTTCGGACGTTGGGCTTTCGGATCTGGCGAAGATCGCCGGGTTGGGTGCGAACGCTACCCTGGGAGATCTGGAATCCGTATTCGGCGAGGGCAAAGGCTTCGTTTGGGATGAAACAAGCGGCCGCCTGATGATGGATACGGACGGCCTAATAGCGCTCAATAACGCGGTAAACAATGGTACGGCGACTTTAGATGAGGTTCATGCGCTGGCTGAAAAGCTGTTCGGCACTTCGGATATCGGGCTGGGTGTCAAAGGCACAGCAGCGGATGTAGTGGAAGGTCAGAATGCTGTCGTCACGATCAATGGGGTCGAAACCGAACGCAGCAGCAACAATTTCAACGTAAACGGGCTGGATTTCCAGCTGAAGGATGTGCATTCCGCTTATAAGAACGCACAGAAGGGCTTTGTGGACAATGCCGGGAACGCGGTTGCCGGTATTGTGGACGGGAAAACAGCCTATGCGGCAGGCGTAAAGGAAGACGGCGGCGTGCAGTACCTGGTAGACGCAAACGGCAGCTTCCTTACCGACTCCGCGGGCAATAAGATGGCCTATAACGCAGGCACGATGACCGAGGCTATGATCGATCCGGACGGCAAGGTGATTAAGGATTCGGACATCATAGCGGACACGGTTACTACTGAGCGGGATACCGAGAAGGTTTTTGACGCGGTCAAGGACTTTGTAGAAAAATATAACGAACTGGTTGGGAAACTGAACAAGTACATCCGCCAGGATGCAAACTATAAGAAATATGACCCGCTGACCAGTGCGCAGAAAAAAGAAATGTCCGACCGGGAGATTGAGCTTTGGGAAGAAAAGGCCAAAGAGGGCCTGCTCCGCAACGATATGTATATCGAAAGCTTCCTTTCGGATATGCGTCTGGCACTGTTCCAGAAACCGGACGGCTCCAACTATGCCCTGTATGATTTGGGGATTGATACGATCTCGGGTATCGGCAAGAAAGAAGACAGCGGCAAGCTGAGCTTCGATGCTTCCAAACTGCGTCAGGCTCTGGCTAACGATCCGGATTCGGTACGCGAGCTGTTTACCAACGCAACAGACGGTTTGGCGGCGAACCTGAACAATGCTATCAAGAAAGCGGCGAACCTGAGTTCGGCTTCTCCGGGTTCCCTGGTATCGATGGCCGGTATGTCGGGCTACGGCAGTGATAAGAACAACACGATTTACCGCCAGATCCAGGAAATTGAAAATAAGATCAAGGATTTGAACGCTAAATATGAGCGGGAAAAAGAAAGATATTGGAACCAGTTTAACGCGATGGAAAAATATATTGCACAGATGAACAGCCAGAGCTCCTGGCTTGCACAGCAGTTGGGCGGTTATTAATCTATAGCGGAATAAGGACTCTTTGAGGGGGCTCACATGATTCGAAAAAATCCGTATGAAACGTATAAGCAGCAGTCTGTAATGACAATGACACAGAGTGAAATGCTGTTAAAGCTTTTTGACGGTCTGATCCTTCAGCTTACCAGGGCGAAGGAAGGTATTGCACAGCATGATGTAGTGAAAGCCAATACGGCAATGCAGAAATCGCAGAAGATCCTGAACTATTTAAGGTCAACGCTGGATTTTCAGTATGAGATATCGAACCAATTGTCGGCTCTCTATGACTATTTTGTCCGTCAGGTGATTGCTGCAAACGTTCGGAAAGACGCCGCCCCATTAGATGAAGTTCTAACGATGATCCGGGAACTGCGCGATACGTTTGCGCAGGCGGCAAAACAGGCAAAAACACAGTAAGGCAAAACCTTCCGGCTAAAAAGCCGGAAGGTTTTGATTTTTCCGGCAGGGCGTATCTGGGAAAAACAGGCAGTCCCGATTTTTTTTAAGAAAAAGGCTTTCATTTTAGAAATCTCTGTCGAGTATTATTAAGAACGTTATTTTAATTGAGTTTTCCATCAAATGTTTTGATTGGAAATTCTGCGTGTTTTACATATCCAGGCTGCGTTTTTTCGCGTATCCTGCCATCTCATAGGCAAACGGCAAAAGCTTTATCGCCTGCCGGTATTGCTGTTTAACAGAACCGGCTGTTTGAAAGCCGGGGAAGGAGCTTCTGTTATGGATCTGTTCCAAACGAAATCATTTAAAGCAATGGAAAGCAGTATGAATGCCCTGCAATTGCAGATGCAGATCAGCCAGCAAAACCTTGCGAATATTTCTACCCCAGGCTATAAAGCAAAAAAAATAAGCTTCAAAGATGTACTCGCCAGAGCCGGCAGCGAGCCGAATACAGGCAAGTATGACTTTAAAGCTTTTATTGAAACCGAGGAGGACACGGTAGTCCGTCCGGATGGTAATAACGTGGATTTGGAAATTGAAAGCGCACGCCTGAATAAAGCGTATTATCAATATTCATATCTGACTTCAAAACTTACAGGGCAGATTTCCAACTTGAAATATGTCCTGGAAAATGCCCCGAAATAAGCAAAGGAGTTAAATGGTTATGGGTTTTTTAAATTCTTATGATATTACGGCTTCTGCGTTGACAGCGGAGCGTTTCCGGGTGAATATTATCAGCCAGAACCTGGCAAACCAGAATGTCACCCGTACGGCAAACGGCGAACCCTACCGCCGGAAGCAGGTCGTCTTCCAGGAGCGGGAGCTGGCCTTTGACAAGGCCCTGAGCGACGCGGACGCCAAGCTGAAAAGCGGCGGCGTGATTGTGGCCAGAGTAGTGGAAAGCCAGGCGGATTTCGTGCCCGTCTATGACCCGACCCATCCGGATGCGGACGAGGACGGCTATGTCCTGCGTTCGAACGTAAACCGGATGGAGGAGCAGTTTGACCTGATGTCTGCCAGCAATGCCTATTACGCTAACCTGACCGCGTTGGAAGTGGTCAAGGCCATGACGATGAAAACGCTGGAAATCGGCAAATAAAAAGTGCAGAAAAAGCACCGGTATGTTTTGTCTGCCGGTGCTTTTTCCGTGAGCAGGGCCGTTTCAGCCCCTTTTGTTGAAATTGGAGGAAAGGACGTTTTTCACACCGGATGATACGGGAACCGCATAAAAGCAGCGTTTTTATGCGGCTTCCTATAAGACGGGGCCGCCGGCTTGAATCGGCAATGAGTATGAAAAACCTGGTTGGAATATATGCGGTTGGATACCGAGTTTTTTTCCCAGCGCATCCAATGCTCGCGGGACGATAAACAGGAATGCCTGTATACCGTGCGGATGCTGCTGGAACTGGCGTCAGTAGCCCGGGATAAAGGGATGCTGGCGATGGACCATATGGTGGATGCAAATCCGGAGCGGTATGCCTCCCCGTTCCTGCGCAAAGCGGTGCAGATGGTCTTGGATGTCGGCGAGATCGGGCTGATTGAACGGGCGCTTTATGCCACGATCGTGGCCTCTAACCATGTAGGAGGGAAATTCCTCAACAGTGTGATTATTGCGGAAACCATGATGGCGCTCCATCAGCGCGAAGAGATTGATTATATTTTCCGGTTTTTGGTGCCTTCCTTTTTTGGATTGGATTTCGAGCCCAATGTTGTCGCTGTTTATGACAATTTCCGGCAGATGAGGCCCAAGAAATAATTTGGAAATTGCAGGAAGCCGCGGAGGGAAACTTGTAGCGCACGGAAAATAACCGATAGGTTAAGTAGAACTCCGCGCAGAGATTGACAGAATAAACGAGGTGCAGGGTATGAGAATGAGAAACGGACGGCTGGTATCGGAACGGGTAACGGCCTTTCTGATGGCGGCAATGATGCTGTTTGTGTCCGCTGGAGAGGGGATCTCGGCGAAGGCGGCCCCGAATGACAATAGCGGCTATTATGTCGAAGCGATTGATATCAATAACCAGCCCCAGCAGACACTGTATTTGCTGGAGGGTGAAACTCTGGATATCAGGCGGACCCGGGTGCCGGATGGATATGAATATTCCACTCAAAAACCGTTTGAGGTATCCTTGACGGAGGGCGGCACCGCTGACCAGTCGGTAATTGAAGCCAAGACCACACAGGTCGGCAGCAATATTGAGGCAAGTATTACGGCGGCGAAAGGAAAGCACCCGGGTCAGACTGCCTTAACCAGTTACAACCTGACGCCGGTTTTCCGCGCCTATTTTAAACGGAGTTCAACCGCAACGGTTGACTTTGATACGGTAAACACCGATGGGAATCTGGTCCATATCAGCAAGAATATTACGGCCAACGTCCTTGGCACGGATGGGACGGCGAGCGGGCTGGAAATTTTAAATGAGGGTATATTGGAGTTCGAGGTTTTGGAGGTCGGTTCGCCTGCGGCTCCAGGCGCGCCTGAGAACCCGGATGAAGGTGTAATTCAGTCGTTGGGAAAAGTGACAGCGCAAGGGGACTTGAAAACGGCTGGTTTTGATGGCGTACAGCCCGCTTGGAATAATGTGTCCCGTAATTCGATCACCGTAAGCATGAGCAATATGAGCGGTACCAATCAATCGCTGACTCTGCAGATCACCCTTCCTGGGGATAAATTGACCAAAGGCGCGAAGTTCAGGATTACCTTCCGGAAAGAAACCGTCCGCGGTATTACAATGGCTATTGTGGATCGTCAGAATGCGGTAAATATGATCAGCACCGAGCAGATTCAGCGGACGCCGACAGATTATATCCTGCTCAAGCCGACGGACGCAGACCTTGCCCATATTGTCAACAACTTCGAGCTGCGGCATAAGGACTTCAGCTATAACTATAAAGAAGGCTTTAACATTGAGTGGGTGTGGGTGCCGGATGATCCAAACGATGCAAACAGCCTGGAAATTTTGAATAAAAACCCCAACCAGGAAAAGTGGGCCGTTACGGTGACCCAGAAAATGGAAAATGTTTCAGGGAAACTGAGGGCAACGGTTAAATATGAAAAGGGGAAGGGTACTGCGAGTGCGGAACCAGTGTATACGGCGCTTCCAGTCGAAATCCCGATTATCATTTTAGGTACCGGTAAAAGCCCGAGCCGGACACCGGTAGAGCAGAAGGTCGGAACAGGCAATTGGACCTCGGTTACGGAATTCCCGCCTCAAATGGATGTCTACGACGGGACACACCCGAATTGGCCGATCAAGCCTACCCTGCCCTATACCTTCCGGGGCAAGCTGAATTTCGGCGAGGGGACATCCAAGGCGTATACCGCTAAGATCACCGTAGGGGACAACGACAGCGGCGAAGTGGAAGTTTTCGTCAACAACTCGACCACTCCCTATGTGTTTGGCAGTGAGATCCGGAACCCCAATACGGATGTAGATGATGAACAGCTGGTCACTTTTGAGGTAAAGGCCAAGGAGCTGGGCTCTGTCCGGCTGATGGTTACCTTCTATGACCGGAACGGGAATGAAATCGTCAACCCGCCCCAGCAGCCCATCAATATCAATATTACTGCGGACAGCTCGCCCAGCCCGGACTGGAGCCTGAAAGCGCTGGATTTATACGGGAATTTTGTATCCGAAAAGGACAGCGGCCTGGATAAAGAATCTTATCAGGATCTTCAGACACGGTTTGAAAAAGCGTATCCCGGGGGCCAGGTGGAGTATGGCTTCCAGCCCGGCCCGGAGAAGCCGACCGAGTTTACAATCCCTCTCCCCTGGGTTATTGACAAAGTGAACCTGGGACTGCTGTATAATAAAACGCCGCTGGCGGAAACGACCTCCCAGCGTGCGGTTACGGTCCGCTGGACGGATGATAAAGGGACTGCGCAGGAGAGAAAGTATGAGCTTTCCCCGGATGGCTCCAAGGCCATCATGGATGAATGGATCCCGATCAACTACGAGCAGACCAAGGATATCACCGTCAGTACGCTGGCGGATAATGGGGACGGCGGGACGTATAAATTTTCGATTACCCGTGAACCACAGGGAAGCAATGGCTTCCTGGAGCTGCTGGAGGCGACCCGGGCAGGGGGAGAAACGGCCCTTCCCTGGCTGGACGGGGTTGAACAGCCTGCCGATCAGCCATTGGATCTTGAGCTGGTGCGGAATATCACCTATCATATCCCTTATGCCGAGCGGGATAAGAAATTCACCCTAAAGGCAACGGCGGCGGACGATTGGGGACGGAAACCCCAGTTCGAGGTTGTCGATCAGGATATTGATGCGCCGCTGAATACCCTCCGGCGGCTGCTGAACAGCCAGACCCGGGTCATTTACCCGCGATACCGTTGGAACCGGGATACCGGCGAGATCAATAATATCAACCGGGTGGATGTCTACTCGACCAGTGCGGATGGGAAAACAACGATTATTTACCATGTAACGGTGATTGTAGACGATCCGGATCCGGATAATACCCTGGCGGATCTCCGGGTGGTGAACCCTGTAGACGATTCGGTCTATGAATTTATTGAAGGCGCTTATGCGGCGGACCGGATCAGCCGGTCCTACAGCATGAAGCTGCCCTATTCCACCGAAAAAATCCAGTTGGAGGCGCTGCCGAACAGCGGGAAAGCTATCCAGGTGGAGGTCATGAAATATTCCACCGATACAGACCAGCCTCTTTGGAAAAACGCCAAGAGCAAGGTCGTGCGGGATAACGCCACCTATCTGGAATTTGCGGATGATGTATCCCCCAGCGACCCCGTAACAGACGATGAGATGAATTTCTACTATGACATCCGGGTACAGGCGGAGAACGAGGAATACAGCTCGCCTTCCTACCGGGTCTATGTGGAGCGGAGCATCCCGAATAAGAATACCGATGTGACGATTACCGTGAACAATGCGGCAGATGATTCCAACCTCTGGACGGGTCAGTCTACCGCGGGGGATAACGGTGAATTTACCATCCGTGTCCCATACGATGTGCAGGAGGTCAAAGTATCGGCGATCGCGAAATATCCGGATGTGACGACGGTTGAAATCAACGGCCGGCCGGTAGCCGTGGACAGCTTCCGGCAGATTACGCTGGATATTGGGGAAAACCTGATTACCGTAGAGGTTATCCCGGAGTCCGGACGGACCGAACTGCGGCAGATCCTGCTGTATATTATCCGTGAGAAGCCCAGCTCGGAGGCGCGGCTTTATCCGATTACCGGGTTGGAGGTCAGCGGGGCGGAGAGCATGGACCCTGTCAACCTGATCCCGGATATCACGAACTATACGGTGGTCATCCCTCAGGGGACCCGGGACTTCACGATTAAGGCAATCCCGCTGGATCCGCACGCGAGTGTGGAAATGGAATATGACGGGATCCAGCAGACACTGGGCGTCGGCGGCGGCACATCGCAGCCGATTGTAACCACCAAGGGTGTTACCCGCGTCCGGATTACCGTTACGGCACAGGACGGGCGAACGAAAAAAACCTATACCGTGACCATCCGTGACTATAACTTCCTGAAAAAGAGCAGCGATGCGACCCTTTCAGACCTTTATGTCAATTACGGCGATTTGTCCCCTGACTTCCTGCCGAATGTAGAGGAATACGAGCTGTATATCAAGCCCAATGAGATGAAGCTGAGCCTTACCCCCACCCTTTCTGACAGCCGGGCGACCATGGTTGTCAAGATGGACAGCAAGGTTTTGAGTGCGTATAACGGCGCTTATTCCAACTCGATCCTGGCGGATCAGACGGTGTTTACCATCGAAGTTACCGCCGAGGACGGCACCAAGAAAACCTATACCCTGAATGTGTATCGGAACGATGAGGAAAAGCAGGGGAACCTCAAGCCGATCAAGGCCGATATGATTGATTTTGATACTTCCAACCCGATTTATGTGGACATTACCCAGTATGCCCTGATCGACGCGGAGGTGTTCAAGAAGATGAAGGAGGAATATCCGGATAAGACCATTGTCTTCCAGGGGAATGACTATGCACTGGAGATTAAAGGCAGTGAGATTGACGGTTTGACTCCGCACGTGGAAACCTACGACCTGCGTTTCTGCTTTGCAACGCCGGATGAAGCGCTGATTCAGGATGCGATGATGCGGGGAGGGGAGGATCCGGATATTGACCCGGTTTACCTCTATTTCAACGACCATGGCGCGCTGCCCGGCCGGATGAAGCTGACCATCAACCTGGGCAGGGAATACCGCAATCAGCAGTTATTCTGGAACTATTACAATGATGAACGGGATCGAATCGACTATTACGGTTATGTCAATTCCAATGCCAAGGGGACGTTCAGCGTCCCGATCACCCACTTCAGCACCTATTTCGTGACGGACAGCAAGCTGATCAGCGCGGAGAATAAAGCGGGTGTGAATTATGATGGCACGATGGCCAACGGCTTGGGAGAAAGCAGCGATAATAGGAACCCCGGCGATATCAATGGCGGCAGCAGCAGCGGCGGCAGAAAGCCCAACCCGCAGACTGGCGTGTATGCTGAAATCCGCTGAGGCATTCGACACCCATTTTTGCAGTTATAGTCAACGCACTTGAAAGAGAAGCATTGGCTTCTTTTCAACACTGCGGCATATCATGCCGTAGTGGTCCGCAAAGCGGCCATGCGGTAGGGCTTCATAGACGCGCACAGCGCATTTTATGCGCGAACAGGCAAAGCCTGGCCCTCAAATCGGGTATCGATTTAAGGGTGTGCCGACTATATTTACTTTACTCCGGGGCGGATTTGCTCCGGAGTAAAAATTTATTGGAAAATCCTTCTGAAATCAAGGAGGATGAAAGAATGATTGGAGAGGTGAGCGGATGAAGACGAATACGAAACCACCGGCTAAAACGCCGGCAAAAGCCCCAATAAAGCCTTCTGTAAAAGCGCCGGTCAAGGCCCCGGCTAAAGCTTCGGGCAAAGCCCAAGCGGATGTTCCCGAAAAGGCTCAAAAAAAGGGAGGGAAGGTATTCCTCCTCACCTTTTTGATTGTGCTGGCCGTGCTGGGCGCGGTCTGGGCGGGACTTTTCTTTTGGAAACAGATGCCGGAGGAACAGGCCCCAACCCTGGAAATTGATGAAACCAATCCCAATGTACTCGGCCAGATCCCTCCCGCGGGAAATGAGGCGGATATTCAGAACAGCCTGGATTACGCCATTGGCCAGACCCCGGATGCGGTAGGATGGATCCAGATCCCGGATACCGATATCAACGGGCTGATTATGCAGGCGGATGACAACCGGTATTATGAGCGCCGGAATGAAGACGGGAATTATGATGTATACGGCTGTTATTTCGCGGATTATGAGTGCGCGCTGGGGGCCAGGGAGGATTTTTCTCAGAATACCATCGTCTATGGGCATGGCAATTCCACGGATGATCCGAATGGGAAGCGTTTTTCCCAATTATTCCGGTTCCTGGATCAGGATTTCGCACAAAAGCATCCGTATGTGACCATTACCACCCAGGAGGGCAGCTATATCTTCCAGATTTTTTCGATCTTCTATACATCGACGGACTTTAATTACATTGAAGTGAATATGAACGACCGGAAAAAGCTGTCGATTGCCAATAAGGCGCTGGAGCTTTCGATTTATGACTACGGCGTAACCGTATCGGAAGAGGACCGGCTTTTGACGCTTTCCACCTGCGCCCTGGCAGAAGGAAAGGAAAACGAGCGGTTTGTGGTGATGGGGAAGCTTTGCCCCGAGAATTTCAGCAAAAAGGAAAGCATCCTGCTGACGAAAAGAGAGCCGTAATCGTAACGCCAGCGTTATTGCTTCTTCGGCAACCGTTTGAGGATGAAAGGGGAGAATTGAAAATGAATATGCAGGAAGTCCGGAAATATTATGATGACAATAGTCTGAAGGAGTGGGAGCGCCTGGAGAAGAATCCTTTGGAATTTATTTTTACCACTTATAAGATGGATCAATATATTCAGCCGGGCGACAGTATCCTGGACATTGGCGGCGGACCGGGACGGTATTCCATCCATTATGCCCGGAAGGGCTGCGGGGTGACGCTGGTTGATTTATCCGAAAAAAATATTGAGCTTGCCGGGAAGAAGGCGGAGGAATCCCGGGTCTCCTTTCCGATGTTTGCTGCGGACTGCCGCGCCCTTGACGGATTAGGGCTGGGACAATACGACCATGTATTTTTAATGGGCCCTTTATATCACCTGCAAAGGAAAGAGGACCGGATCCAGGCTGTTGAATCAGCGATGGAACACTTGAAGCCCGGCGGATTCCTTTATTGTTCCTTTATCCTGGATTTTGCAGGGCTTATTTATGATTTGAAAAACGGTCCCGGATATCTGCCGGAGGATTTGGGGAACCAATCCACGAGAGGGCTGCTCCGTTCCATTATTGAGGGGACGGAGTATGTTGGCCCCGCATTCACATCGGCTTATTTTATCAATCAGCGTCAGATCGAACCCTTTATGCAGCAGTTCCCTTTAGAAAAATGCTGTTTGTTCGGGCAGGAAGGTATTTTGGCGCTTTATGCTAATCAGCTCCAGTCATTTCCCCAGGAGGAGTATGACCTTTGGGTGGAAACGGCGAAGGAATTTCTGGAGCTTCCTGAATTTCTGGCGTTTTCCGAACACGCGATGTATATTGGCAGAGAAAAAGAAGCAGCTAGGATTTTGATATAGGCGTAATGCACAAATAATTTCAACTAAGTTTGTTAATTTTTATTGTGGAAACTTCTGCTCTAATTTGATATACTGAGGATGAAGAAAAAGGTTATCTTTCCACACCGTTCATTCTTGGATAAGGAGGAGCAGGTATGAAAAAATTGACAGCTGTCATTGTCGTGTCGGTTCTGATCGTTCTTGCAACCGCACCGCTGATTATTTCCCTCTTGGTAAAACCATCGAACCCACCTGTTTATATTCAAGAAGAGGTACAGGACTAAAGTATTTCCTGTCGAAAAAAACCTGCCGGGATATTCCGCAGTTTATTTTAACCACAAACGGCCGCCTTTCTGCTTGAGCAGGAAAGGCGGCTTGCTTTTGTCCTCTTTTCTTTGATCACTCAAAGAAAAGAGGACGGGGTGCGGGGTCTCTTAGGTATTCCATAATCCTGCTTTTTTATGAAACGGGCATAGGATGTCTTACGATAATCATTCCTTTTTTACTGAAATTATGATATAATAAAACTAAAATGCTTCTTATACATTGATGGCCAGGGCGGTTTGTTCATGTTGTTTACTTCCGCTCCAATAGCCGATTATGTGCGGAGGGCTGGAGGGGCCTTGTGCCTGTGGAAGAGCCCGGCCGCGGCAGATGTAGGAAAGGGCCTGCAACCATGAAATTACTCCAGACCAAGGACATCCGCGCCGGAAACCGGATGCAGATTATGTATCAGCTCATACAGTGCAAAGAGGTTTCGCGTGCGGAGATCGCGGAAATTACCGGGCTGAATAAGGCGACTGTTTCAACTATTGTGAAGGAATTGCTGGATAACGGGTTTATCGTGGAAACTGCCATGGGTGTTTCGACGGGAGGCCGGAAACCGATCATGCTGACCCAGCAGGCAGATGCCGGCTATTGTATTGCGGTGGATTTGAATGTCACCCATATCCAAGTCACGGTGACGGATTTGGCAAACCGGATTCGCGCAGAATCCTCGGTCCCAGTCAAAGGGGAGAGCTTCAAGCAGAATTTCCAGCGGTTGTGCGGGGAGATTCATCAGCTGATTGAGAAACAGCCGCCCAGTCGTTATGGACTGATCGGGATCAGCGCGGCGGTACGCGGCGTGGTGGATCTGGATGGGGTTATCCGCTTTATCCCCAAGCTGCAATGGCGGGACACGGACTTGAAAACGCTGCTGCATCAGGAGTTCCGGGTGCCGGTTTATGTGGATAATGACGGCGACCTGGCCGCTATGGCAGAGCGGCGGGAAAATCCTGGCTGGGATGAAATGCTGGTGCTGAGCGTGGACGACGTCCTTTCGGCTGGTTTAGTTTCGCATGGGAAGCTTATCCGGGGGTATTTGGGGTTTGCCAATGCGGTGGGGCATCATATCTTAAACTGTAAGGAAACCCGGCCATGCAGCTGCGGGAAATATGGCTGCTGGGAGCAGTACTGCTCCTGCCTGACCCTGCTGGAGGCAGCAAATCGAGGGGCGGAGCGTCCTTCGGGCAGCATGGAGGAATTAGCGGAGCGGATCCGTGCCGGGGACATTCAGGCCCGGCAGGCGTTGAGGGAATTTCTGGATTATCTGTCCATTGGGATTACCAACCTGATTTTTGTGCTGAACAGTGAAGTGATTATCTTGAATTCCCGGCTGTTTTCCGCTTTGCCGGAGCTGGTGGAGGAGGTTCAAAGGCGGATTATCCTGCCGATTACCGGCTTAGGGACTCAGACGATCTATTTGTCCAAGCTGGGGCAGCGGGCTGCGCTGACCGGGGCGGCTGCCGTGGCGATTGAGGGGTTTTATTCCAACTGTATGGAACAGCTGTAGTGAAACTAAAAAGAGGAAAGCATCTGCTTTCCTCTTTTTAGTTTCCTCAGCGGTTTATAATCCGCAGGGCGAAGTCCAGATAACTGCGGACTGCAAGGGCCGTATCCTCTGTTGGGCGGAGGTCGGACATCGGGCCGGAAACATGGCTCACACCATAGGCGGGCTGTTCCGGGCCCTGGATGCTGCAGGGCACAGACAGGTTTACCATTCCCATGTGCTGGGCAAAGGTATTCATCACCTGCATACAAAGCTCCACACCGCCGACCAGACTGCCGCTGGTGGCAAAACAGCCGAAGAATTTTCCGGCCATCCTGGCTTCAACCCAAATATCACAGAAGGAATCCATAAAGGCCTTCATTTGGGCGGAAACACAGCCATAATACGTGGGGGAACCAAGGAAAAGGGCGTCGACATCCGTGAAATCCTTCCCGCTTCCCGCAATGGGAAGTGAAAGGATTTCTTCCCGGTATTCCCGGGAGGATTCAAACCGGAGGGAGGTTTCGGCAAAGGTATCGTCCTTCACGCGGTAGAGGGTGACATCCTGTCCCTGGTCTTTCAGATAGTCCGTGAAGCATTTGGCAATGAGATAGGTATTTCCACAGACGCTGTGGAAGACAACGGCAATTTTTGCTATGGGGAATCCCGTCCTTTCAGCAGAAAACCGGCGGGGAAGTTCCCCGCCGATCTCTTTGTTTGATACGAATTCTCAATAAAACGATGCAGTCGTTTTATAGTCAACGCACTTGCAAAGAAGCCAATGCTTCTTTGCAACACTGCGGCATATCATGCCGCAGTAGGGCGCGAAGCGGCCATGTGGTAGGGCTTCATAGACGGCGCACAGCACATTTTATGCGCGAACAGGCAAAGCCTGACTAGAAAATCGATTTTTCTAGTGTGCCGACTATATCGGGCCGCAGAATACGGTCCGGCGGCGCAGCCGCCAAGAATGTTGTCAATACTTTTCTTGGTGCGCCGCAGGCACGGCGGCGTATCACGCCGCGATAAAAAGATTAAAATCTCTTTTTATCAAGAAATCGTATTAGTCATAAATCAGTTTATGGCGCAGGTAGAAGAAATGGTCGCTGTGGGAATGGATAGAAAGCATTTTGGTATGCGGATGATCCTGGGAGCCGAATTCCTTCCCGAATTTGCCAATGGACAGTGCCTGCCCGCCGATATAAAGGCAGGAGTAATTCAGGAAGAGCTCATCCATCATTTTCTGGGCGACCAGGAAATGCATATAGGATGGGGTTTCAATCAGCATCCGGTCGATCCCGAATTTTTTCAGGATATAGAGCGCGGTCTTGGAGTCCGGCACGTTGTCTCCGGTGGCAAGGACGAGCACCTTATTGGCATTGGCCTTCATTTCATCAATCAGGGCCGGTGTGACCTCTTCCACCGAACTTGCGGTAACTGCAAAATAATCGTTTTTGATTTTTTCCCGGACAATTTCCAGACCTGCCTTGGAGGTGCTGATCATCACCGGGACTTCCGGTGTATGGAACAGTAAATGGTCGAACGGGATATCTGTGGCGTCCAGCGAAGTGATAATGTTCCACGGCACCGGGGGCTTTCCGGCAGAAATCCGCATATCCTCCAGATCCTGATCGAATACATGGCAGGTATAATCCGCTTCAGCATTCATGGTGCCTGCCCCCAGCATGACCGCGTCGGACAGGGAACGGAGCATATTCAGGATCCACCAATCCGCGTCTGCGCCGGCCGGGTCGCAGCGGTTCAGCTTGGCGATCAGCGGGCCTTGGGGCGCATCAGTGAAAGCAATCTTGCCGTCGATCGATGTCACCAGGGAAGTATAGGTGCAGGGGCGGTCTTCGTGCAGCTCCATGAATTGAAGATCCCCGTAAATCTGCTGGATTTTGTCGCAGGTCATGGTACCTGCCTGGCAGTTTTTCAGATCCTCGCTGGCATAAATCCGGCGGACCTTGGTTTTTTCAATATCAAACGGCATTTTGAACAGAGAAGTAGCCATGTCCGTTCCCCCTTAAATATGCAGGGCGGTAGTGCCGCCGCAAACGCCCAGCACCTCACCGGTGACAAAGCTTGCATCGTCGCTAGCCAGGTAAACGATCGCATTGGTCATATCCTCGATTTTGCCGATCCGGGCCATCGGGTAGATAGCCGCCATTTCGCGCTCGACCGCTTCCGGATCCGGCGCTTCGGTAAAACGGGCTTCGATCATCGGGGTGCGGACCAGGCCCGGCATGATGCAGTTGGCGCGGATGGCCGGGGCCTGCTCCAGCGCGATGCACTTGGTCAGCATAATCACAGCGGCTTTGGAGGGGCAGTAGCCGATCCGTTCCGGGATGGGGGCCAGGCCCAGGTCGGAAGCGATGTTGACAATTGCGGCGCCCGGCTGCTTTTTCAGCTCCGGAACAGCAGCCTTGCACATATGGAATACCCCGTTGACGTTGATCTGGAATTCACGGGAGAAGCTTTCCGGAGAGGTGCTTTCCAGCGAACCGATGAAGGTAACGCCGGCACAGCAGATCAGCTTGTCTACTTTGCCGAAAGCTTCCACTGCCTTGGCGACCACCTTTTCCGCAGCGGCATACTCAGTCAGGTTGGCTTGGACATAGATGGCGTTTGGGTCTTGAATGTTCATCTTTTCTTCGATGCCGCAGCCGACCACCTTTGCGCCCTCTGCCAGGAATCTTTTTGCAACGCCTTCGCCAATGCCGGAGCTTGCGCCGGTTACGATAACGACTTGGTTTTCAAATTTCATTTGAATTTCTCCTTATCATGATATAGATTCTGATCCCATTGGATGCGTGATCGGGCATTCCCGGGTAATCCGGGAGGGAATGATTTATACTATAGTCGGCACACCCTCAAATCGGTGCCCGCTTTTCAAGTCAGGCTTTGCCTGGCATAAAATGCGCTGTGCGCCGTCTATGAAGCGCCACCGCATGGCCGCTTCTTTTCAAGTGCGTTGACTATAAATTCTCAATAAAACGATGCAGTCGTTTTATTGAAATACAAAATGCAGCCCGGCGTTGTATCACGCCGCGATAAAAAGATTTTAATCTTTTTATCAAGAAATTAGGGCTTGTTTGAAAATAGAGAAATGACCTGTTTTTTCGCAAACAGCAGGAGAATGCAAGGCAAAAAACGCAGGAATCCTTGCCGGATTCCGAGTATTTTTAACGCAGCATTCACCGTTGCTTGTAGAAAAAGACGAAAATTTCGATTTTTCAAACAGCCCCTAGTATTACAGGCCGTTGGCCTCCCGGACTTTCTGCGCCAGAGCACGGATTTCGTCCGCGATGTCGGGCCGGGTTTCCAGGGAATCCCGGTCGCTGTTCGGGAGAGTAACCTCCCCGGTGAAATGGATGCTCATATCCTTGAGCAGGTTTTTGAGGACCAGATCGCCGCCCAGGAACTGGTTTTCGAAGGAAGGCGCGCCGCCGACCATGAGGATCGAGCCGGTTTTCCGGAAAGCTTCCGGCTTATCCTTACGCAGGCAGCTTGCCCAGTAGGGCTGGAGCCGGTCGATGATGGTTTTCAGCTTGCCGCTGATGGAGTGGAAATATATAGGGGAGGCCAGAACGATATTATCGGCTTCTTCCAGCTTTTCATACACGGAAACCATACCGTCTTTGATACTGCACCCGTTTTTATGCCAGCAGAAGCGGCAGTCCTTACAGGGGGCGATTTCCAGCTCGGTGCGGTAGGCGTCGATGATCTCCACCTCGCCGCCCAGGGTTTCCAGGAAGAGGTCGAGCATCGCCTTGGTATGGCCGTTGGCTCTTGCAGAGCCGAACAAGACAAGAGTTTTCATAGAAGATTCCTTTCTATTCTTTATAAGCGGCCAATTGGGCTTCGAGCTCTGCCTTTTCTTGAGCTCCTTCTTCGGCCAGGGACGCTTCATAGGATTTCTGGTTGAATTTCAGGAAATGCAGCGCCAGGAAGACGACGGCACAGATTGCGTAAACTGCAATAAATCCCAGATCCGGCGCATAGGTATCTGTGAACAGAACACCGGGAGAATGCATCATACCGATCCCCGTGAGCGCCAGGCCGGCCAGGTTGGCAATCGAAGCCTTGAGCCATGCGTTGTCAATGATAAAGACAAAGATACAGCCGACAACTAATCCAATAAATGCAGAACCGTCTGTGAAGGCGGAGAATCCGGCCAGGCTTCCTTCGGCGACATTATCCGAGATAAAGTCGATTACCAGAGGCAGGGAAGCCATAACAACCGCCGGGAAGTATTTCCGCTTCACTACGTTGAACGCCTGGGTATAGCTGGAAATCCCGACAAAGACCAGGATGGGGAGAACCGTAGCTTCCGGAATAAAGGCATTGATAATCGCGGACAGCCCCGTCAGGGAAACGACGGCATAGAGCGCGGTGATCCCCAAATGGTAGCCGGTGCCGGCTTTCATTTCTTTCCAGCCCGGATAGCCCCAATACAGGCCGACTGCCAGCGGGCTTCCAAACAGGGCGCCGACCATGCTTGCACAGCCGGAGAGTACCAGCGGCGTGGTGGTGGTAAAGAAGGTATCCCCGCATTCGCGCGCCTGCTCGACTGCCTGGATGCCGGTGATGACTTCGTTGAGGGAAAAGACGATGATAATCGGCAGGAACATGATGACCTGTTTCAGCACATCGCCCGAGAAATAGCCAATAGTGAATTTGGGCAGATGGAAGCTCAGGTTTGCCAGGGAATCTGTTACAGCGCTGAAGCTCATCTCACCGGTGACCCAGGCAATTGCCGCACCAACTACAATGGCAATCAAAGCAGCCGGAAGCTTGACATTGATTTTGCCCAGGTAAATCACAAAAAGTACGATCAGGGAAAGCCAGCCGATCAGCGGCATTTTCAGGGTTCCATCCATGGATTGGAGGATCAGGAACGCCATCGCCCCGCCGGCCAGGGAGCCGAACAGCGCACCAGCCGGGACGATCTTCAGAATCAGCGGTACGACAAATGCACCGATGACGAAAACAGCGCCGCCGATGAAGTGTGCGACGACACCGACCTTAAAGGCGAGCATCGCGTCGCCAGTGGACAGAAAGACCGGCAGCATGATGCTGTACAGCCAGATGAACATCCGGCCTGCCTGCAAGCCGGCAGGGACTGCCGTCAGGCCGGCATCCCCGCGCTGCTGGGCAATGCGGCGGTAGTAGTACCAAAGCCCGCCGTTGAGCACAATGACGCTGATCATAACCCCCGGCATCATGACGCCGAATACCGTGGAGTTTTCCATGCCAAAGGTGCCGACCAGGATGGCGATCGCCACAATAACCTTGGAAAAGCCGTCGAAGAATACGCCGATGGAGGCGTCGAGATCCGCTTTTTTGAACAGCGGGATTTTAACACTAGAAACCATAAAAGTTCTCCTTTAATTTTTGTCAGCAAGCTTGCAGAGGATGCAGAAAAGAGAGAAACGGCAGAGCCCTGCAAGCGCGTGGATGTCCGGCTGAGGGGAGTTATTTGGTGCAGCTGAAGGACTGTGCCAGTACCTCCAGGTTGAATTCGCCTGCGGTAAAGACCCGGCCGGTCCGCTGGTTGATGATGACCACCTTAGCGGGGGAATAGGTCTGCATTGGAACCTGATAGAAGTCACAGCCGTACTGCTGGTAGATTTCCTTGAACATCGTGCCGTAAACCGGGGATTTATCACAGGTGATCTTATCAATGACCGCCTCGATCTCGGAATCCTCACAGTCCACGGTATAGGTGGATTGGCCGCCATACATCAGGACATCATTGACCCGGCCCATCGCGATCAGATCGTCTTTGGCAACCGGCGGGATAACACAGAAGCCATGGGCTTCGACAATACTGTTCAGGTTGAAGCCCTCCTCGCGCAGGCGGTGCAGGGTTTGCTCCAGGATACGGGCTGCCACCTCGACCGAGCAGACGGTGCTGCCGCTGGCCGCCAGGATGATGTAAAGGTTCTGCGGGTCAATGCCGACCGCGTCAATCAGATCCTGAACCTCGTCTTCGGACATGATACTGCCCTTTTCCACCGTCAGGACGGCTTTCGTATACCGGTCCTGATAATCTGAATAGACCTCCAGCCAATCGCCGGGTTTTCTGGCCAGCGTCCGGCCGGGGCCTGCCAGCACCGGTGCGTATTTCCCGGGGCGGAGCTCCCAGCCCGAGATGTTGCAGGCCGCTTGCTGAAGGACGGTGTAATCCGAAAAAACGTTTACACAGTTGTAATAAACATTCCCGATTCGCTCCGGGAAGATCCCGTAGGAAATCTGGTTCAGGCCGCCAAACAGGATCTCGGTGACCATTCTGGCGGATTCCCAGCCGCCGTCCGCCTCTACACCGCAGTCGATGATATAGGCGCCGCGGATCCGGTGGACTTTTGCCTTGTAGGCTTCCGGGTCGGCAACGATCTGCTCTGCGATCCGGACCGATTTTTCGTTTACGCTAATCATGGCAAATACCTCCTTAAATGATAGCTGTACTATAGATGAATGCCGGCCAATGCCAAACAGACATTCCAAATAGGAAATAAGACTGCGGTTTTATACGAATTCTCGACAAAACGATTTTTATCTTTTTATCAAGAAATCATATTAGTATAGTCGGCACACCCTCAAATCGGTGCCCGCTTTGAGGGTCAGGCTTTGCCTGCCCGCACATAAAATGCGCTGTGCGCCGTCTATGAAGCACTACCGCATGGCCGCTTCGCTGGCGGCATTATGCCGCAGTGTTGAAAAGAAGCCAATGCTTCTTTTCAAGCGCGTTGACTATAAAAAACCGCACGAAATGAGGGGCTTTCCTCCATTTTTTTACATAGTTCGAGAGGTAAACTATCTTTTCAAAGGGATTCTCTCCCCATGGGGAGAGAATCCGTTCCGGTTTCAGTTGATATATTCGGGGATATTTTTGGTTTCTTCCGGGCTTTTTTTCCGGATGAATTTTTTCTGGAAAATAATCGCGCCGGCAGCAAGATAGATGATCCCGAGAATAGTTCCGTTTTTAGGGAATAGGGCGATTGCATCGTTATGGATCATCCCAATGAAGGAACAGCCAGCCAATACCAGGCAGAATATCGCCGCGTTGGTATATTTTTTGTCAATCAGGCAGGCAAGCATTCCGGCGATCAGCAGGCTGGAGAGGAATGCACCGTTTGCCAACAGATTGATCCCGGTGATCGGGAGCGAGTTTTCCGCAAAGACCTCCAGCGGGATCTGTGCCGCGCTTTGCCCGGCGGACTCCAGCGCCGAATTGATCAGGGTTTGGATATATTGGAACAGGATGGGGATCAGCGAAATCAGGATTACGGAAAAATACCGTTTGTCGGTGGTTTGGAAGTTCTCCGTACTGACCACCAGGCCGACAAAGATCAGCAGAACCAGGACGACTTCATAAGGTACGACAGCCATAATGACGCCGGTCAGCCCGGTCAGGCAAACCGCCAAGTAGGCCAACCCGACAGCCAGGGAGTAGCCGGCATGGGCGTCGATGGCCTTCCAGCCGGGATGGCCAAAGTAAACTGTGGTTGGGAATGGATTTCCCAGCAGGGAACCGACAGTAGTGCAAACGCCGTCCATAATCATGGATTGGCGTTCCGGGTAGGTATCCCCGGCAATTTTTGCGCTTTCGACCCCTTGCAGGGTTGTCAGGAAGTTATTGATCTGAAGCGGGATAATGATCGGCAGGAAGGGGATGACATCGCCGAAGCCGCCAAAGATATCGCCGGCAAAGAAGCCGGGCAGTGAAAATCCAAGATTGGAGAAAGAGGAGGTGAAGTTTTCCCAGGTCATATAGCCGGTTGCCCAGGCGATGACACTGCCGATCACAATGGCAATAATGCCGGTTGGGATTTTGCGGAAGCGGCGGTCTGCCTTCGCGATATAATCCATAATAACGATAAACAGCGGAAGCACCGCGATTTCCGGCTTGTCGAACACGGTGGACATCCCGATAATGGAGAGCCAGACCAGTGCGCTGGAAGCCATATTGCCCAGCAGAGCGCTTTGAGGAACGTGCTTCACGATCCAGCGGCCTGCAAATGCGCCGAGGATTTCGACCAGCCCTCCGATAAAACAGGCAGTCAGCCCTACCCGGAAGGCGAGCATCGCGTCGTCCGTCTGCCAGTAAACCGGGCCCATAATCAGGAAAAGCCATCCGGTCAGCTGGGAAGCGCCGATCCCAAAGGGTTGTGCCGTGACATTATGGCGTTTTTCCTTTTCCGCCAGCCGTTTAGCTTCATAGAAATACCAGAGGTTCCCCAGGAAGGTGGCCACGCCGATTGCGGGGACGATTTTGCCGATGACCAGGCTGGCTGGCATCCCGAATACGTACAGCATGATGCCGATGGCAGAGATGATTTTGGAAAAACCGTCGAAAAAGACCCCGAACGTTGCGTCCAGGTCCCCTTTTCCCCACCACTTGTAGTTGAATTTTGCAGCTGCTGTTTCCACTGCCAAGGCTCCCCCTTTTTATAAGTTTAATAGGTAAACAAAGATTTAATACTTAAACCACGAAAAAATCATATTTTGTTCACTTTTTATTTGTTAAAATTTTATCACTATTCCAAACCAAAGTCAAGATGTTTTGGCGAAAATTTGAACCATAGAGGGGAAAAATTTTTTCCGGCAGCTGCAGGGCAAAAAGAAAAGAGCCTTTCTTTCCACAGAAAGGTCCTTTTGTAGTGGAAAACTATTCCTCTGTTGCGGTAAATCCGATGTCGTCCAGTTCTGCGATAGCCGTTTTGACGCAGTTTTCACAGCCATTGATCGAAACCGTTTTGTTTTCCAGCGAGACTTCAAAGTCCAGCCCGGCTGCGTTCAGAACACGGGTAATCCGCTCCACACATTTGCCGCAGTGCATTTCTTCCACTTTTAAGGTGGTCATAGAGAGTCCTCCTTCTCATTTCATTAGTTTTTGCAGGGTGGAAAGCAGCTCGTCTACTGCTTCCTCCCGGCCTGCTTTTATATCCTCAGCCACACAGCTTTTGATATGGCTGCTCAGCAGCGTCTTGCAAAAGGCGTTTAAAGCCGACTGAATCGCACTGACCTGAGTCAGGATGTCGATACAGTAAACGTCCCGTTCTACCATCCCGCGTACCCCTCGGACCTGCCCTTCGATCCGGCTCAGACGGTTGAGCATGGCTTGGATTTCGGCGGTTTCCCGGTGTTTGGTGCGCTCGGCACAGCAGTTTTGGTTATTATCCATCTAGGCTCCTCCTAACTTGGATAAGGTGGATTCCGGGGGTCAGAGCTTCTTCGCCCGCAGGCGGAGCGCGTTCAGCACCACGCAAACCGAGCTTAAAGACATGGCCAGGCCGGCAAACATGGGATCCAGCAGCATCCCGTTGACGGGGAAGAGTACGCCGGCCGCAATCGGAATGCCAATCGTATTATAACAAAACGCCCAGAATAAATTTTGCTTGATATTACGAATTGTATATTTACTTAACCGGAATGCCCGCCCGATATCCTTCAGATCGGATTTCATCAAGACCAAATCTCCGGATTCAATGGCAATATCGCTGCCGGTGCCGATCGACGCACCAATGTCCGCCTGTACCAGCGCCGGGGCGTCGTTGATCCCGTCGCCGACCATCATGACCACGTGCCCCTCGTCTTGGAACCGTTGGACAATAGCGGCTTTATCCTCCGGGAGCACCTCCGAAATAACCTCGTCTGCAGCCACCTGCTCCCCGATATAGCCTGCCGCCGCCGAATTATCGCCAGTCAGCAGGACGACACGGACTCCCATTTTCTGCAAATCGGCGATAGCTTCCCGGCTGGTTTCCTTGATAACGTCTGCTACGCTGATAATCCCCTGGAGCGTTCCGTCCAGCGCCACATACATCGGGGTTTGGCCCTGGCGGGACAGCCGGCTGGCGTCCTCGGAGAACTTTTCCAGCTTTATCCCGGATTCTTCCATCAGCCGGCGGTTCCCGACCAGGATTGGATGGGGGGCAGATTCCAGGGTCAGCTCCGCCCGGATGCCTTTGCCGGATAAATTTTCAAAGCCGCTTACTGAGTAAGAGGGCGCTTGCTCCTGCTCGCCCCGGAGGGTGATCGCCTTGGCCAGCGGATGGTCGGAAAGGGTTTCCACGGAGGCGGCCATCCCGAGGAGCTGATGGGCATCTCCGTCGGTGATGATCTCGGTAACCTGGGGTTTCCCCTCCGTGACGGTCCCGGTTTTATCCAACAGCACGACATCGGCCTTGTGGATCTGTTCCAGGGCTTCGCCGCTGCGGATCAGGATCCCGTTGGACGCGCCCAGCCCCGTCCCGACCATGATTGCCGTCGGGGTAGCCAGACCCAGCGCACAGGGGCAGGCGATCACCAGCACAGCGGTAAAGACGCGCAGAATAAAGGAGGCATCCTGCCCGGCAAGGGTCCAGATCAAGGCCGCTGCCGCCGCGATGGCAATGACCACCGGTACAAAAACGCCGGCAACCCGGTCTGCAATTTTCGAGATGGGCGCCTTTTTGCCCTGGGCGTCCTCCACGATCCGGATAATCTTAGCCAGGGTCGTATCCGCGCCGACCCGCTCGACCTGTACGGTCAGCGCGCCATTGTAACTGACACTCCCGCCGATCACGCTGCTGCCCGGTGTTTTTTCCACCGGAAGGCTTTCTCCGGTCAGCATGGATTCATCAACCCCGCCGCTTCCTTCCAGCACAGTCCCGTCCAGTGGGATCCGGGCACCCGGCCGGACCAGCACCCGGTCTCCGACCTTCAGACTGGAGGTCGGAACCTCAAGCAGATTCCCGTTATCCAGCAAAAGGGCGGTATCCGGTGCTAAAGCCATCAGCTTTTCGATGGCGCCCTTGGTTTTTTTCCGGCTGTTTCCCTCAAGATATTTTCCCACCATGATAAAGGTGATAACTACCGCCGCCGATTCATAGTACAAATGATGGGCCAGCATGGGGTTGTCGGGAATCTGATAGGTCAGGATCAGGCTGTATAAAAACGAACAGCCGCTCCCGATGGCCACCAGCGAATCCATATTGGGGTTTCGATGGAACAGCGCTTTCAGGCCGCCGGTAAAAAAGCGCCGCCCGAAATAGAGGATCGGGATGCTTAGCAGAAGCTGGGTCAGGGCGAAATTGGTGGGATAGAGGTTCATATCCAGAAAGGCAGGAACCGGCAGCTTCCAGGCGAACATCTGCCCCATGGAGATATAGAGCAGGGCAGCGGTTAAAATCACTGCTCCGATGAGGTTATTCCGCGCGGAATGCTCCTCCTTGGCTGGTTTTTCCGGATGGAGAGGCGCAGCGGCTTCCGCGGGCGGCTCTGGGATATAGGGCTTGATCCCATAGCCGGTTTTTTCGACCTTGGCGATGATTTGCTCGGGTGTGACCCGGTCTTCCTGATAAACGATGGTCATTTTATTGGTAGTCAGGTTGACGTCACTGCGCTCCACGCCCTCCATTCGGCGGGTGACCCGTTCCACGGCGCTGGAGCAGGCTGCGCAGGTCATCCCTTCAATGCAGTATACTTCTTCTTTCATCCGGATTCCTCCATTCTCGTTGCAGCGGATCTCATTATGCTTGATATCCGATCCCGTCTATTTTCCCCCGTAAACCTTTTTTCTCTTCAAGCCGGACATGGATTTTTATGCCGTTTTCTTCCAGAAACAGACTATAAACCCCCTGGGGGTATCTTGCTCTTAGTTTATACCCGGATGGGGTATTTGTCAAGAGGAAATTTTCCTTTAATACGATTTCTTGATAAAAAGATAAAAATCTTTTTATCGCGGCGTGATACGCCGCCGGACCGCATTCTGCGGCCCAATAAAACGACCGCATCGTTTTATCGGGAATTAGTATAAGGCAGAAGGGGTACTTCCGTTCCGCTGTTGGGCGAAGGGCGTCTGCCTTCTTTATTGAAGCAGGATTCCCGGATTTTTTCAGAGAATACCCTATCAACGGCTTCCCTTCTGTTTGAAAAGGGTGTATAATGGATCCAAAATCAAAAGAGGTATGACTGCTTGAAGAAAGAGAGGGTTGGCCGGCGTGTTTTACCCTCGTCAGCCGGCTGTGACGAGGAGGGGATTCCGAAAGCTTTTATCCGGCGGATCCGAATAAATTTATAATAAAAATTTCCCGATAAAAAGAGAAAGGGCGGAGGATTTTTATGTTGAAACAGGCGGTGTATACCCCATTTTCCCCCAGGAGCTGCCGGCCGGCAGGATGGCTGAAACGCCAGCTGGAGATCCAGGCTGCCGGGCTGAACGGGCATCTGGACCAGATGTGGCCGGATATCCAAAGCAGCCGGTGGATCGGCGGGGAAAAAGAGGGCTGGGAGCGGGTTCCCTATTGGCTGGACGGCTTTATCCCGCTGGCTTGGCTGTTGGGTGATGAAGGGATGCAGGCGCGTGCCCTCCGTTATGTAGAAGCCATTCTGAAAGGGCAGCAGGAGGACGGTTGGATCTGTCCCTGCTTGGAGGAAGAACGCGAAGGCTACGACCTCTGGGCGCTGTTCCTGATCTGCAAGGTGCTGGTGGTCTATCAGGATTGTACGGGGGATCCCCGGATAGAGGAGGCAGTTTATCGCGCGCTTCGGCAGCTGCAAAACCATCTGGACTCGCGCACCCTGCATAACTGGGGGGCGGCGCGCTGGTTTGAATGCTTGATCCCGCTGTTTTGGCTGTACGAACGCCGCCCTGAGGAATGGATGCTCGACCTGGCCTTTCAGCTGGAAATTCAGGGCTTCGATTATGAGAAGCTGTTTGGGTACTGGCGGTTTGAACGTCCTTATGAAAAGGGACGGTGGAGCTTTGTTTCCCATGTGGTCAACCTGGCGATGTGTTTAAAATACAGCGCCCTGTACGCCCGGCTGACTGGGCAGGATGGGAATGCAGAGGCCAAACGGATGATCCGGCTGCTGCTGCGGGATCACGGGATGGCGGTCGGGCATTTTACCGGGGATGAATGCCTGTCCGGATCCGGGCCTCTTCAAGGCAGCGAGCTTTGCTCCGTGGTGGAAGCGATGTATTCCTATGAGATCCTGTTCCAGCTTACTGGGGATCCGGAATGGGCAGACCGTTTGGAAGAGCTGGCCTATAATGCGCTTCCGGCAGCTACTACGCCGGATATGTGGGCGCATCAATACGACCAGATGACGAACCAGATTGAATGCAGCGTCTTTCCGGAGGAGGAAAAGCCGTTCCGTACGAACAGCGGGGAAGCCCATCTGTTTGGATTGGAGCCGCACTTCGGCTGCTGTACGGCCAATTTTGGGCAGGGATGGCCGAAGCTGGCTCTATCGGCCCTGTTGAAAAAGGAGGGCGGGTTTGGAATTGGCGCGATTGCTCCCTGTTCGGCAGAGGGCCGTGTGGAGGGCACAGCGGTCCGGCTGGAGCTTCAAACGGAATACCCGTTTGAGGACGGCTATACCTTGATCGTTTCCCCGGAGCGGCCGGTGGAACTGGAGCTGGATCTCCGCATTCCAGGGAAGGCGCTTTCCTCTGCGTTGGACGGCCGGCCGGTCAGCGGCCCGGTTTTCCGCCTGCGCCGTCTTTTTGAAAAGGAAACCCGGCTGGAAGTTCGGTTCCAATTTGCACCGGAGTGGGTATCACGGCCGAGCGGCATGGTGTGCGTCAAGCGGGGAGTCCTGCTTTATGCGCTGGGGCTGGAGGCTGAAGAAACCCGGCTGGAATATGTCCGGGATGGGGTGGAGCGGAAGTTCCCTTATTGTGACTACCAATTTCGGCCGGTTTCCCCCTGGAATTATGCTTTTGCAGGGACAGCGCTGGAATTTCACCGCGGCCGGATCGGGAAATTCCCCTTTGACCCGGACTGTCCTCCGGTTTGGCTGACAGCACAGATGGTTCCGATTCCATGGCGCAGGGCAGGCGGATGCTGTGCAAAATATCCGGATTCCCTGGAACCGTTGGGACAGCCGGAGGAAAAACGGCTGATCCCTTATGGCTGTACCTGTCTTCGGATGACAGAAATGCCGCTGATCTCTGGGCAGCGGGAATTATAAAAAACAGGTGGGGCAGGAATTCCTGCTCCACCTGTTTTTACTTTTGGGTTTAGCTTTTGACCGCTTTTTCCCGGTCCAGGATGATTTTGGCTTTCAGGATGGCAGCGATGGTTTTGCTGTCAGAAATCTGATTGTCCATAATCATATCGATCAATGCGTCAATCGGGTATTTCTCTATATGGAGGAATTCGTCGTCATCCAATTTCTGGGCGGTAGGGGTTAGGCCACGGGCCAGATACATATGGATAATCTCGGTCAGATAGGCAACGGAGGGACGGATTTCGCCCATATAGGTCAATTCCAGGGCGCGCTGGCCGATTTCCTCTTCCAGCTCGCGTTTGGCGGTATCAGAGGGGACTTCTCCTGGGTCCATCTTCCCGGCGGGGATTTCCAGTACCATTTCGTTGAAGGGATAGCGGAACTGCCGCACCATATAAACCATCCCGTCTTCTGTGACCGGCACCACGCAGGCCGCGCCGCCATGCTCCACCACTTCGCGGATGGCCGAACGCCCGTTGGGAAGCAGGATGTCGTCTACGCGCAGGTTGAGGATCTTCCCTTCATAGATCCGTTTGGTATCGACCGTTTTTTCTGTAAGCTGTGTATTTTTTTTCAAGCTTCTGCACTCCTTCCCCCACCCGCAAAACGGGAGGGAATCTTTTCCTCTATTATAGCCCAGAAGCTGGGAGGAAATCAACATATTTCTGTTTTTGCCGCCATAGAATAGAGGGAAAGGGTTAAGGGAGTGCAGCTTCCCTCAAAAACACCGGTAAAGGAGTTCCTCATGCAGCCTGATTTCTACACGGCCCCGCCGACCTATGAACGCTATCTCAAGAAATTGCAGTCGTTAAAAAAAGCCTACCCGTTTTTGCAGCTCAGCTCGGTGGGGCAGTCCCTCTGCGGACGGCAGCTGTACGCGGTTTCCTTGGGGGCTCCGAATCCCTGTACCCTCTTTGCAGGTGGGTTTCACGCGCAGGAATGGCTGACGGTACAGCTGCTGCTCCGGTTTACCGAGGATCTGGCGGAGGCCTGGCAGCAGGGGAAGGCTTTGGCCGGTGTCCGGATCGGGGCGGACCTGAATCAGCGTGGGCTGACCATCCTGCCGATGGTGAACCCGGATGGGATCAGCATTGCGCTGGAGGGGGCCGCTTCAGCGGGACGGTATGCGGATACCGCGGCTCGGATCCAGGCGGCGAATCCGGCTTTATGGCAGGCCAATGCCCGGGGAGTGGACCTGAACCATAACTTTGACGCCGGGTTTGCCCAGCTTCGTGCTATGGAGCAGGAACAGGGAATTGACCAGCCCTCTCCCCGGCAATATGGCGGCCTGTTTGCCCACAGCGAGCCGGAAAGCCGTGCAATTGTCAGCTTTCTTCGAAGCTGCCGGGTGGAAACCCTCTATGCCTTCCATTCCCAGGGGGAGGAAATTTTCTGGGAATATGGGGAGCGGACGCCTGCCCGGAGCCGTTATCTGGCCCAAATGCTCAGTAAGGCGAGCGGCTACCGGCTGGTGGAAAACGCCGGGCTGTTTTCCCATGGGGGATGCAAGGACTATTTTATCGAGCGTTTTCAGCGGCCTGGCTTTACAATCGAAATCGGGAAGGGGACGAATCCGCTGCCGGTGGAGGATCTGGACGGGATTTATGCCAAGCTTCAGGAAATGCTGGTGATGGCGGCCGTGATTTGACAGGACCCCTGCGTTGGGTGTAAAATGGACCTCATACGAAATGAGGTGAGCGGATGGCGGCAAAAAACAAGGAAATGAAGACCAATGTCATGCGTCTGCTGGAGCAAAAGAAAATCCCCTACCAGGCTCATTTTTACGAGCAGGAGGGGGAAGGAGCCGGTTCGGATTACGGCCGTTCGGTGGCAGAAAAGCTGGGGGAAAATCCGGCCCAGGTGTTCAAGACCCTGGTTTTGCAGGGCGCCAGCCGGGAATATGCAGTTTGTGTGATCCCGGTGGAACGGGAACTGGATTTGAAAATCGCTGCGCACTGCCTGCATGAAAAATCGGCAGCCCTGATCCCGGTCAAGGAGCTGCTCCCGCTGACCGGTTATCTGCGGGGAGGGTGCTCCCCAATCGGGATGAAGAAACACTTCCGGGTTTACCTGGACCTTTCAGCCAAGGATTTCCCGGAAATCTATATCAGCGCAGGAAGGATCGGGGCGCAGGTATCCCTGGCCCCCGAAGATCTCCTCCGAATCACGGGAGGGGAATGGGCTGCGTTTTGATGCCGGGTTTTGGCCCGAAAAAATAAAAAAACACGTTTCATCAAACGTGTTTTCGTTGGTGACCCCTGGGAGAATCGAACTCCCGATTGCGCCGTGAGAGGGCGCCGTCTTAGCCGCTTGACCAAGGGGCCGCGGAGTAAATTTATCTGGAACAGTTCCAAAGAACCGATTATCTTCAGAATAAAACATCACTTAAAATAAGAGACATTTTATACTGCAAAAACAGCGAAACGATTGCCCCACTGCTTTTATATGGTGACCCGTGCGAGAATCGAACTCGCGATTCCGCCGTGAAAGGGCGGTGTCTTGACCTCTTGACCAACGGGCCGTTCTGGTAGCGGTAGTCGGATTTGAACCAACGACACTGCGGGTATGAACCGCATGCTCTAGCCAACTGAGCTATACCGCCATGCGTTCACTCTTGTCAGAGAACGAAACTTATTATAACGCGGAACTTGGAAAAAGTCAACAGAAAAATGCAAGTTTGTCCATATTTGGCGAAATGGACATCGTTTTAGGAGGCGTCTGGCTTGTTTCTGACAAATCGAGCAAAAAGAAGGCGGATATTTTAAATATTTCCCGGAAACAGGGTATCTATTTTTGGGCTGCAACATAAACTGAAGGTAGAAGGGACGATGGCCCTTCAAATTCTTTAAGGGAGTGTTTTGGTTGACTTATAAAAACAACAGCCAATTGGACGATCTGATCCGTCAGGCTGGGCAGAAAGCCGGGGTTGACCCAGCTAGCCTGAAAAATACGATTGACAGCGGTAAGCTGGATCAGCTGCTTCAGAAAATGAACCCCAAGGATGCCCAGCGGCTTGAACAGGTGCTGGGGAATCCGAAGCTGGCACAGCAGATGCTGAATACACCTCAGGCTAAAAAGCTGATTCAGCAGTTTATGAAATAGTTTTCCCGGCCGTTTAGGAGCCTGCTCCCGCGGTACGGAAAGAAGGAAAGGGTGCGGGTGATGGACGATCTGATGACAAAACTGCAAAACATACTCTCCAGTCCGGAAGGACAGGAACAGCTGAAAAATATCAGTGCCATGCTGAACCAGGGAAATGCGGGATCCCCTCCGCCAGCGGAGCCTCCTTCCTCCTCGGCGGCTTCCCCCACGGGTGGTGGGCTGGATTTGTCTGGGCTGGCGGCAATGCTTGGGGGGAATGCAGGGAATCCAGCATCCCCGCCGGAGCAGGCTTCCCAGGGCCCGGATCTATCCGCGCTGGCAGGGATGCTTTCCGGGCTTTCCGGCAATCTGGGAGGCGGCACACAAACAGCGGAAAGCACAGCCCCGAATATTGATATGGGGATGATCCTGAAGCTTCAACAGATCTTTTCCAAGATGAACGTCAACGATAAAAACAGCCAGCTTCTGCTGGCGCTGAAGCCGCATTTCGGGGCGCGGCGGCAGGCGAAGGTAGATCAGGCCATCAGCCTGATGCGGCTGTTTTCTATGCTGCCCGCTCTGCGGGAAAGCGGGATTTTCGCGGGTCTGTAAGCGGGCCCAGGCAAGGGGGTGAAGGCAGTGGCCGGACAAAGCGAATATACCAGCGCGCAGATTATTGCCATGCAAAAGGATGCGATGCGCCGGGTCCATGAGATGCAGCGGATTTCACAGGAAAAAATCCGGCAAAGCCAGCCGGACCGGACGCATTCCCCGCCGGCTCCTGCTCCGGAACCCGCAGCGGAAATCCCGGCGGGTTCGGAAGTCTCGTCCTCCCTGCCAGGCCCGCCGGAAAACAAAGGGAACGAAATGGCCGGTTTTTTTGACCGGATGAACCTGGATCCTGAGGTTTTGCTGCTGCTGGGTGTGGGGCTGCTGCTCATGAATGAAGGCGCAGATCCCATGCTTTTATTGGCGCTGCTGTACATCCTGCTTTAATGCTATTTCTGAATAAAAAGATTAAAATCTTTTTATTCATGGCGAGATACGCCGCCGGACCGCATTCTGCGGCCCAATATAGTCGGCACACTTGAAAATTGGGCGCCCGATTTGAGGGTCAGGCTTTGCCTGGCATAAAATGCGCTGTGCGCCGTCTATGAAGCCCTACCGCATGGCCGCTTCGCTGGCGGCATCATGCTGCAGTGTTGAAAAGAAGCATTGGCTTCTTTTCAAGTGCGTTGGCAATAAAACGACTGCACCGTTTTATTGAGAATTAGAACCTGTATGTACAATCAGAGGATGCCGGATGCCTGAAAAAGCACCGGGCAGATCGTGTTCGATGGTTGTGCATACAGGTTCTTAGTATGAGCAGAAAATCAAGGATGGGAGGCTTCCCGCTCAGCCGGGCAGCCTCCCGTTTCTTTTGTCTAGCCGGAGCCCCGCCCCAGCTTTTCAAAGGTATAATCAGAAAAGCGCTGCTTTACAGCGATCCAATTTTTGCGGGCGATCGGGATCCGTTCCCCGTTGCACATCAGGAAGTCCTTTTCAATCATACGGTCCACCGCGTCCATATTTACGATACAGTTGCGGTAGCAATATAAAAATTGCGGATATACCAACAGCATATCCGCAAAGGCTCGGAAGGGCATATAGCTTTTTACCAGACGGCTGCGGGTATGGATCTGGATATAATGATTGGAATAGTCCACATAAATGATTTCACGAAGCAGCACTTTGACCTGAATGCGGGATTCTTTTACCTCGATAAACGGGTCCTGCAGGACAACCGATTGCCGGCAAAGGGTAAAGACTTCTTGGAACCGTTCATAGTCATAAGGCTTGAGCAAATAGTGAAATGCGCGGACCCCAAAGCTTTCCACGGCATGGGCCGAGCTGACGCTGGAGAAAATCAGCAGACAGTGGCTGTCAATCTCCCGGATCTTCCGGGCGGTTTCCATTCCGTCCATTTCGGGCATAAAAATGTCCAAGAAGATGACATCAAACAAACCCTTATGGAATGCGGAAAGGAAGGCGGTTCCAGATTTAAAGGATGTAATCTGCGCGGTATGCAGCGATTCCTCCGTGTCAAAATAATGCTGGATATAACCAGCTAAAAGCTGGCGGTCGGCCAGCAGATCATCAACAATTGCAATCCTCAAAAGAAAATCCCCCTGATTAAAACTGATGTTGTTTCACATATTGGAACAATTTCAAAAGTCCGGCAGACAGCCGCCTGTTTTTTGAACGAGGGACTTATTTGTCCGGACTGACATAGGGATACTGCCAAAGTATTCCCGGGATGTTAAAAGGGGAACAGATTCGCCGACCCTATCTTTCACCAAAGCTAGTGCTGGCTTTGCATGGGGGATATGAAAAAGATAACCGGTTTCAGCGGGGCAGACACCCCTGCCGTTGAAAGCCCGATTATAATCCGCACGCTTCCCGCAATAAAATTTTGCTTTGACCTCGAACAGCCATGAGCCGCTGGGCGTGTTGGGCACGCGGGTGCTTTAACTATAAGGCGGGATGCTTTTGCAGGGCTTTCAGATGAAACCTCCATTCATTCGGCTTGTTTTCCCGAAAAGAGCAGACCGGGAAAGGCGGGACGATTCCGTTTCGTCCGGCAGGTGCGGAGCATTCCCTCTGTGCCGCAAATGCGGCTTTCTCTTACTCTTAATTGTAAGAATCAACGGGGATATTGTCAAGAGATTCAGCTTTGCGGTATTGGGAAAAAGCGACCATTTTCGGGAGGATTCTTTTCCCTGGCAGAAGGGCAAAGCAAGAAAAAGCGGGACGCTGACGGAATAAAACCTGGCTGGCGTTCAAGCAAATGGTTGAGCAAGTCCCAATTTTCTTGCCATCTCAGGTCGACTATTTTTATCCTGCAATTCATCCCCCACTAAAGAGATACCGCATCAAATCCTGAACTCCTTATCATTTGCAATCGTTGCCGTATGGGTAATTGATAGCTGAACCATGAAAACATTCCAAAACCAGACATATGCCCTCCATAAATCCCGATTTATGCGAATACTGCCAATATAAAACTTAATGTCGAAAAGAGATTGCACAGGCAATGAAAACACAGGCTGATGTATAAGTTCCTTTTCTTATACGCTGCATATGCAGCCGGCGCAAATGCCGATATGCGGAATAGGTTGTTGAAAGGAAGCCAAAAGTGATAGAGCGAAAAGAAAACGGCAATTAGGATGGGGGTAATCGGCCCTTGCTTTTCATAATGCGAGGTTAAATATCCTCTGAAAAACAATTCCTCTGTTACCGGCCCAATGAACACATTGAAAATCCCATAATAGACGCAAGTCAAAACCAGCATTGGCTTTGAAAAAGTTTTCAGATACTCGTAATTTGTCCAATCAAAGCCGCTTGGCAAATGCTGAAGCAGATCGCTTCTGATCCCTGCAAAAACTTGATTTTCAATCGGCGCGATAAAAGCGGACAGCAGACCTGCCATTCCGAAAAGCACAAACGCAATCATCAGCACTTTCCAAATCGAGCACTTTTCTTGTCCGGCAAACGCGCTTTGAAGGGAGTACTTCCCGTATTCACGTTTGCTTGCTTTCAGAATCATCCCGAGCTCTATCGGCATTAAAATAAATGTCCCTAAAATGCAAAATAATAAAATATGCGGTATACTGCCAAAATGCCCCAATATCAAATAGCTCAAGCTCAAAGCCGCTGTAGGGATAAATATCCTCAGTATAAGTCCTTTTGTATTTATTTTATTCATCTTAACTTTCCTAAGTATTGCAGATTATTTGGCATATGGAGGGTATGTCGTTGGGGAACGATAGCATAAATTCTTCAATATTACTTCCGAACTGAAAGGTCGGAAGTAATATCTGCCATGTTTTGCGGTTG